>JARIBI010000226.1 GCA_029257435.1 Sporosarcina sp. | reverse complement strand
ACACCTTGACAGGGTAGAGGTCGCTGGTTCGAGCCCAGTAGGAATCATTGGGTGCCAAACCCTCGGAAGTATCGTCGGAACAACGATACTTCTCCAAGACAGACCTATTAGGCCGGATGCCTAGGGTCTGTTTTTTTATGCGTTGAGGCACATTAGAAGATGGAGTTTGAACAGATCGTTTAAGATGTCAAAGAGAAGGCGTCTAACTGAGAAGAGTGTTAGTTAGATGATGGATCCTGTTTATTTCAACTAAAGGGCTTGTTGTGAAGTGGAGGAGGTATTCCAGATCCTCTACTGGTGACAGGTCATTGAAACAAAAGAAACAAAAGAAACATCAGGCAGCACGAAGAAAGAATTCCTAGTATCGTAAGTAAATCTTCAGTTAAGCTGGAGATTTCTCGATCACAGATATGTTAGAATAAAAGGTAACGTCATCGTCGATTTTTACTGGAATTGGATTTTACAGTCCATGTGGAAACCCCTGTACATAATCCCGAAATGATTTGAGTTATCTAATTGTCCAGTATAGTGATTTTCAATATTCTACTAAACACGGCAAGATAATTTATCGAATGCTGTACTTGTGGATCGAGGAGGCTTTCTTTTGAATGTAGAATTGAATCTGCCATTCCCTTATGATTTTGACCGTGCACTTGAACGACTTGCAGGAACGCCGGTAAATGCCGTAGATCTTTCACATCGATTGGTCCGTGTCCCAATGGAAGAAGGCAATCTTGTCACGGTTCGCGCCACAGGAACATTACTAGATCCAAGATTCGTCATTGAAGGTTTACGAGACGAAAAACAGCTTGCATATCTCAAATGGATTTTTCACTTTGAAGAACCGCTAGATGGGATTGCTGCTCATTTTGCCCAGACAGATCTTGCCCCAATTTTCAAAGAACATCTCGGTACACCTCTCGTCAGAAGTTTTTCACTTTATGGGGAGTTAATGAAAAGCATCATCCATCAGCAGTTAAATATGAAGTTTGCAAATACACTGCTAATGCGTTTTGTAGAGGCATATGGCTTTCAGCAAGAAGGAGTATGGAGATATCCGGAACCTGAACAGATTGCAGCGGTCACTGTTGAAGAACTTCGCGAAATGCAGTTCAGTACGAGGAAAGCAGAGTATACCATCGGTCTTTCTCAAGCCATCGCATCAGGAGCGTTAGACTTGGAATCAATGCGATTGAAAAGCGATGAGGAAGTAACTGCAGAACTCGTGGCTTATCGCGGTGTTGGTCCTTGGACTGCTCAAGGTTTCCTAATGTTTGGTCTCGGCAGACCGAATCTGTTTCCAACAGCAGATATCGGCCTTCAAAACGCTTTAAAAGTGCTTTGGAAGATAGATCGCAAACCGACTATAGAGGAAATACGGGATCGTTTTCCAGAATGGTCTCCGTATTTGAGTTATGCAGCGTTGTATCTTTGGAGAAGTATTGAAAAGCCTGTGATCAAGTAAACCACTAAGAGAACCGATTGAACATACAATCGGTTCTCTTTTTTTATTTTGTAAATGTGCTCGTTAGTTAGAGAGTGAAAGAAACTAGATTCACGCTTTTGAAAAATAAGTATATCGAAAATTCAAAAACACTATTGCATAATGGTTATTCAATAATGTATAGTTGATTCATATATTGATAATATCTGAAAATTCCATCGAAGAAGAGAGGAGAACAGATGGCTCAATTTCATTTAACACCGAATTCTGTACAAGAAGTATTAGAGACACATGATGAAGATGTGATTGTAACTAACCACGAAGGTATTATTATGAAAGCGACCCGGATCAGCGGGCAACGATATGGAATAGAGGCAGAAGACTTAATTGGCAAATCTGTTTATGAACTTGAAAAAGAAGGGGTTTTTTCTCCCGCTATAACGCCGCTTGTACTGAAAGAAAAAAAGAAAGTCGTTCGAATCCAAGACACGAAATCAGGTTCAAAGATTTTGATAACAGGGATGCCGTTTTTTAATTTTAACGGAGATGTAGACTATGTTATTAGCTACTCTTATGATGTATCTGAATTGCTGGTCATCCAAGACTATATGAAAGAAATTGACTATGCCATTTCTAAAGCGCAAGAAGAAGTTCAGTATTTACGCAGACAGATGTTTACGAAGAAAGATTTTGTTATGAGAAGTAAACGTACACAAGAGGCTTTCACAACTGCACATCGTGTTGCCGGACTTGACGTCTCTGTTGTCGTATCTGGAGAGCAGGGGACGGGGAAGACAACGCTTGCAAAAGAAATTCATAAGGAAAGTACTAGAAGTAATGGGCCGTTCATCGAATTGGATTGTGCAACCGTACCGGAATCTTTGTTGTTAAAAGAGCTGGTTGGAGAGCAGGCAGTGGAGCAGCCAGTAGTCCTTGGACTTTTAGGAATTGCAGAAGGCGGGACATTGTTTCTGAAAAATATTGATAGACTGGCTCTTCATTTGCAAACAAAGCTGGTGAAGATTTTGAAAGAAGAACGCTTTCAGCCATTTGGAAGTGATGTATATCGATCTCTGAATGCACGTCTCATCTCTTCGACTGAATCCAATTTACAAGAAGCGGTGACGCAACGAACGTTTCTGAGCGAATTGTATTACTTACTCAACATCGTACCGATTCAGCTCAATCCGTTAAGAGAAAGGATTGAGGATGTAAGCGCTCTCATTTCGTATTTCCTCCAAACGTTTACAGTGAAATATAAAACGAAGAAAATGATTACAGACGAAGTGTTTGCCCAGTTGTTGCAGCTGGAATGGAAAGGGAACATTCAAGAACTGCGTCACGTTGTCGAGCGTATGGTTGTTCATAGTGAAGGAGAAGTAATTGGCGTCCATGATTTGCCTCTTGAATACCGAATATCAGATGACGAGTTTTCTGAGTTCAATTTTGAAGGGGAAACGTTGCCGGATATTCTAGAACAAGTGGAGATGCAAGTCATCTGGAGAGCGAAAAAGCGCTATAGAACAACGACTGAAATGGCCAAGATTTTAGGAATCAGCCAACCATCAGTCGTTCGTAAGTTAAAGAAATATACACAAACGGAATCTGATCAATAAATATAGTGTTGCATAAATATACATAATGGTATATATTTATTCACTAATACTATTGAACAGGAATACTTGGAGGTTATCCTATGCAAAAGCACACAGATACAGAGCAAAACTGGACTCATATGGTAGATTCGATTGGAAACTTTTTAGCACCGAGCATGGCGAAGGATCATCCGAATTTGCCGGTGGTAAAAGCAGAAGGATGTTATTACTATGGGATTGACGGAAGAGAATACTTAGATTTCACTTCAGGAATTGCAGTTGAAAATGTTGGGCACAGACATCCATTGGTAGTGCAGGCCATTAAAGACAGTGCAGATCATCTTATTCACGGACCGTCAGGGGTCATTATTTATGAGTCTATATTGAAACTGGCTGCAGAACTTCAGCAAGTATTACCGCCTAAACTGGATAACTTCTTTTTTGCAAACAGTGGAACAGAAGCAATCGAAGGAGCACTTAAGCTTGCGAAATATGTGACGAAACGCCCTTATGTAGTTTCCTTTACAGGCTGTTTCCATGGCCGTTCGATTGGAGCGCTCAGTGTAACGACTTCAAAAAGTAAATATCGAAAGCATCTTCAACCATCATGGCTGGCTTACCAGCTGCCCTATGCCCTCCCGGAATATCTACCTGAGGGCGAGGACCCGGATGTATTCTATGCTGAAAAGCTGGAACGAGATGTGAAGGAACTCTTTAGTCATCAAGTCGATCCGGAAGAAGTGGCTTGCATGATCATCGAGCCGATTCTCGGTGAAGGCGGCTATATTATCCCTCCAGCTTCCTGGCTAAAGAAAATTCGAGAAATCTGTGATCGTCATGGGATTCTGCTGATCTTTGATGAAGTTCAAACTGGATTCGGTCGCACGGGGAATTGGTTTGCGGCACAAACTTTCGGTGTAACACCCGATATTATGGCTGTAGCAAAAGGAATTGCAGCAGGGTTGCCGCTAAGTGCAACGATTGCTTCAAAAGAATTAATGGATCAATGGCCGCTGGGAGCACATGGTACCACGTTTGGAGGAAATCCGATTGCATGTTCAGCAGCACTCGCGTCACTGGAAATAATGAAAGAAGAAAAATTGCTAGAAAATGCACAAGAAATGGGCGCATATGCAATGGCAAAACTACTCGAGATGAAGGAAGAGTTATCTGTCGTTCGGGATGTACGGGGTGTCGGACTGATGATTGGCATCGAATTAGGTGATCCGAAAACGGGTGAGGCTTCAGGGGAAGTAGTTATGGAAGTTCTCGACAAGTGTTTGGCTGATGGTGTGTTGTTCTATCTTTGCGGGAACTCGGGGGAAGTAATTCGAATGATTCCGCCTCTTACAATTACCAAGGATCAAATTGATAAAGGGATTGATGTGTTGAAGACTGCCATTCAATCAGTTTCAAACTAAAAGGGGGAAATGCTATGTCTGTTGCGTTCAAAGGGGAAAATACACGTTCAAAAAGTGCTGTTTGGAAGTTTCTGATTCCATCACTTATTGGTGTATTACTATTTTTAGTACCTATCAAGGTGAATGGAGAAGTGACAATCGGGGTTGGGGTCCTCGCTTCGTTGCTTCTGGACGGGGCTGGGGATTATATTCCACACTTTATATTAATACTGCTGGCCTTCACAGTTGCATTCACACTTTTAACCGTTGCATTTAAGCCGTCTGTGATTGTCAATCGACCATTTTTAAGAAACGTATTCTTAGTTGGCTGGTTCGGTATTACAACTCGGATATTCGGTCTGACAGTTGGAGTTATGGCTTTCTTTGAGATAGGACCAGAGTTCATTGCTTCTCGTAACACGGGTGGGGTCGTGTTATATGACTTAGCTCCAGTTTTATTGACATGGTTCTTGTTTGCAGGGATTTTACTGCCGCTCTTGGTTGAATTTGGTCTCATGGAGTTTGTCGGGGCTTTGCTGAAGAAAATTATGCGGCCGTTATTTACGCTTCCTGGTCGCTCCTCAATAGATACCATGGCATCATGGATGGGAGCGGGGACTGTCGGAGTGTTAGTTACAATGAAGCAATATGATGAAGGCTATTACACAAAGCGTGAAGCAGCAGTAATTGCTACTACGTTTTCTATTGCTTCAGTTGCGTTTTCTCTAGTTGTCGCAAAGGTCGCGAAAATCGATCATTTGTTCATTCCATTTTATATTACCGTTTCCATAGCAAGTGTGGTCGCAGCTATCATTATGCCTAGGATTCCCCCGCTTTCAAGAAAAGCAGATACGTATTATGAACCGGTTGGACAAAGAATCGATGAGTCCCAGCCTGAAGGTGTTTCGAATATCCAATGGGGGTGGAGACAGGCATTGGATAAGGCAAGTACTGCAAAAAGTCCAATGGGATTAGCGAAAGATGGTATCCAGACAGTATTGGATATTTGGCTGGGATTGATTCCGCTTGTGATGAGTCTCGGTGCACTTGCACTAATTGTTGCAGAATTCACACCAGTTTTCAGTATCATTTCATATCCTCTTGTTCCTATATTGGAACTCATGCAATTACCGCAAGCAGCTGAAGCGGCACCAACGATGTTAGTTGGATTTGCAGACATGTTCTTACCAGCCGTAATCGGAGGATCGATTGACGCAGAAATTACACGATTCGTTGTAGCAGCACTTTCGTTAACACAATTAGTCTATATGTCAGAAATCGGAATTCTAATTTTACGTTCAAATATACCTGTTTCAATTGTTGAT
>JARIBI010000135.1 GCA_029257435.1 Sporosarcina sp. | reverse complement strand
TCTTTTGGAGAGTGATCAGGTAACAGAGTTTCCCAAACTTGTGGCAAAGGAACTCCCATGACTTCACGATACTGCTGAATTGGCGTCGCTGCATTCCATTTATCCATTAAGCGTAAATGTTCAAAAGTATCATCCAGTGATATATCTAATATTGTATCTGTTTGAAACAGTGTTCCATCCATATCAAAAATTACAGATTGTGACATTTCTTTCCCCCTTAACTATTTGGCCTGATTCAGGCACACTGGATCTTCAATAACTGCTCCAAAGTGAGGAAGAAATAAAACTGAACTCACGATTAATTATATTCTAAAAACCGTAACATTCCTTTTGATACAGATATAACATCCTCTTGATTGAAAATAAGACAGGCTATACCTCCAACATACTTCTCATGTTTAAATTCACCAAGAACTGTCACGTATCCTTTTTCGAAAAAGTAAATGAGTTCATGGTCATGTTCTTCAACAGCACTTAAATCATTAAACAGAAACGCTTTAAGTGGTTTATCGTAAAATCGCATTGCAAGATATCTCCTTTTCTTAGTCTGCTCTGTAAAACGGCCCGATAACAGAATTCCAATGAGCTTACATCATCACAGTAAGACACTACGATTACGTACGAGTAGTATCTTACGCCAGCAAATAAAATACACGTTAGCCTTCCACAATACCAGTGTATTTGATAAGCTTTCCGTCTGTTTCTACCAGTAAAATAGGTCCGCCAACTTCTCCTGACTCTTTAGCCGAAAAGATTTTGGCACCAACAGGTAATTGAGTCGCCATATTATCTTCAAAGTTTGTATGGGGTTCATATCTTGTAATTATTTCTCCAACCTGTTCGTTATTTGTTAACGTCAGTTCTTCAACCCACTCAATTCCAGCTTGATAAATCACCCCTTCAAATTGAACTGAAACAATTAAGGAGTAAATAGGTAAGTGTCAAATTAACAATTGAAATACACCTTCAAAAACTCACTAAACGAAGACCAACTTGCCTTTAACTCTCCTTTTAAAAGCAGTTCATCTCCACCCTCAAAGTTAACTATGTAAACTTTATCTGTTATAGTATCAAGCACTAATATAGCATTTGCTGACATTTCACTTAAAACCAAATACTGCTTCGGAAAACCGTGTTCTTTTCTAGAAATGAGTGTGGATGATTCAATATTGTTTTCCTCATCTACCATATCCAGTAATTCAAATGGCACAAATTCTTCCCAAAAGGGGCCTGCATACTGGTTATAAAACTCTTGGAAAGTATCTGATGCATCTACATCTAGCCTTATTAATGCATCCTTCACTAGATTTCTTTCTTCACGTTTATACATTTCTTCTCCAAGAACTTCATCTAGTCTATTAGGCAAAATACTCATATTATTTTCCTCCTACTTTAATCTTAGACCTTGTCGTAAAGACGAAACTCCACCCTCTAATCTATAATTAGCCCAATTATTAATTCATCTAACAAATGTATTATAATCGCTAATAAGATTCCATAATGGTTATCTTAATATCGGAAAAAAGTAATCCAGCGCTAAGACAATAACTACAATGACAATAACTTCAATTGTCGTCCCTAACGCAGTCGATTTCTCTTCCCCTTTTTTCCAAATATGATTCTTCACGATAATAAAAATTGCGAACAGAATAATGATTTGAATCGGTCCCATACTGTACCTCCTCTACTAAAGCATCCCTACTTGCCGATTAGTTCACTTCCCATTTATGTGGAGTGACCTCATCTTTTGGACTTATCTCTAATCGTACCCTTTTTGGCCTTTTATCGCCGTCTTCACTTATATATAGAATCACTGTTTTTGAACTTACAGAAGTGCCTTCACTTTCATACGCTTATTCCACCGTGGAAGTTTCAACTTCCCGAGTCTGATTAAGGAAATAGGAGATTACTAACGTAACGGCAGCCACAATTTCCGTAATTACAATTGCTCATTTTAAATAAGATGCTAAATAAAGTGCCAGGCCACTCGAACAATCACGTTGACAAAACAAACATGAATAGTTGCACTTCCACGAGTAAATGAGTGACAGGCACTACAAAAAAAGCCTCCCACCAATTCCTAAGAATTGATGAGAGACCTTTTCATTGCTATAGATAATACTCACTCCATCTTTTCAAACAAAAGGGATTAAAGGGTGATTCCATCATGCCGCCCATTCAAGTGCCATTATTATAATGTTGTATTGTATTTTAAACGTTGACATATCAAGGTTTCTTATTAAATTCTTCTCACTGCTTTTTATGCATTATCATTTCGTTGTTGCCCAATTGTTGCCCATTATCGCTAATTATATGCCTCCTATTCCCTTACCTCTTCAACTTGACCTCGATCGGATCGAGTTTCATCTTTTCATACCCATTGCCACTGCCTTTGCTCAATATGACTTCCGGGGTGATGATCAATGCAGATGCTTGCTGATCGACTTTTTTGATGGTCGTGCTCCACTTATAATCCTGTCCGTGCTCACTAAAACCGCCATTACCGTTGGACAGGTATTCGTTGCCGAGATTATCCTGAATCAGCAAATCCGTTGTCACCCACTCCCATTTCTCCGTGACGGATGGTTTAACAGTCTGACTGTATTCAATCACCGTGGAAATATCGGTATAACGGATTGCATCAAGAGAAACTTCTATTCCATCATCCGTTACGGATTGTTTCACATCCTGCCCATTACCTGTAACAGCTTCCAACTCAAACTCGAAATCCCATTCCCCTTTAATTTCTCCCATCGTATCGTAATTGTCGATACTGCGCGGGGACCAGCTCACTTGAATAGTATCTAGCGGCTCGTCAAGTATAGGTGTGGATGTGATGAGTCCGACATACTTCCGGTCCTCTACCTTCTGTAATGGTGAAGCGGTCCCACCAGAACCAGACGCTCCTGCAACATCGAGAGGCGCATGCACGCCGCTATTTGGGCCGAGTTCTTTTTCCGTTTCTACAGAGTAGGTAAGCGTCACCGACTTCCCGTCATACACCGCACGGTCAATCATGATGGTCACCCCGTTACTTGTCTGTGCTTGGCTGACATCCTTTGCAAATTCTTCATACGCGGTATATAAGCCGTCCTGGTCTTCATTGAAAACAGAAAAAATATTGCTGACAATTGGAATTTGACTGGCAAGCGTCGGGAAACCGAGTCCGATTGTTGTAACCGAAGCGACCAAAATAACTGCTGCAGCCGCTGCGTTTCGCCAGATTTTCGGTACACGGCGCTGCTGATTGATTTTCTTCAATACTCGCTGTTTCATCGCTTTCTTTTCTAGATCCGATACATCCATCGGCTCAATTTCCTCGTCTGGTTTCAGCTCGTTCAGCCGTTCGTAAAGTGAATTCATACACACTCTTCCTTCCATTCGTTTTGCAGGACAACCGACAATTTCTTTTTCCCTCGGTACAGCCGATTATCGACAGACGCTTTTGTGACGTGCAAGGATTCGGCAATTTCCCCATTGGACATATCCAAGAAATACTTCATCGTGAAAATATCACGGTCCATTTCATTCAGCTGGCTCATCGCAACCAACAATTCCTCTTGCTGCTCTTTTTCAAGCAGCACATCGTAATGATCTCCGATGAACGATAAGTCTTCCATGCCGTGTTCGCGCCCCTTGCGTTTTATCACACGGCGGTACTCGTCGATTGCTTTATACTTCGCCACCATGCAAATCCACTTCTTGAACTCTGCAGGGTCACCTTCAAACTGATCCGCACGTTCCCACACAGAAAGGAACACATCGCTGATACATTCATCGCAATCCGCATTCTTAGGACCAAGCACTTTGCAGACGACCGCCTTGACGACCGGCATGTACGTGTCAATGACATATTCAATTGCATCTTCTTTACGCCGTTTCAGCCGTCGGATAAAATTTTTCTCCGTAGTTTTCATATCGCTATCTCCCCAAAAAAGCTGTTGTCACTAACTACAACGAATGCCAGACTCCAGTATTCTCAACTAAAATAAAAATAGCTCCTATACACTTGGTACAGGAGCTTCACTCAAATAACTTCCAGGCGAAGCAGCGCCGCCATCAGACAAAGCAGAACAACCCCCATCACGTTGTCTTCAAGACGATTGAAAGCAGCTGCTTGTGCGAGTTAAAAAAACTCAATCCGACTGTCTACCTTTTGCCCTTTCGACTCTATATAGCGAGTAAAGGGGGATTTACAAATGACACACTACTTATCAAGCTACGCAAAATTCAGCAGTAAAGAAGTAATGGACGCTGCTGCAAGAATGCATCTCGACATTCATTGGAACAAGGTGAATAAAACCGATCGCGCAGTACTTGAGATGATCCGTTGTTATTCAGTGAAATACTTAGCGGCACACTTGAACCATCGAAAAGAAATTAAACCTGTCGAATTCCACTGTACGCCGTACACTTCGCAAACTGGAAAAGCTGCAGATCATTGAACGAATCCATTATGTACGTCCTGTAATGAGCGGCCTTGGCGCTAACATTTACGTCATTTTGCCTGTAGATGACCAGGGGAATTTGGACAGAGGAACGAACGAGAAAGAAACAGAGGAGAGCGAGGATTCAAGGCCACATTTTGAAAACGAACCTTCTTTCTATCAATCTAAAAATCTTAAAGCTCCTATAAAGACGTCTCAGCCTGCGGCAGAAAAGTGTTTTACAACATTATTCGGGAAGATGAAATCCTTATTGTCAATCAGCGGAGAGGCTTCCAAAGCACGAGAATTTTTCGGGATCCATCGAGTCCTATCCAGAAAAATGCTGAAGTTTGAAATCCATCAAGAGAAAGGTCCATTATTCGAGGAATTAGCGCACCGTGCCACTCACATCGCGGTCATGGCACAGAAAACAAAAACAATCCGCAACTTGCCAGGATACTTCAAAGGTGTCCTCCGGCAGCTTATTAGTGATGAGCTGTTTTCCAATATCTATCAAGAGTATTCCGTTTCAGTTGATGATTTTTGTTTACCCGGGAACCAGAATCTTACATTCACGGGAAATTCCTGATAATTCAGTAATGCTGTGTACCACACAATTCAAACACGAATTCTATGAGTGCTGGTGTTGCGTGTTACACGGCTTTCAAGATTGAATACGCTTTTTTCGATACGTCTGATTGAACTTTCATGAAGTGATGAATTTAAACACTTCACTCCAACTCATCGATCAACCGGAATCCCTTCGTTTTCAAGTGATTCATATGATGTTCCATGCTTTCAATCAGTTTGGAAGCATCCATAACGTCGAATAGTACATCTGACAAATCTTCACGCGAAATTCTCGCAGAAACAATGCAGCCTTTTACAGGCGGCGCGTCGGCTTGGCTAACATCATAAGCTTGGATAAGAATGCTGTCAGCTGGAAGCAGCGCAAATAGGTTTCTCGCAATTCCAATCATACAACTGCACACATAATCCTGATAAAGTGCATAGTAATTGGTCT
>JARIBI010000119.1 GCA_029257435.1 Sporosarcina sp. | reverse complement strand
ATGAATAATGAACTCTTGAAATTATCCAATACAGATAAGCTGACGAATATTTCAAACAGACGCTTTTTCCAGGAAGAATTGGAACGTCATATTGATCGATATACAAAAGAGGGAAGTGTATTTTCGTTATTGATGGTGGACATTGATCACTTCAAAAAGGTCAATGACACATATGGGCATCTGGCTGGCGATAGCGTTCTGGTTCAACTGGCGGGACTGCTGACACAAGAAATGGGTCCTGACGATCGGGTAGCACGTTTGGGCGGTGAAGAGTTTGTCATCATTCTGCCAGAAACGAATGCTGAAGAGGCACTTAAACTTGCTGTTAAGCTTAATAAGGCAGCAGAAAATGCCAACTGGGAAATTATCGATCGATTAACCGTGAGTATTGGAGCGTCTACATTCTCAGAAAGCGACACAGAAGTCACCATTGTAAATTGCGCGGATTTGGCGCTTTATAGGGCGAAAGAAAATGGCCGCAATTGCTCGATTCACTATCAGGAGATAGGTTAATGTCTTCCAACGTGAAGCAACCTTTATCCTTTTTGTGTAGGCTACACTTACTTGGACAATAAAATTAAGGTCTTGTAGAATACAACCAAAGAGATGAGGAGAATCTACATGACTGAAAAACGAGTAAGGTAGACCTATACCAAGGAATTTAAAAATCAATTAATTGACGAAGCTTCACATAATCCTGTAGTTCACGCTCTAACTGGCTGATAGAAGAAAAGGTCATTTGCTTAATGAACTCTATTTTGACCGCATTGAACATCGATTCTGCTACCGTATTGTCGTACGGGCATCCTTTCATACTTAGTGATCTTCCGATGCCAAAAGATACCCGTCGCTTCGAATACAATTTCAGATAATTGGTCGGCTTGTCCTTTGATGAATTTACTATTCTCTTTGAGCCATCTGAATCCATTCGCTGTAGGTTTCAGTTCACCTTCATACAAAAAACGCTGGCTGTGATCATATTTGACCATTGTACATTTCCCCATACTTACGTTAAACGCAATTACATAATTCAATATGTCTCCTCCTCATTTGGTTTATAGAAGCCTTCACAGCGCCTTATCGACTCCATTTTCTTATACACGATCTCGAAGATTCAACATACTAAACTGTTTCAACTAAGGATGTGAAGTGAGTCGATTTCCTTAAACGAATTCTTAGATTCCAGCGTCCGCATGACTTCGCTTCACTTCTACCATAAAAAATAGTAGCACAAACCATTGCAATGGTTTGTGCTACTAATGTTAGTATGTTTCCGAAGGGTTCGTTCTCAGCAGATTTCCTGGCTGCGCTCAGTCCAGGATCTTCGCTAATTCCTCCGCTCCGGAATCGTTATCGTCTACTTCGATTAACGGTCTTGTGAAAGAGTAAAGTCTTCTGCACGAAAATAAAGCTTTAACGATATTTCTTAACGACTCATGATTGTTAGGTATCCAACATCTATCAGTTATTTCTCATTCATTATTTCATAAATTGCAAGGTTCGTACCCAAAACATTGACATTGTCTTCGCCAAACACCCCAAATACTCGGTCTTCTGTATTGGCTTTCACAATTGCATCAACCTTATCCAGCGGGATACCGCTCGCTTGTGAAATGCGGTTCATCTGAATGCGTGCAGCCTCTACACTGATGTGTGGGTCAAGACCTGATCCAGAGGCGGTCAACAAGTCTGCCGGGATTTGTTCACGTTTCACATCTGGGTTCGCTTTTAAGAAAGATTCAATATCTGTTTCAATTCGTGTTAGTAGTTCCGGATTGGAAGGAGCGTAGTTGAACGAACCTGAGCTGACTCCGCTGTATGCTGTTTTCCCATTTACATCAGCTACTATATCTTCTTTTGTATAGGTATTGTAATTCACGGCAGATACCCGTCCCCATAAATACTCTGGGGCATTGAAACGCTGGCCTATCTTTTCAGATCCAACAATTTGACCGTCCACTTCTATTAAACTGCCATTCGCTTGCTTGTTGAATACCATTTTTGCCACCGCTGTCACCGCAAATGGGTATATCAAACCACATAATACGAACATTGTACAAGTAACGAGCATTGCCTGTTTCGTGTATTGGAAAAATCCCTTCATACAAAGTTCCCTCCTATAGTCCTGTCATCTGTGAAATAGGCCCGATAATCATGTCGATAAGTTTTATTCCGACAAAAGGGGTGATGATCCCGCCAAGTCCGTAAACTAGTAAGTTTTTATTCAACAATTTCGAAGCGGCCATGGGTTTGTATTGAACACCCTCCATAGCGATTGGAATCAGTAGCGGAATGATGATGGCGTTAAAAATCAATGCCGAGAGAATGGCACTTGTCGGTGAATTTAGATGCATGATGTTGAGCGCTCTCATTTCAGGTACGCCTACCATCAACATCGCAGGAATGATTGCGAAGTATTTAGCTACATCATTTGCGATACTAAATGTTGTTAAGGCACCGCGTGTCATCAGCAATTGTTTTCCGATTTCCACAACTTCAATGATTTTGGTCGGGTTTGAGTCTAAATCGACCATGTTCGCCGCTTCTTTCGCTGCGTTTGTTCCAGAATTCATAGCCATACCAACGTTTGCCTGAGCCAAGGCGGGTGCATCGTTCGTACCGTCACCAGTCATAGCAACAATTTTACCTTGCGATTGCTCTTCTTTTATCACATTAATCTTGTCTTCCGGCTTACTTTCAGCTATAAATCCGTCAACACCTGCTTCTTTGGCGATTGTTGCGGCAGTTAGCGGATTGTCACCTGTACACATTATTGTTTTAATCCCCATCGACCTAAGCAGTTCAAAACGTTCTTTCAAACCCGGCTTTACAATATCCTTTAAATAAATGACGCCAAGGATGTGATCGTCTTCAGCCACTACTAGAGGTGTACCGCCAAGTGATGATACTTGATGCACTAGCTCCTCCAAATCTTTTGGTAAAGCCCGGCCTGCAGCGATACTTCGATCTTTAATAGAATCATAAGCACCTTTTCGAATTTTTATTCCGTCCTGCATATCCAGTCCACTCATGCGTGTCTGGGCTGAAAATGGAATATCCTCACTGGTCTCGACAATTCTTTTCTCATCAGTTGAATCGACGTTTAATTTGACGGCAAGCGATAAAATCGACTTTCCTTCTGGTGTATCGTCTTTTAAAGAACTCAACCATGCCGCACGAATGAGGTCAATTTCTTTTACCCCTTTTATCGGTTTGAATTCTTCTGCCATCCGGTTACCATAAGTGATGGTTCCTGTTTTATCCAAAATCAATGTATCCACATCTCCGCTAGCTTCGACAGCTTTTCCAGACATTGCAATGACATTGAACTGCGTGACACGGTCCATTCCAGCAATCCCGATAGCTGACAACAGACCGCCAATTGTGGTAGGGATTAAGCAGACTATCAATGCAATAAGTGTCGCAACTGGAATGGTTACATTCAGATACGTAGTCATAGGGTAAAGTGTGACAACGACTAGTAAAAATATAATCGTTAAACTGACTAATAGCGTATTTAAGGCGATTTCATTTGGTGTTTTTTTACGGCTTGCACCTTCTATAAGCGCAATCATCTTATCCAAGAACGATTCGCCAGGTAGCGAGGTGATTTCAATTTTCAGCCAGTCACTTGTCACCGTAGTACCACCCGTGACTGAAGAAAAGTCACCGCCTCTTTCTTTCACGACGGGTGCTGATTCACCAGTGATTGGCGATTCGTCCACAGTTGCTATTCCTTCAATCACTTCACCATCATTCGGAATGACTTCGCCCGTACGAACGATTACGATGTCCCCTTTAACAAGCTCATTAGCCTGTTTCATTATTTGAGTTCCGTCAGAAAGGAGTACACGAGCTTCTGTCACAGTTTTTGTTTTCTTAAGCGTCTGGACTTGTGCTTTACCCCGGCCTTCCGCGATGGATTCAGCGAAGTTCGCAAATAAAAGTGTGACTAGCAGAATCACAGCGACAATTGAATTGTATAGGCGTAAATGTGACCCTGTACCATCGCCCATTAAATTTGGGAAAATGGCTAACAAAAGGACAAAGATGAACCCAATTTCTACAACAAACATTACCGGGTTTTTCACCATGTAGACGGGATTTAATTTCTTAAAAGCTCCTAAGATTGAACTTTTCATAACTTCACCGGTTATTAAACTTTTTTTTGATGTGGTTTCCATTTTCGTATCTCCTCGTCAAGAACGTATTTGTAAATGTTCTGTAATTGGACCGAGTGCTAACGCAGGTAGAAATGTCAATGCGCCAATCATTAATACAATTGAGACAAGCAAAAATGTGAACATCGCGTTGTCAGTTTTCAAAGTACCAACTGATTCACTGTGCCATACCTTTTTCGCAAGTAGGGAGGCGATGGCAAGTTGAATAATGATTGATAAATAGCGCCCAAAGAACATCGCCAGACCAGTCGTGACGTTCCAAAACGTTGAATTATCAGAGAGCCCTTCGAATCCAGAGCCATTGTTTGCTGATGATGAGGCGTATTCATAAAGTACTTGCGATAATCCATGTGAACCAGGGTTCGTGATTCCTTGAACTCCCGCAACAGTCGAAGCAGCGAGCGCTGAGAACCCTAGAATAATGGCAGGATGGATTAAAATACAAAGCGCAATTAGCTTCATTTCTTTTTCTTCAATCTTCTTCCCTAAAAACTGGGGGGAACGACCGATCATTAAACAAGCGATGAAAATCGTTAACATGACGTACATCATCATGTTCATCAAACCGACTCCCTTACCACCGAATACGACGTTTAACATCATGTTGAACAGGGGCACAATGCCCCCAATCGGCGTTAAGGTATCATGCATATTATTGACTGTTCCTGTCGTAAAAGCTGTCGTCACAACCGTGAATAAAGCAGATTGTGGTACGCCAAATCGCATTTCCTTCCCTTCCATACTACCTAGATCTTGTGTAATACCAAGCTCATCAATAATAGGGTTTCCTGCACGTTCCGCAAGATAACAAGTCGTTAGACCAATAAGGAAAAGAATACTCATCGCTGCAAAAATGACGAATCCTTGTTTGCCGAAAAGTGCTTTCTTCCTTCGATTAACGACCATTAGACCAAATGTCACAACGCTAGCACCAGGGAGTAGCATCATGGAGAGCATTTCCACGATGTTTGTAATGACGGTTGGATTTTCAAAAGGTGTTGATGAATTGGCACCGTTGAAACCGCCTCCATTTGTACCCACATGCTTAATTGACTCGAGTGAGGCAACAGGTCCGAGTGCAATATCTTGCATATTCCCTTCTATTGTTTGGATGGTTTCGTTTGCATGGAACGTTTGAGGCGAACCTTGGGATACTAAAAACAGGGCTACGATAAAAGAAATTGGAATCAATACACGTGTCGTCACACGGACAAAGTCTACAAAAAAGTTACCAAGTGTATCTGTATTAGCAACTAAACGACGGCAGAACGCCATGCATGCCGCATAGCCGGTTGCTGCTGAAGTAAACATCATAAACGTGATGACAAGCATCTGTCCTAAATAAGTTAACCCTGATTCACCACTGTAGTGTTGTAGATTTGTATTCGTCATAAAAGAAATAATCGTATTGAATGACAGTGTCGCCTCCATATTCCCGACGTCATTCGGGTTAAGAAACAGCGCTGACTGAATACGTAAAATAATGTATCCAATGAACACCATTATGGCATTTGATAAAATCAATGCCAGCAAATATTGTTTCCCAGTCATATTGCCCTGCTTAATGCCGCATACGTTGTAAATGACATGATCGATCCGGTTCATGACCGGATCAATCCAAGTTTTTTGTTGCATGGTTACGTGGTATAAATAATGACCAGCAACAATGACTATCGGTAGATAAATTCCAATCACCAAGGCAATTTGCCACATATCCGTTACCTCCTACAGGCTTATTAATCATTTTCAGGATAGAGTAATGCGTGAACTAGATAGCCAAATAACAATACTAGGACAATCGACAACACGATCCACATAATGTTTCCTCCTTAATTGTTTACTAGTTTGTAACACCAGATTGTGAGTCCGTATAGGCTTGCAAAACTTATGATTAATACACCAATCATAATTACATCCATCATGTGTCCCATCCTTTCTGTTTAGCGAGTAGTTTCATCATAATGAAGTTTAGATTAATGTAGTATTAGAGAAATTGGATTCTTATAAAGGTGGCATTAAGACGGAAAATCTTAATGCCGTCTTAATGTGAATCGGGACTATAATGAGGTGGGGGTGAGGGATCATGGTAGATAGTCGTCCAAGTCCAGATGCGATTTTAGAGAAAATTAAACAGTTAGAAAAAAGAGCCGGAATCGGCAAGTTAAAAATATTTCTGGGGTATGTAGCAGGAGTCGGAAAAACATACGCCATGCTTGACGCTGCCCAACAAGCAAAAAAACTGGGTATAGATGTGGTCGTCGGCTATGTTGAACCACATGCCCGCCCTGAAACAACGGCCTTACTTGAAGGGCTTGAGAAGATACCTACTAAGAAAGTTCTTTATAAAGGAAAGACATTTGAAGAATTCGATATCGATGCAGTGCTTGAACGAAAACCTGGACTTGTCTTGATTGATGAATTGGCACATACCAATGTACCGTCAATGCGCCATTCAAAGAGATTTAATGATGTCGAGGAACTGCTTGCCAAAGGGTTTCACGTTTACACAACTGTAAATATCCAGCATATTGAAAGCCTTCATGATTTGGTGGAGGAAATCACCGGCGTGAAAGTGCGTGAGCATATACCGGATTATTTAATAGATAACGCAGCACAAATTAAACTCGTTGATATTGAACCGGAGGATTTAATCCAGCGTTTAAAGGAAGGGAAAATATATCGTGCACCACAAGTCGAAAGGGCGATGGAACAATTTTTTCAAAAATCAAATTTAGTCGCGCTCCGCGAAATTGCATTACGCCGAACAGCTGATACGATTTATCACAAAAAAACGCTAGAGAATATGTCTCTAACTCAAAGCACACAAGTGGAGGATCATTTGCTAGTGGGGATTAGTAGTTCACCGACAAATGCAAAAGTTATCCGGACCGCCGCACGATTGGCCCAAGCGTTACACGGTAAGTTCACAGCGTTATATGTACAGAAATCAGGAATAAATCTCGGTAGTGATGCGAATTCAGAGAGATTGCAACAGCACATCAAACTAACAGAGCAACTTGGTGGCCATGTCGTAAGCGTTCAGGAGGAAGATGTAGCGGCTGCCCTAGCCAATTATGCCCGAATAAGTGGTGTGACGAAGCTAGTTATCGGAAGAACTGCGACGAAATCTCAATGGTGGAGGTCGAATTCCAAAGTAAGTGATCGACTTAGTATGTACATGCCAAACTTGGCAATGTACATTGTACCTGATAGGGAAAACGAACCGCTCCGTTTTCAGGGAATGATCCCTCGACCTAAGTTCCATTGGATGGACTTATTGAAAATGGCAATCATATTTTTCGTAGCATCATTGATAGGAATGTTCTTCTTTATGCTTGGTGTGAGTGAAACAAATATCGTTACTATCTATATTTTAGGTGTGCTTGTACTTGCAATATGGTCGACGGGATGGGAAATCAGCATTGTTAGTTCGTTAGTTGCGGTGCTGATTTTCAATTTTTTATTCACTGAACCGAGGTTTTCATTTGAAGCCTATCATTGGGATTACCCTATGACGTTTCTGATCATGTTCATCTCCGGGTTAATTACGAGTAGCTTGGCACGGAAAGTAAAACAGCAAGCTGTTGGTGCAGTACGCAAGTCTTATCGGATGGAAGTGCTACTTGAGACAAATCGTAAATTACAGCATGCGAAATCACTTGAGGAAATCATTTCAGAAGGAATGACACAAATTGTCAAACTCGTTGAAAAACCAGCCGTATTTTTTCATCTGGACAATCAATTAATCATGAAGAAAGTGTATTTCCGAACTACTGTTATGACCTCTGCAGAAAACATGTCGATGGAAGCACTGTTTGATAATGTAAACGAACGGGGCGTAGTAACATGGGTCGCAAAAAACAAGCAGACTGCCGGCGTTTCGACAGATACTTTCCCCGAAGCAAGTGCGTACTATATACCTGTCATATCAAGTGGGAACGTTGAAGGGGTTGTTGGAATTATGCTAACAAAAAGTGATCCGATCCCATCTTTTGAACGAAATATTCTAGATGCCCTCATTAATGAATTCTCATTTGCGCTTGATAAATGGTATTTACAAAAGTCGAATGAAGAAGTCGTTCGTGAAGCCGAGCTTGAACAAATGCGTGCCAACTTTTTACGTGCGATTTCGCATGATTTACGAACACCACTAACGAGTATCTCAGGTAACTCGGATATGTTGCTTACTAGCGGGGATCAAATTAATAAAGAACAAAAAGTTCAGCTATATCGCGATATAAATAGTAATTCAAAGTGGCTTTTACAGATGGTCGAAAATCTGCTTGCTGTATCGAGATTAGATGGAGGAGAACTGTCAATTGAAATGCAGCCGGAGCTAGTTGAAGAGATTTTGCAAGAATCACTTTTGCATGTGACCCAAAACGACAAAACGCATCATATTCACTGCCAAGTTGAGCCTGATTTGATATTTGCGGTGATGGATGCGCGGCTTATGATCCAGGCAATTATCAATATTATTAATAACGCATTGACCTATACACCTATTGGAAGTGAAATCACAATGACAGCGCAGGAAGAAGGCAACTTTGTGCGTATTAGAATAGCTGATAATGGACCTGGAATTAGTGACACGATAAAAGATCGATTGTTTGAACCCTTCACAACGGATAAAATCTACCGTAGTGACAGTCGGCGTGGTCTTGGACTCGGACTCGCGCTGTGCCAAGCTATCGTCAAAGTCCATGGCAGTGAGCTCACAGTTGAAGACAATGTGCCAACAGGTGCGATCTTTAGTTTTACGCTAGAAAAAGGAGATGTCCATGTAAATGAGTAACCGCATTCTTGTAGTGGAAGATGATATCGCGATCGGTAACTTAATCAAGATGGCATTGAGTATGAATCAGTACGAATATGTGATTTCATTGGATGGTCAAACCGCTTTACAAAATGCGTTATCGATGCAACCCGATGTGATTATTTTAGATCTTGGGTTACCGGATATGGATGGTATCGATGTTATTGCTAAAATTCGCAGCTGGTCGAACGTACCGATTATTATAGTAAGTGCAAGGAACGAGGAGCGCGATAAAATCAGCGCATTGGACGCTGGGGCTGATGATTATGTAACGAAACCGTTTAGTGTAGACGAACTATTAGCGCGCATTCGTGTGGCGTTCAGAAGAATTGCGAGTGATAGCCAGTTGGATAGCAAAGAGGCTGTATTCATAAACGGCGATTTACGCATTGATTATTTGGCGAATACGGTGTTTAAACATGATGTAATCGTTCACTTGACACCGATTGAGTATAAGTTATTGGTTGCATTGTCACACCATGTCGGTAAAGTTCTGACACATAACTTCCTATTGAAGGAGGTGTGGCAACATGTATCACAATCCGACGTAGCCAGTTTGCGAGTATTCATGGCCACGTTACGCAAAAAAATAGAGGATGATCCTGCGAAGCCAACAATTATTCAAACGCATATACGTGTGGGGTATCGTATGTTGAGATATGGGGATGAATAAAAAAGAAGAGGACATCCCGATATCTTGGATAACTTCTTGCTCGTTTAACTTTGTGTTTGGGGGATCCACTAGCAGTACATAACTATAAATTGAAAGAATAGGGTACTTACCAGTGAGTTTTGACAAATACGTAACTTTATTTCCAGAATTCACTGATACCAACAAATGATCCATCACACAATCCTTACAAACTGGATTGAATTTGAAAGGTACCTAACAATCATAATTGAAGCTTCTCGTTATGGGCTGGTACCAGTGAATAAAAAAATCATGAATGTTTAAGTAAACATGAAAGTTTGTTGCACAGGTACCTGATAATAAATGAGGAGGTATAAGTATCAAGGATAGGCAAGAGGTACTGGGGAGACTCGGGATCTCTTATTTAGGGAAATCCCGAGTTAAATGTACTAATTAAAACCAACCTTTACAAGGTAATATGTGAGTGTTTACACCGCAAGTTAGCGGAGAAATAGAGCTGCTGGGACTAGCGGCATCTACACTACCTACTGTGGGAATAGTTACTAGTGCTATGCCTAAAAAGCAAGCTAATAATTTCCTTTTCATAATACTTCACCTCCTATAAAACATGCTATCTATATTTTACATTACAAGTAATGTAAAATATAGACATAAAAATAACAAAATTCCCGACAAAAAAATTTAAGTTTCGACATAAGGGATCAAGGTGGGAGCAAAACAACGAACTAATTTAAACATCAAATCTATTAGTCGTTGGTGAATCAGTAATGACAAAAAAATTTCAGGTACCGTAAGAATGTCCAACTATTTTTGGTCGGTTGATAAATAAGTTAAAAATGGCTGCCTGTGTAAGACACAACTCCAAAACAATTCCAAATAGTGTTCGAGTTGTACGGTGCACAGGCAGCGATTCTAACATAAAGGATTATAATCGAGGCCACTCATTAGTTGTGTAACCTTCGAGAAGCTTCTTTTTTCATTTCTTGGGTAACATGGAGAGGGACAAGTTTTTTCGCTGAATAGTACCGATACATCAGAAGATCAAGTTACATATAAACATTGTATTTAGTAGGGCCGTTGTGACGGTTATTGTAAGATGGATAATAGAACATCTGCCGAAATAAATATTTTTAATATGAACGTAAAGGGGAATACCATGACCTGGAGCAAATTGAAGAAAAATCTGGAGAGTTTTCTGTGCCCTGCATTAAAGGACCGGGTTGAATACCTTGCAAGCAGCTATCGTTATTTACCTGATAAATCGGGAAC
>JARIBI010000054.1 GCA_029257435.1 Sporosarcina sp. | reverse complement strand
CGTAAAAAAGCGATGAAGCGGATTGCGGATCTACTGACGGAAGACGCAGCGAAAATGCCGCTGGAAGCCTCAATCATTCATGGCAATCAACCAAAAGAGGCAGAACTCTGGCTAGAAGAATTGAGCGAACGTCTCCCAGACGTCAAATTTACCATCAGCCATTTCGGTCCCGTTATCGGTACTCACCTTGGTGAAGGCGCCATGGGACTCGGATGGGTCAAACGAAAAACGAACAACTAAACAGCAGGGGGTGTGCGGATGAACAAACCATTCAATCCGGCCGTCAGAGACTTTCTGGACGGTCGCATTTGGTTGCGTCAGCACACCCCTTTTTCTGTGGAGAAAATTGACGAACACATTGAAAAAGGTATGATCGAAACAATTCCTGGCGTTGCGATGAAAAAAGGGCTCTTTGGTCAGCTTCATTGTAAATGTGCACGATGTGAAAATGAAGACCCACAGTTATTTACCATTTTCCAATGTTTGAGATGTAATAGACCATGCGCGTATTGCCGAAACTGCCTGCAAATGGGAAGGGTATCGGTTTGTACTGAACTCATCGTTTGGAACGGACCGCAAACGGAATATCCGACAGAACACGCGCTTGCCTGGGAAGGCACATTGACGAAACACCAGAAGCGGGCATCTGAAGAACTTTATGAAAGTACTATGCTAGCTCGTCCGCATCTTATTCACGCGGTGTGTGGGTCCGGAAAGACGGAAATCTTATTTGAACCGATTCATAAATTACTGACAGTGGGGAAGCGCGTCTGTATCGCAGCACCTCGTGTTGACGTGATCTTGGAACTTGAACCAAGGCTGCGTGCCGCATTTCCATCCACAAAGCTAGCAGCGCTATACGGCGGAGCGGACGTTAAAGCATTCGACGCCCAGCTCATCTTAGCGACAACCCACCAGCTCTACCGATTCCATCACGCATTCGATGCGATTTTTGTCGATGAAGCCGATGCGTTCCCCTATACTGCAGAGAAAACACTGCAGCAAGCTGTTCGTAAAGCCGCGATACCAGAAGCACCGATTCATTTTGTCACCGCAACACCGTCAGACAGACTGATTGCAGAAATAAAGAAAACAGGTGCAGTGTCGATCATCTATCGCCGCTATCACGGGCATCCACTGCCTGGACCACGAAACGAACCACTCTGGAACTACTCCAAACAGCTAACTAAAGAAAAACTCCCAAAAGCTCTTGAGAAATGGATCACAAAACGGCTCGAACTCAACGAACCTTTCCTAGTATTTTTTCATGAGATTGAATTAATGATGAAAGCAGAGAAAGCGTTTCGCCAATTAGACGATCGAATTCGAGCTGTCCATTCCGCGCATCTAGACCGTAAACAGCACGTCCAAGACTTGCGTGAAGGGAATATACCAGGCTTACTCACAACAACTATTTTAGAACGCGGCATTACAATCAAAAACGTCCAAGTGGCAGTCGTCGGAGCAGAACAATCCATATTCGACAAAGGCGCACTCGTCCAAATTGGAGGACGCGTCGGACGCAATGTGAACCATCCGTCAGGTGATTTCGTCTTATTCCATAACGGCATCAGTTACGCGATGGACAGCGCACACCGGGAAATCGAACGATTAAACGCAGGGGGCGATGCAAAGTGAATCCATGCTTGCTCTGTATGAAACCTATCTCAGAAATCGCTTCCTGGCAATCTTTCTTCGGGCTGGAAAAGAAAAAGACACTTTGTGACGACTGTTCAAAACGCTTCATTCGTGCCGACATAAAGGAAGAAGGCGACGTGCTTGATTCCGTTCATTCTCTTTACAAGTATGACGACCCTATGCGCGACTGGCTTCATCAATATAAGTTCCTGCAAGACGTTGCACTTGCACAAGTGTTTGCCCAGGAACTGCGACAGTCATTTTCAAGCAAAGACATGATCGTCCCGATACCCATGCATCCTGAACGTGCGCGGCTTCGTACATTTTCACACGTTGAAACGTTATTGAATGAAGCGAAACGACCTTACATTCAACTGCTCAACAAAACAACGACGGGTGTCATGGGAGAAAAATCGAAACAAGAACGACTCGATATGGTGGATTTATTTGAATTAGTACCAGGTGTATCAGTTCAACCAGTCACCTATCGACTCGTAGATGACATCTATACAACAGGAACAACACTGCACCAGGCAGCTGCCGTCTTGAAACAAGCAGGCGCCGCACGGGTAGAAGCAGTAACACTCATACGATCCATTCAGAAATGATTCTAGGAGGAACTCAATATGGCAGAACTAAGACATTGCCCATCATGCGGCGACTTTTTCAACTACACAGGCGTAC
>JARIBI010000052.1 GCA_029257435.1 Sporosarcina sp. | reverse complement strand
TAAGAGAGTAAATTGATGATGATATCAAAGCTGAACCATAAATAATAGCACTCGATAATATCAAAAACAGTCCAATATTGGGATTATTAATTTCAATCACTCCTTGCTTACCTAATTTCATAAAATTGGCCCGTTTGGTCCATTGTTCTTATCACGCAAACGCACACGATTCGGGAACAGTCCTTCTTCCGCAACTTCCCCAGTTTATAAGACAGGCGTTATTGAAATGTATCAGGGTCGTCTATAACGATACTTCCCGATACATTAATCTTATCCCAGATCCACGACTGATAAATTCGATCGAGTTCAACTCCTAATTCTTTTTCATACAGACTTTCATCAATCTCTAATTCTTCAAAGTAAATTTCTCTCTTGCCTCAGTACCTACGAATGTACTACTGGTAAATGAAAAAGTTACTGTTTTAACCACTTCACACAACTCCTTCAAATCATTACTTTATTCTGAATCTGGCCGATTGCAGCACAACAGCTCTTATGCTGCAACCGCACTTATTATTTAAAGAATGTTTTCATTTCCACAAAGAAAGACTGTTTAGGAAACCTATACAGTCTTTTCTGCAGCAGAAAACGTCGATTCTCACTTTTTTTGCGGAACTAATACGGTTCTCTCAAGTGGAGCTCCTCCCATAGAAACCTGTCGTTTTAGTACGACATAAGAACGTCCATCCACTACATACTGACCATCTCCCTTATACTCCACAGTGCTGCCGCGTTTTTCCAATTCTTTAATTACTGCATTTGCCTGGTCCGTGAGATTAGTATATCTGCCATCCAACGTCAAAGTAATATTCCCTTTGCGATACCCCATGAGCATATTAAAAACAAACAATATCGCGGCAAATGCACATATTGTAATTAACCAAGTCGCCATCGTTCATGCCTCACTTATCTCATTTTTCATAGTTGCGTGAATACTTCCAGCAATACTATATGGTATTTATAGCCTTAATCTAAAAATAAATTTCCAGCGATACGTATGAGATGATTTTAATTAATTATAGCATGGTTTAATAATAATTAATTTATTAATACAAATTTTTCAGTAATTTGTGTTTATCTATTTCACTCTTTGGTTCCTATTCTTACACAACCAAGTTCGGTTAACACTTCAGTTATTGACTGCGGGACAGTTCCTAAATGTTTGAATCGTTTCTAGTTTAGTGCAAGTGTGCTTCTAATGCTTTTATGCACCTATTGTCTGAAAGTAGGTTTCCTCACCATTTTTAAATACTTTCATGTATTCATATTCGGCTTTCAACTTTATTTTGTATAATTTATAGTCCTCTTCTAACTCCGCTGCATCTGAGTCTTCTTCTAAATATATGTTCCATGAATTATGATCGGACTGGATATTTAAATTCCCAAAACCATTTTTGCTTTCTAAGAAATCTTGATTAAGATAAAGATAGCGAACTTTTCCCGACTCATTGAACATATAAATACCAGTTCCTTTATCGCTCTCGGATAATTCTAAGTGCAAAATAAAGTCTTTTACATCCTTTTTCACTTTATCTATACTTACTTCTGAAAAAGTCACTTCATCTTTATTGCATCCGGATAAAATGCTGATAACCAATAATATCACGACTGAAATTCTTCTCAAATTTTCCCATCCCTTCATCTTTTTATTTAGAAAGTGTAGATAGATACAAATAATATAAAAGCTGATGCAAGGATAGAAGCGATGGCATTTGTCATCCGTTTTGCTTTTAATTCCCTAATCCCTAGGCCTAATATTAAAACGCCTAATAAGAAAAATACATATGGCATAACCCCGAAATTTTCAGTAATTAAAGCATACCCCGCTAATGCCATAACAATAAATGATAAGGCAGCTCCTAATACTTTCTACATTTACCCACCTCCAAAATCCTTTAATTCGTTACTTTTAGCCATCCCATTTAGAAATCCTTTTGAACTAACGGCACGTTACTGAAAAGGTGGCTAATTCTTGTTAGAGACTTGACGCCGATTTAATGAATAGATTCAATCAGATACACAATTGAATAGACAGCAAGATTCATGATTTTTTTACTCCCAGCACTTTCCGTTGCTGAGAGTGCTGGAGGGGACTTCGAAAGGTTCTCCGAAAGCAGTAATGAATAACGGCGCTGTTCACTTCACATGCGCCGGATCTGAAAGTTACAGTTCGAATGCAGTATTCGCACCCGAGTGATTCAAAGTATATAAATTTCTGGATAGACATTTATTACAAACCCTTAATTTTGATTGAAATGCCAAAGTTGCTTTAATGGTATTTTTTCATATTCCAAATTAGTTTTCTCTTTTAAAACTTGATTGAAAATGACATCTATAAAACCGGTATAAAAACTTAATACCACCTCACAGTGGGCTAAAGCTACGTGGTCAGTTAATTGTTTCATGAAAGCATCTATATATTCAATGTGTTCTTCTTTTACTGGGACATTGGAATACACACTAACTATAATCAAATTCTTTCTTAAATCTACTTTTGTATGATTACTTGGAAAGTTTAAATCAGTTATGTTAGGAGCACGATTTTCATCTGAAATAAACATTCGATAAGTATCTTCTCCACATCGAATATCCCAAACTTCTAAATCTGTAAATCTCAGCTTTCTTTCAAAAAAATTAATCATTGAATGCTCCTTTACGTTTGAGCGGGTTTCAATTTTCACTAATATAGATTCATTCCCTTTGACTGACCATAACCTGTTTATGCAACACTGCCATAGAGTGATAATGCGGAAACAGCGAGCAGAAATATCCCCAATACTTTGTGATTTTCTCGGAACTGGATGAATCCTGAAACTAACAACAGTAAGCCGACAAATAGCTGGAAGTAAGGCATCACAATATAATTATTAGTAATTAGAGTATAAGTAGCTAAAACTAATACAATAGCTGCTAAAGCTAGACTCGTTATTTTCATTCCTCTTCACCTTTCAAAACTTCAGACTCGTCAGTTTCATTTATCCGGAGCATTGAATCACATTCGTATACAGATTTTAGCAGATTCATTCCTTATACGAATTTCAGAAAATATAGTTTCACAGTTTGGAACATTTTCTAAGATTTATCACAGATGTGTTTTAGTCGATATAAGTACTCGTCGAATATTGAATGCCATCTTCCCCCATAAACTTTCGAGGTGCTATTTTTTCCAATGTATATGTGAAGCCTTCCTTACCTGGTACCGTGATTTCATAAAAATCTTTGTTCTTTTTGACGCGATATTTTGGAAATTCTCCTGCCCTTAATGTTAGGCTCTCTCTCTTTGCAGTGTATTCTTTCACTGCATCTTCCACCTCTTCTTCACTCATATCAAAAACAGATGGTCCAATACCAGCAGTATCATCTTGAATAATTAAAGATTGGCCATCAAAGTAGAGATAAAATCCTGACAAATCATTTGAACTCTCTTGGTCGAGAATAACGTGATTCCATGATGCCGTGACGTCTTTACCCGTACCTAGTGAAAAACTGTTGGTAATGACTGCATAAGCACCAGCAACGATAGTGAGTAATAAAACCAATGATACGATAATTGGAATCCAAGTATTGATGCGAGACTTTTCAGAGCGTTTATTGGACAAAAAGATGCCATTGTACAGGTTTTCTTTTTGTCCTTGTAAAGGTTGAAATGATTCACCTAGTTTCTCCAAATTTTTAATAACATCATTGTCGGATAACGGTTTCATCTGTCACTCCCCCTTTTACTAATTCTTTTTTAAAAGCTGCTAGTGATCTCGCTAAACTCATTTTCACTTTGCCCTCTGAACACTCTAATATGGAAGCCGTCTCTTTTGTAGAAAATCCTTGAATATGTCGTAAAATGATGACTTGTTTTTGGCTATACTTAAGTCTGTGCAGTGCTTCATAAAACTGTTTTTCTTGAGCATTGAGCAGTGCAATCTCTTCTGAAGATTGATAAGAAGATCGTAAATGAACATTCATATTAAGATAATAGGTGAATGGATTCTTCTTCCTGAAATAGCTCATCGTTGTCGTGTAGGCAATTTTAAAAATCCAGGTCTTCACTGATGAGTCTCCTTTAAACTGGTGAGACTTTTCCACAACCTTCAAAAAAGTATCTTGAGTTAAGTCTTCGGCAATATGAGAATCTTTAACTAGTAACAGAATATAGCTGTATACAGACTCAACATAATCCTTAAACCACTGTTCTGCAGACATAACTTTCACCTCTCTTTACAGTTCTTAGACGCGATTAATTAATATCGGTAACGGTTATTCATAAAAATCTAAATTAGACTCTCCAATAACAAAAAAGCACAATCTTAAAAAACGACTACGCTCCTTTCTTTAAATAATAGAGTTGCGGCTTTCTCCGCGATAGTAGGATATTGGTAAAGGAAATAAATCTGCAAAGTTATGGTTGCTGAAAACCCACTGTCCCCATAAGAAATACGATTAGATAAAAAATTATGGCAAAGATATTCGCAACTAATAAGGTCCCTCTGACTCCGCCTTTAATTCCAAACCAGCCTAGTATAATTCCGATTGCACCAAAATAAATGGAGAGAATAAACTTAAATTTATAAAAGTCACAAACAGGCTGAAGCTCCACATCGGAGTCAGTATCAATATTAAAAATAGCCCTGATAATACAGAGAGTACTTTTGCATGGGGTTTTGAATCGCTCTTTACTATGAAGTAATAAATAAAAATTGCATACAGCAGCAATATCAGCCAAATCATATTTTCTCCACTTATCCTTTCAACAAAACTAATCATAAATTAACTAGATTAAGATACACCAGAGCTAATTCAAAATCGACTACAAAAATTCTGAAAGTCCCTTTTTTATCCAACTATACCATATCACGTACAAATTCAAAGTTTTTATTTTTGCTTGATTGGCGAACAAAAAGAGCATTGCTTTTGCAATGCTCTTTCTATGTCCTTCGCCAATTAATCACTGCTCAGCTTAGTCGTGCAAGTACTTCAGTTGCAGTCAAATCCTCTTTTTCCAGCCACTCAATCAGCAGCTCTGCCGTCGCTTTTGCACTTCTTAACTTGCCTTCTTCTTTATAATTGATAAATTGCTCCAGCATCGGGAATCCATCCAAATCACTTGAACGTATTGTCTGTTGCATTCCTGTATCGATAATCCCCGGGGCTATGGAAACAATCCCTACTGGATGTTCTACTCGCTGCTGCTCTAAGCGGACAACTTCTGAAAATCGGTCAAGTCCAGCTTTCGTCGTGCAGTATATTCCCCATCCTTCATATGCATTTCGGCCAGCACCCGAAGAGATATTAATAATTTGTTTTTTAACTTCAGACTGATTCAACACACCAATGAATTCATTGGACAATTCAATTGGAGCTGTCAAATTCAATTCAATAGCCTGCTGTAGAGCATTTGCCGGCAGCCCTCCAACCTTCCCTACAGGTTCTACTATGCCTGCATTATTAATGAGTGTGAATGAGGTAGCTGTTGATAGATAGGGAATCAACAAGCGTTCGATTAGTCCCTGCCTTGCCTCACGATTCGTTAAATCGACTTCCACGAAGTTTTCATAGCCTTTTGGATTACTTCGTGCAATTCCAACTACCGTCGAACCCGATTGTTGAATTTGTTCATATAACTCTTCACCGATTCCTTTTGAAGCACCAGTTACGATATAAATATTCACAAATACCACTCCTTTATGATTGATAGTGTACTATTTAGGGAATAAAAAAACCAACCGATTATTCGGCTGGCTACATTTTTTCAGTTAGTTTAGAACTTTAACACGTACGTTTTTGCGTCCCCACTGGATCGCCCGGTTATGTGATGCCATGAATACGTCAATGCGATTTCCTTTGATAGCACCGCCGATATCACCAGCGACTGCATATCCGTAGCCTTCAACGTGTACTTTAGAACCTAGCGGAATCACTAGTGGATCTACTGCAATTACTTTCAATGAAGGATTCTTTTTCAAGTTAAGCCCTGTTTTAGTGATCCCTGAACATCCTTTACAAGAAGCCGTATAGGCTGATGAATTCGCAATGAACTCTTTCTTTACAGTATCATTGTCCGAACGTGATGGCGTTTTAGCAGGTTTCTTAGCTGGCTTTTTCGCAGCTGTTGTTGAACCGCCACTTATTACTTTCAATGTTTGGTTCGGATAAATCACAGATGATTTAATACCATTCCATTTCATTAGGTTATTTACAGAAACATTATGCATCCGTGAAATCTTATATAGTGTGTCGCCTTTTTTCACCTTGTACGTAGACGCTGCTGCTGAACTCTCATGTGTACCACTGACCATTAGTGCCGTAGCTAAGATAAACGTAAAAATTAGTTTCTTCAAAAGCTCCGCTCCCTTGTTTTTAAGTCTGTGTATAGGTTAACAGCCCAATATTACAAAAAGATTACAGCTAACCACCATTCCCGTTACAAATAAAAGATGATTATTACAGTCGTCGGAAAGATTACTCTCAAGTTGTTCACTCCAGCAGGAAAGTAATGTATAGTAGAAATAGAAAGTCAGATCAGGACGGTGAACGAAATGCCAATACCTCAAAATCATACAAAGCCTGCACGCCAAACCGCAAAAGAAAGCGCATTCAATCAGCTTCAACAATGGATTATCGACGGAACTTTAAAGCCTGGAGAGAAATTAATCGATAGCGATCTTGCTCAAGCACTTGGCGTCAGCCGCACACCAATACGTGAATCCCTTCAACTATTAGAGGTTCAAGGATTCGTTAAAATGTACCCAGGGAAAGCTACTCAAGTCACAGAAGTAGAACGAGATTCCATCAATGATTTGCTTCCGCCTCTTGCTGCTATGCAAGCGCTTGCTGCGGAGTTAGCTGCGCCTTCCATTTCTAAAGAAACGATTGAGGAGCTAAGTACTCTCAATCAGGATTTTGCTGAAGCTGTTCGAAGTAAGGACTACTTCACTGCTCTTAAAATCGATGAAGCATTTCATGAAGTCATCGTTGAGGCAGCTGCAAATCCGTATATTATTTCGATTACAGCTTCCCTTCAAGTGCACGTCAGACGACTTTTCTTCCATAACTCCATCATCTTGACGGAAAAGTCCATTGATGAACATGAAGAAATTATCGACATGCTGAAACACAATCGTGCCGACCAAGCATCCACGATTATGCGCGGGAACTGGCTTCGAGCAATTAACGAATTCCAATCTTTAAAGAAATAATAAACGACTTCCTTCAATTCTGAAGGAAGTCGTTTTTGTTCATTGCGGAATATCTAAAAAAAGAATATACTTGATTCATACATATTCAGTTATTTGAATATGTTTATATAAGAATAGAGTGAGGTGTTTGGATTGACCACAATGCAGCAATTTAAAGCAGATTTTTTCAAAGCGCTAGCCCATCCATTACGCATTAGGATTCTGGAAGTGCTCGCTGCTGGTGAAAAAAGTGTTACTGAAATTCAAAACTCTGTGAATAGCGAAGGGTCTGCAGTTTCACAGCAACTTAGCGTATTGCGGGCTAAAAATATTGTTGTTGGAACCAAAAAAGGTAAAAGCGTCATTTACTCACTAAGAGACCCCTCTCTCATTCAGCTTTTAGATGCAGCACGTAAAATTTTTAATAACCACTTGATCGACACACTATCCATGCTTGAAGAAATGGATGAGCAATCTCCACCCCCATCCCCGTAATTTAGGCAATCGAGAATCGAAATAACCTCTAAAAAATAAATTCATTATAAATAGAAGAAGGGGTATTATGAATCGGCTGTTGACAGGGAGATTTACAAATTATTCTTTCCAAAAGCTTCAAAAAGATATGCTTTCCGGTGTCATCGTTGGAATTATAGCAATCCCATTGGCGATGGCGTTTGCAATTGCTTCCGGAGTGAAGCCTGAATACGGAATTTACACAGCATGTATTGCAGGGATATTAATCTCCGTATTCGGAGGTTCAAAGTATCAAATTGGCGGTCCTACAGGTGCATTTGTTCCAATCCTATTCGGAATCGTCCTCACATACGGCTATGCAGATTTACTGTTGGCTGGTTTTTTAGCGGGCATCATGCTTGTGTTGATGGGTGTTTTCAAAATTGGTTCGTTTATTAAATTCATACCTAGACCAGTGACCGTCGGATTTACTTCAGGGATCGCCGTCCTAATCTTCACTGGGCAAATTGAAAACTTTCTTGGATTAACCGGGCTTACTAAACACGAAAAGTTTCTCAATAATATGCACGAAGTGATCATCCATTTAAATTCAGTAAATGGATACAGTCTTGGAGTCGCTTTAATGAGTTTACTGTTAATTTTACTAACACCAAAACTTTTGCCTAAAGTTCCAGGTTCCCTTATCGCTCTTGTTTTAACAACATTAGTTGCCTCATTTTTCTTGTCTGGTAATGTTGTGACCATCGGCTCTGCATTTGGGAACATCCCAAGCGAACTTCCACACTTCCAATTCCCAGAAATTTCATGGGAACGGATTGAGCGTCTACTCGTTCCGGCATTTGTGATCGCAGCTCTTGGCGGAATTGAATCACTATTATCCGCAGTTGTCGCTGATGGAATGACAAATTCAAAACACAACAGCAACCGTGAGCTGATTGGTCAGGGGATTGCAAATATCGTCACTCCATTATTTGGAGGCATTCCCGCAACAGGCGCCATCGCGAGAACGGCTACCAATATTAAATCCGGTGCAGCCTCCCCGATGTCCGGGGTCATCCACGGTCTGTTTGTTCTGCTGACCCTTGTCCTTTTCGCTCCATATGCATCACTCATTCCATTGGCTAGCATGGCACCTGTACTTATGATGGTAGCATGGAATATGAGCGAACGACGGCAATTCCTCAACGTCCTTAAAATGAAAAATGGAGATTCATTAGTTCTCGCAGTTACATTTCTACTAACCATCTTTGTTAGCATTACGACAGCAGTGATTGCCGGCCTAGTATTAGCAGTATTTTTGTTTGCAAAACGAATGAGCAATTTGCTAGTAGTTTCTAAAGTGCTGCCAGATCATACGCTAGAAAGCGAAGCAGTCCAATCCAGTATCGTTAACGCGTCCCATGATTGTCCCCAAATCACTATGTATACGATCGAGGGGCCACTTTTCTTCGGTGCTGCACAAGTGTTTGAGCAACGGATCATGGATACTTTACACTTCGAGTCAACTGTACTTATATTAAGAATGGGAAAGGTCCCTTTTATTGATGCAACTGGTGAAGCCATCTTGTCTTCCATAGTCGAACATTTCCAGAAACGCGGAGGTATTATTTTGATATCCGGAGCTTCTGAAACAGTTAAAAATTCATTGCAGCTATCCAGCCTTTACGAACGAATTGGTAATAACTATTTTTTTGAACATACTGGAGAAGCGATAACGTATGCATTACAAATTATTAATCATAAAAAATGCATAGGGTGCAGTCAGTTTGCCTTTCATGAATGCAACAGTCTGTCGAAGGGTGACGACTGCCGGAGTCATCAAGCTTATCAAAGCTGTGACACATAAAAAAAGAACCGTTTGTACCCATTTCAAAATGGGATACAGACGGTTCTTTTTAGAGGGTTATTGTTCATCTGGCCGCAATGACTCTTGTGAACTCATCCCTAATACTCGGGCAATTACACCAAATACAACGATAACAATCAATGTAGGGATGAACCAACCCAGACCATTTTCATACAGTGGGAGTACTTTTCCATAGAAGGCAGTAATAGGTTCTATCACTTTCCCTAGCTGACCGTCAGGCAATGTATCTGCAAATGCAGCTAATCCATCTACAACACTGATAAGCATCGCAACAATTGTAACCGCAACGTATACAATTCGTGCGTGACCGAAAAGCGGCGATAGAAAAGTAAGCAGCATAAGCGTAATCGCAAGAGGATATAAAAATAGTAATACAGGTATCGAATACGTAATAATGTTAGTCAATCCGATATTGGAGACGATAAAACAAAATACTGTAAATGTGACGACAATCACTTTGTATGAAATTGAAGGAACCAAAGTGTGGAAATACTCCCCGCATGCTGTCATTAAACCAATACTTGTCGTTAAGCATGCTAGTAAAATAACAACGCCTAGCAGCACAAGGCCAGCTTGTCCGAAGTAATGGGTTGCTACAGAAGTTAAAACAGCTCCTCCCGAATCCAGCACGCCAAGGGATCCAACACTGCTTGCGCCTAGGAACGCGATTCCGACATACAAGATTCCTAAAAATCCTGCAGCCACAATTCCTGTTTTAAAAGTAGCAGCGACAATCCCTTTTTTAGACTTCACGCCCATTGAGCGGACAATCGTAATGACGATGATTCCAAAGACCAGTGAAGCCAGGGCATCCATCGTATTATAACCTTCCGTAAAACCTTTTCCGAATGCTCCGGAGAGGTAATTACTGCTCGGCGCTTGGAATGAGCCCATTGGTGAAAATAAGGCGACGGCTAATAAAACGAGCAACAAGACAATAATCGCTGGTGATAAAAACTTTCCAACACGATCTGCAATTTTTTGCGGATTTAAAGAAAGCCAAATTGTAATACCGAAAAACAATGCAGTAAATATAAATCGTGGAATCAGCGGATCCGCCCCATTCAAGAATGGAACAATTCCGATATCAAACGCAACTGCGCCAGTCCGCGGTGCAGCGAAAAATGGTCCAATTGTTAAGTAAAGAGCTGATGTGAACAAAATCGCATATAAAGGGTGAATACGACTTGCCAGATCCTGCAAATTAGCACTGCCAGAGAAGCCAATTGCTAGAATCCCCAGAAATGGAAGACCCACTCCTGTAATTAGGAACCCGATGACGGCTGGCCAAAAATTCGTCCCTGCTTCTTGCCCAAGCTGAGCAGGGAAAATCAGATTGCCTGCACCAAAGAAAAGTGCAAACAACATTGTTCCGATGACAACTAGTGATGTAAATGGCAACTTCCTATCCAAATTGAAATACCTCCTATGATGACTGAAAACGTATGCGATATATTGCAGAACCTCATCATAAACCGCAGCTTCGAAAAAAGCAAGTCGATATTTGAATAAATAGATGGGTTTATTGAAGGTATTTAATGGATTTCAATATGTGTATAGCTGTGGCCTTCCTTGGTCTTTTCAACCTTTAATACTGCAGGAAGCGCTTCTTTCAGTTCAGCAACGTGTGAAATGACACCTATCATGCGTCCTGCTTTTTGTAGACTGACGAGTGTATCAATTGCTTTTTGCAGCGATTCCTCATCCAAAGAACCGAAACCTTCATCGATGAACATCGTTTCAACTGAAATGGAGCCTTGGAAGCTTTGAATCACATCAGCCATGCCAAGAGCCAGGCTGAGCGAAGCATTGAATTTCTCTCCGCCAGAAAGTGTTTTCACATCTCGATTTTGTCCCGTGTATTCATCATAAACATCGATTCCTAAACCGCTTTGACGACCTCTGCTTTCTTGTCGGTCACTGCGCAGCAATTGAAATTGACCGTTTGATAAGTCGCTTAATCTTCCATTTGCCGCATGCAAAATCCGTTCTAAGTATTCGGTTTGCAAATATCGTTCAAACGATAGTTTGCGTTCATTATTCCCGCGTACTAAATCATGCAGTTCGGTCAATCGCGCGCACTTTTGTTCAAGACCACTTTGTGCTTCTATTAACTCTTCCAATTTTAGATACAGCTCTGCAGCGTTCTTTTCAATTTCAGATGCATGATGGAATGCAGTCAACGCTTGCTCATATGCGTGTTTGTGCTGCTCCGTCAAATCACGCAGTACTGCTAAGTCCACTTTTTGTTTTCCTGCAAGCTGTTCCTTCAATTCAGCAATCGCTTGTTTTGTCATTTGGACTTCAACATCATAATCATTAATTTTCAGAGCAAGTGCCGTTCGCTCCTCAGGAAGTAATTTGCTTGTTTGGTAATCTTCCTCACCTGCAAAATTCGACTCCGATAGAGCAGATAGATAGGAATTAGCTGCAGTTTGCTGCTTAACTGCAGCGTTATCAGCAACTGCAGTCATGTATGTTACAGCTGTTTGTGCATTAGAAACTGCTTCCATGGCAGACTGACGCTGTTCTCTCACTAGTTCCCATGCTTGTTCGAGTGCCATTTTAATTTTTTCTTCGTTAGATATTTCCGTTTGCAGCGCTTGCAGGGAGCGAAATTGCTCAGGTACGGTTTTCACAGATTCGTTCAGGATCGCTTTCGCTTCTTTCAGTTCAGCACGTATCGCATAGTCGCTCTTTTCTTTCTCTGTAATTGTTTGTTGGTATGAGAGCAACTGTTCATGAGTCTTTGTGTAATCCTTTTTTACAGTAAGCAATTGATCCCGATCGGACTTCATTTGAATTAGCTTTTTCTCTAGCTCTTTTACCCGCTCATTCATAGATGTTAACGCGTCCGGACTTGGCACTTCCTTTAATTGCTGTTCGATACGCAAAGCTTCCTCCCGCTCACTTTCTAAGCGTACTTCTGTAGCTTTGAACTGATCATAAGCTTGGGTTGCTGTCTCTTTTTCTATTTCTAATTGTTCTTTTGTCAGCTGAATCTCCTGGTGGTTCACCTTTACAATTGGATGATGTTCACTCCCGCAGACCGGACATGGCATTCCTTCTTCTAATGTCTCCGCCAGCATGGCGGCCTGATTAGCAATCCACCGTGTTTCAGTTGCAATCGCTGTACTGCGCGCATTTTCCATGTGTTCTTTTTTTAGCCCCAGCTCCACTGTCAGTCGGTGAATTGTTTTGGTCCGTTCACAATGACGCGTTAACAAATCTGCTGTATGACGTGATTCTGTTAGTTCATCTACGATTAGTTCGTACCCTTCTGACGCACACTCCAATGACTCCGTTTTTAACTTCAGCTGGTTCACATTCTCAGTTTTCTCCAGTACGGACGACTTCAACTTTTCAAGTTCCTGCTGTTCATGATCAACTCGCTTTTGAAGTGTGTATATTTGCTGTTCTTTTTCCTCAATCTGAGACACGTTTGGTAAGAAGTTCTGTAAAGTAACAAGTCTTTCAGCACTGCGTTGACGCTCAGGCTGTTTTTGCACTTCTTCATTAAAGAGTGTTTCCACTTTAACGCTGGCTTCCTTTGATAACTCCAATGTTTGAATGGCTTCTTGTAATTCCTTCCGACGATTTTCCAATTCTGCCGCCGCTTCGATTGAGCGTCTTTCACTTGGTTCCAGCTGAACAGCCCGCTCTGCTTTTTGGAGTCTTAATCGATCAGAATTCAGCTCCGTTTCGCGGGAGGTCAGCAGCTGGATAGCGTTCATTTTCCTTTCTAAGTTATCAAATTGCGTGTTGAGCGCTGTTCCTTTATAGAACTCTTGCTGCGCTTGTTCATGGGCTTCATATGTCTTTTTATATTGAGTATTACTTTCTTGTGCTGCATTTTTGTAATGAATGCGTTCTTGCTCCAGTCCTTCCAATAAACGATTCGGGTGAACAGAATCTGCTTGCAGAGTCTCAAATAGGGCTGACTCCCGTTCCGGAAGACTGGCAGGTATCTGACGTACAACTTGCTCCATGGAAAGGCGTGCTGTATTCAGTTCACTCATTGCAAGATCTTTTCTCTTTTTTAAAAGATCCGCCATTTCCCGATAATGTTCTGTTTTGAAGATTTTACGTAAGATCGTTTCTTTGTTTTCCGTATCGGAGGTTAAGAATTTACGGAACTCCCCTTGAGGAAGCATCACGATTTGGCTGAATTGTGCCAGTGTAAACCCAATAAGTTCTTCAATCTTTTTGTTCACTTCAGAAACGATTTGACGGTCTACAGCAGGGCTTTCTCCCTCATCTGTTTTATGAAAGAATTCCGTTCGCCCGCCAGTTTCACTCTTATTTCCTTTTTTCGTATACGGAACTTGGCGAAACACACGATACATACGATCTTGGATGACAAATTCCATCTCGACAGCGGTCTGCAGTTCAGATTGCGCAAAATCACTTCGAAGTGCACGGATATCTGTCCGGTCTTCACCGCTCGCTTGTCCGTATAACGCAAAACAAATAGCATCAAAAATTGTAGTTTTCCCTGCCCCTGTCGCACCTGATACTGCAAATAATCCATGTTCTTTTAGAATTGTGAAGTCAATCGTTTCTGTACCGCGATAGGGTCCAAACGCCGTCATCGTCAGTCGGATCGGTCTCATAATGACTCTCCTTTCTTAGTTAACAGTTCCTGCAATACTTCCTCCACTATGGTCCGAGTTTCCTGGTCAGGTACTGTGCCTGTGATTTCTTCATAAAATGAGTTGAAGAGCTCACGATCATCCAATCGTTCGATGTCTGTTACTCGTGTCGTCGCCAGGTCAGGAAGAGCACGATTTACGAGACGTTCCACGTGCATGGCATTTGGATAGACAGAACGTACTTTTTCCATCGGAAATAAGACTGGGGTTTCATCCAGAAGTTTAACAAAAACATAATCTTCACTAGGGTCATCCTTCAATAGATCTGCCATTGTTGCTTTAACCGTTCTAATATCGCGATTTTGGGTTAGTTGTCTCTTTTCAACCTCTATATCGCCTTTTTCGTCCAAATTGATTACTAAAAATCCTTTATGATGATTTTCTTCAGAGATGGAGTACTTCATCGGCGATCCAGAATAACGAATTCTTTCTGTTCCTGTAAAGTGAGCCTGATGCAAATGACCAAGCGCAGTATAATGAAAACCATTAAATAATTGAGAAGCTACATACTCAGCGCCGCCAATTGAAAGCGGACGTTCTGAGTCACTGGTGTTCTCTTCAGGTTCACCAAGCGGCGTAACGAACGCGTGAGCAATTGCGACATGACGCTTAGAAGAATCGAGTTCTCCAAATTGATGAATAACAGTCTCCATTGCACGATGATGACTGTCGACCTTGTCATCCTGTGCCAAATTCCGAATAACGGAAGGATCTGTAAATGGAATCAGATGAAACTGGACTTGCCCGTACTTATCCTCCAATTGAACAATAGTTCCTTCGCCGTTATCAGAAGGTTTCCCAACAATATGCAGACCGGTTCTTTGCATAAGACGACTTCCAAATTGCAGTCGTGCGGGACTGTCATGATTTCCAGCTATAGCTAGAACTGGTGTCTTATAGTCAACCGTTAACTTCCACAACACTTCATCCAGTAAACTTACGGCTTCTGCAGGCGGAACAGAGCGATCATAGAGATCCCCAGCAATGATGACCACGTCAGGTTTCTCTTCTTTTACAGCATCTGTGAACTGGTTTAAAACAAATCGCTGTTCTTCAATCAGGGATACACCTTGTAACACTTTCCCTAGATGCCAATCAGCTGTATGGAATATTTTCATCGTTTGTTCGCCCCTCTTCAATTCATTCTCTCTCTAGTTTACCGGAGAATGTCCGTTCACTCCAACGCAAACAGGACATCTCGAAGGAGATGCCCTGCTGCGGTAGGATTTATCAATCAAACACCCATAATGAGTGCAGGATCACAGTTTTTTTGCAAAAATAACAACCACTCAAAATAATCTGGTTTTCGCTCTTTACTTGCCAGTACACATCGACTATACTATAAAAAGTTGCACATGGGAAACTTAAAGTTGCGCAAAGGAAACATATTGTTGTATTCTACTATCAAGAACTATTTCGCAACGCGTTGCATAATGTGTTAGAAAATAACGAACCCAGTCTTCACATATTTCAATGAGGAGCTCTACTAAACAAAAAGTTGGGCGAAGGAAACTTTACTTCATCAATTCAGGAGGAATTAGAATGACAGAATCGATTACTGCGAGTAATATTTCCGTCTCGTATTCAGGAAAACAAGTGGTTAGCAATGTATCCTTTACATTTGCACCAGGCAGTTTAATAGGAATTTTAGGGCCCAATGGAGCAGGCAAGTCTACTTTAATGAAAGCCATGCTCGGTTTAATACGGAAAGACAGCGGAACTACACGAATCGGATCTAACTCTATTGATAAGAAACGAAAGATCATCGCTTATGTCCCGCAACGTTCAAACATCGATTGGAATTTTCCAATTGTTGTTAAAGATACAGTCCTTCTTGGGACGTATCCTAAGCTCGGATTATTTCACAGGCCCAGCAAAGCGGACAAAGCTTGGGCAATGGAATGTCTGAAACAAGTAGGTATGCAAGATTTCGCAGACCGGCAAATCGGGGAATTATCCGGCGGACAGCAACAGCGTGTCTTCCTGGCTAGAGCATTAGCTCAAAAAGCAGATTACTTTTTTTTAGACGAACCGTTTGTAGGAATTGACGTTTCGAGTGAAGAAGTCATCATCGAGATCCTTAGGAAACTTAAAGACGCTGGTAAAACAGTACTCGTCGTCCACCATGACTTGTCTAAAGTGAAAAGTTATTTTGATGAATTGATATTAATGAACAAAGAGCTGATTGACGCAGGTCCGGTTGAACAAGTATTCCGTGAAAAAAATATGACACGTGCTTATGAACGGCCGATGACTATGTTTGATGATTTGGAGGTTCAAATGTAATGGAATTTCTTCACGACTTGATGAACTATGCATTTTTGCAAAAAGCATTCATTACATCTGTCATGGTGGGTATTATTTGCGGTGTGATTGGCAGTTTTATTGTATTAAGAGGAATGGCATTAATGGGAGATGCGATTTCCCACGCAGTCCTGCCAGGAGTTGCAATTTCTTATATGCTTAGCATCAACTACTTCTACGGCGCCGTGCTGACAGGAGTATTGACTGCATTCGGTATTGGAGCGATCAGCCAAAACAGCCGCATTAAAAGTGACTCTGCAATTGGAATTGTCTTCTCCGCATTCTTCGCACTCGGAATTATTTTAATTACAAAGGCCCGCAGTGCGACCGACTTGACCCAAATTCTATTTGGCAACGTTTTGTCGGTCCGTGATTCGGATATGTGGATTACACTCGTTATCGGGGCAATCGTAATCGGTGTAGTCGTACTATTTTTCAAAGAGCTTCTTATTTCAAGTTTCGATGAAACCATGGCGGCGGCGTATGGCTTGAACACAAGATTCATCCATTATGCAATTATGTTTTTATTGACACTTGTAACCGTTGCATCATTGCAAACCGTAGGAGTAATTCTCGTCGTATCAATGCTGATCACACCAGCTTCAGCGGCATATTTGTTAACAAATCGACTATCTACAATGGTTGTGCTGGCTTCGTTCTTCGGAGCATTATCAGCAGTCATTGGCTTGTATTTCAGTTTCTTGTACAATATGCCGTCAGGACCGGTCATCGCATTGGCGACAACAGCTATTTTCGTTTTAGCGTTCCTATTTTCACCGCAGCAAGGATTGATCACTCAACTGTTCAAATCACGCAGAAAGCATAACGCTGCTGCTTAAATGAAGAGTTCTAAGTTGACGGTGTTAATGTTCGCTGCAGGCGGACGCTTTCCGCTTTAATCAACGGGGAGCATTGCATTAAAAACTTTCCACTATCAACAAAATCAACGAGTACACTTCCCCTGTTTCATCAGGAAGGATTACTATATTATTTTTTAAACCAAAGGAGAAGATTTTGCTTATGAAGAAGTTTGTAACTTGGATGGGATTGTCATTGATGGCAGTCTTCATGCTCGCAGCATGCGGAAATGATGATGAAGCTGCATCTGCACCCGATGGGAAAGAAAAAATGAAAGTCGTTACATCATTTACAATTATCGCAGACATGGCCCGTCAAATTGGCGGTGACTATATTGAAGTTCACAACTTGGTACCTTCAGGAACGGATCCTCACGAATATGAGCCGCTTCCGAAGGATATCAAAGCTGCTACAGACGCTGACGTATTATTCTATAATGGTTTGAACTTAGAAGGCGGCGACAAAGGCTGGTTCAAGAAGATGACAGACTCTGTTCACCAAAAGGATGAAAATATCTTCAACCTGACAGAAGAAGTAACGCCTCAATATCTGTCCGGAGAAGACGGCCGTGAGGAAGAGATAAACCCTCATGCATTTATCGATCCAGGCGTTGGTGTTCAAATGGCAGAAAAAATTACGGAAGTTCTTATTGAAAAACACCCTACTGACAGCGAAAAAATCAAGAAAACCGGCGAAGAGTACATTGCCCGTTTGAAAGAACTCGACCAAGAGTACGAAGAGCGTATCAATGACATTCCTGACGAAAACCGTACGCTTATAACAAGCGAACGTGCATTTCAATACATGGCTTCCCACTACGGTCTTAAAGAAGCCTTCATTTGGGAGATTGATACAGAAGAGAACGGTTCACCTAAACAAATTAAAGACTTGGTTCACTTTATACAAGAACATAAAGTTCCTGTATTGTTTGTAGAATCCAACGTCGACCCGCGTCCGATGGAAACAGTTTCTAAAGAAACAGGGGTTCCTATTGCAGACAAATTCATCTATTCAGATGAAATCGGTGATCCAGGTGAAGAAATCGATACGTATGTGAAATATTTAAACTACAATATCGATTTAATCCACGATGAGCTTAGCAAGAAACGATAACACGATATGAAAAGAAGGTGTGCGCACATGTGGCGTACACCTTCTTTTTTTACTGAAGACTATCAGGTATCGGAATGATTCACATTGCATAAGATGATGCATCATAGAAAGGATGATGTTATGAAAAGTGTACCCGTTCTCGTTACAACGCGCCAATTACCGAACCCTTCACACTCTATCTCCATTGTGTACCCAGAAGTCCATCTCCCCCACCTACCAGTCGTACAGCACAGTCTCAATACTCAAATTCGAAATGAATTAAACCAGCTGCTCATTGATCAAAATTATTACGATCCAAATCTTGTTGAACTCATCGTTTATTTCGAGATTAAAACAAATGAGCGAAACATGCTAAGTCTTACCCTCATTGCCTATTCCTTTACAGGCGGAGCCCATGGAATGACTGTTGTGAAGGCTATGACGTTTGAAACACAAACAGGTAAAAGGGTTTCACTGTATGATTTATTAGGTTCGCAGGATTTTGAAAAGCCTTTATCCGATAGAATTCGCACAAAGATTGATGAATGGGGTGTTGAACTGCTCGATCCGCCCTTCACTGAGATCCGAAGAGACCAGGATTTCTATTTGGCAGATACGTCACTCGTCATTTACTTCCAATTATATGAGATTACACCTTACGTATGGGGATTCCCGTACTTCCCAATTTCATTGAAGGATATCGAGAACCTCATCCCAGCTGAAAGTCCATTGCAACGTTTCATTCCCTTTTTATAAATCCATCTAGTTTCTCATTTTGCGAATGATCCATGAGAGGACGAACAAGAGGACAATCGCACCCAAAATACTCGGTATGATCCAATTTGCATTTCTTTCAGAAGAAGGAGCTGGTTGGCTTTGGATGAAGTTCTTCTTCCCGGCACCAAGCTCTTTTATATCCTGCGCTGCGCTGGCGGCTGTTGTGGTTCGAGTACAAATCGTACTTGTTAGAAAATCAGAATCTTCCCCTTCGCTCCAATCAGCTGCGTAAAACAAGTAACTTTCACCAGCTTCGATTGACAGACCGCAATCTGCACTGTTTAAACCTGTATAGATAGTAATTGTAGTCGTTTCTACACCTTTCCAGGCTTCTTGTACAGCAATTGTCACTTCTCTCTGCATATCCACTTCCTTGACACCTGTAATTTCACCTAAAAATACGGCATCCGCCTGTTCTTTGGCTTCAGAAACAGGAGGGAGCTCCATACAAGAACACGCAAGTACCTTTTTTCCATGTGGGAGAGCCCACACAAGTAAGAATACACACATAAAAGCTCCAATTCTTTTCAAACCTTCCGCCTCCCCGCTTTAACGAATCAGACGGGAATCCAGCAGATTCGTTACAAGTCATCTGAAATTGATTTATCTAAAAACTCGGCGTAGTGTTGAGGTAGATATGTTACAGAAAGGAAGAGGTAAATGAAGCGGACACTTGTCATTAGTGATATTCACGGAGAACTGGATATGCTTACAGAACTATTAGAAAAGGCAGCTTACCATCCTAAGAGTGATCGATTATTTTTGCTTGGTGATTACATAGATCGGGGACCCGATTCAAAGGCTACACTGGACAAAGTAATAGAGTTGGTTGAAGGCGGCGCGGTTGCACTTAAAGGGAATCATGAAGATATGATGGTTAAATCATTAATAGACGGCAATGAACGAACGTGGAGAAATTGGACAGGTCGAAATGGCGGAGATGCAACATTGCAGAGCTATGGATTCGAACGAGAATCGTTTTTATTTTTTGATGACGATGATTTCCAAAAACCTCATCTGCACTCGGATTCACTAAATCGGCATTTAGAATTCATCCAAAATCTTCCCTATTATATTGAAGAACCACATACGATTTTCATACACGCAGGAGTGAAACCAGGAGTCCCCTTAGAAGAAACAGATCCCTATGAATTACTATGGATTCGAGATGATTTTCATACTAACTACAGAGGAACTAAAACAGTAATTTTCGGACATACACCAACAAAAGGTCTGCACGGCGATGAGAACAATACGAACATCTACTTTGGGAAAAATTCGATTATAGGCATAGATGGCGGTGCTGTTTTCGGGGGACAGCTCAACTGCTTAATACTTCCTCATAAGAGACAAGTCTCCGTTCAGGCAAAAAATAAAACAAACAATCGAGGCTAACCTCACCCGATTGCTTGTTTTTATGTTGTAGAATCAGGATGATCCTTTTTTCTTCTGCTTATCTTTTTTGCGTTCCTTTTTCTTATTGTACTCCGCTTCAATTCTCTCAAAGCGTCGCACATCCCGCGGCCGTACAGTGATAGGCTCTTTCTTCAGCATCTTCACCATTGCAAATAGCATAATAATCAAGAACACACCGAACGGTAATGCAGAGACTAACGAAGCTGATTGCAGCGCTTCCAGACCGCCTGCGTACAAGAGAACCGCTGCGATTGCGGACATAAGCACTCCCCATGTAAGTTTTACGACCATTGGGGGGAATAAGCTCCCTTTAGTTGTCATGCTGGCTAAAATATATGTAGCTGAGTCCGCTGATGTAATGAGGAATGTAAAAATCAAGATAATTGCTAAAAATGTCAGTAAGCCCGTGAATGGCATATGTTGAAACGTTTCAAATAGAGCTGACGTAACATCCTGGTCAACCACTTCAGCAATGTTTGTCCCATTTTTCAAATCACTGTAGAGCGCGGTCCCGCCAAGCGTTGCTACCCACATACACGCGAAAACAGGAGGGATAACCATTACACCAATGATGAATTCGCGAATCGTACGCCCTTTAGAAACTCGCGCTACGAAGGCTCCTACAAATGGTGACCACGCAATCGTCCATGCCCAGTAGAAAATGGTCCATTTTTGAACCCACGTCCCTTCTCCATAAGGCTGCAATCGTAAACTGTATTGAATGAAGTTTGTAATAAAATCACCAATTGCCAGCGTAAAACTATCCAAGATAAACACCTTAGGTCCGACGATAAAGAAAAATGCGAGCAGTGTAATTGCAAGTCCTAGGTTGAAATTCCCTAAATATCGAATCCCTTTATCTAAACCTGTAGAAGCTGATAGCATATATGCTGCAAATACAACGGCAATGATTGAAAACTGGACAAGGAACGTATTACTGATTCCGAATGCATACTCCAAACCGCCGCTCATCTGTAGAACGCCAAGGCCGAGTGAAGTCGCAATCCCCATAACAGTCGCAATGACGGCTAACGAGTCAATACCGCCTTTCAGGAACTTATTAGAACCGACTACAGGTTCCATTGCTGTAGAAATAAGTCCGTCTTTTTTCTTTCTAAACTGTAAAAATGCAATAACCAGACCTACTAAACCAAAAATAGCCCACTGGGAAATTCCCCAATGGAAAAACGAATAACCCATCGCAAGTCGTGCAGCCTCTTCAGTCCCCGGTTCAACTCCTGAAACAGGTGCATTTATGTAATGACTCATTGGTTCAGCTACGCCGTAAAATACAAGACCGACACCAAAACCAGCAGAAAACAGCATACCAATCCATGTGAAGAACGGGAAGTCTGGGCGTTCATCGTCTCCACCTAAGCGAATGGCCCCATATTTACTGATTGCAAGTCCAACTAAGAATACGATCAATACAAATACAACGAGCAAATAGAACCATCCAAAACTCCTCGTTGTGAATTCGTACAGAATATCTGCTGCCATTCCGAATTTTTCACTCATCAGTGCACCCAGTAGTACCAAAATAAAAACGACGGATGCAGATATTGCAAATACTGGATTCTTCCAAAAATTCTTCTCCAACGGCAACGACTCCTATTTCTCTAGATACTCTTCACATACCCTCATTTTCACTTCTATAACATGCAAATTATAATGTAGTGCGGTCTGTATTTGTTCTGACTAAATGAATGTTAATAAGGATACAATTTGTATAAAAAGGATGTGATCTCATGACAAGCTCTGATGAATTCGCATTGACCCTCTACATCCCCATTATTCTCCTGCTGACTGTTGTTGAAATTATGCTCGGCGCCTATGAGACCACTGAGGGGATGTGGAACAAAAAATTAGCTGCAGGGAAGTTCCTGCTGAATATGGCATGGACAAGCACACTATTTCCCCTGTTGCTGGACATTCACTTATTCACGTTCATGATTGAATCGTTATATGAAGGGCGGCGGAATGTCGCGTCACCTATAACTGGAATTGGTTTAGTATGGTTCTCCAGATTGCTTGTATTTCTAATAATCCTAGTGAATACAATTGATGTTCATCAAAGTTTCAAAACAGCAGAAATCAGTTCTATGGATGAGGAAATTTTATAGCCTGCTAAAACTTTTTTTAGGCTGCGCTGTGTTTCGTTTCCGAGAAACGATGACACTTATAGTCAATCCCACACTAAAAACTGTAATGAGAGAGTGTACGAGTGAAATCGCAGGGACAGTTAAGCTGCCTGCTGTTACAATAATTGTGTCAAACAGCAGGATAATGAGACCCGAATTCGTATGCATACCTTTGGCTGCCAGTTGCGCGAGTAAATCTGTACCGCCGATACTGATATCTCTTTGCAACATGATGCCTGTTCCGATGCCAATGAGAACCCCTCCTAATGCACTGCAGGTAATTGGCTCAACCTGCAAGATGACTGCCATATCTCTAATTGGCGCAAATAAATCTATGACCAAAGCGGAAATTAACATGCCATGGATGCCGTTGTAGAAGAAAGGTCTGTAGACAAACCAAGTTAACAAAAAAATAGGGATGCTGATCAGTAAAAAAGTCAAACCCACTTTCGTCCCAGTCACGTAGTGGACAATGAGACTGATTCCAAGCGCCCCGCCCTCCATCAACCCTTGAGGGATAAGAAACAAGTTCAACCCCACTGCTAAAAAAACACTTCCTGCAAGCAATGCAAAACCGTTTTTAGCGCTTTCCAATTTCAACCACCGCCTCGTTGTGTGTTGTACAACTATATGGCGGCAGTCAACCAGACTTTCCTAATCCGATAAAAAAGCGCCGGCCATATAATAATGGACGGCACTTTTTTATGTAATCTATTACGAATTCACAGGTTGTTCAATCGGTTGAATTTCTCTTTCAGAACCCGCTACAATTACAGCGGCAGATGCATCTCCAACAATGTTAACAGAGGTCCGCATCATGTCGAGTACGCGGTCGATGCCTGCAATAAGGGCAATCCCTTCAAGCGGCATGTTCACCGAGTTCAGGACCATTGCAAGCATTATCATGCCAGCTCCAGGTACACCTGCTGTTCCAATCGATGCAAGAACTGTTGTCAATACGACTGTCAGCAGCTGCAGGAATGTCAACTGAAGGTCGAAGAATTGTGCGATGAACACAACGGCAACCCCTTGATAAATTGCAGTTCCGTCCATATTGATGGTGGCTCCAAGCGGCAATACAAAACTCGCGATACGTTTAGGTACGCCGAGATTTTCTGTTGTGTTCTTAATAGTAACAGGAAGTGTTCCCGCGCTGCTGGCTGTACTGAATGCAACAAGTGCAGCTGGGAAGATCCCTTTAAAGAATGTAATCGGGCTAAGTTTCCCCATGGTCTTCACAGCAATAGAATATACAACAAGTGCATGCACAATACATGCGATGTAAACGGCGATCACTACTTTTAATAATGGAAGTAATACGGATAATCCATATTCACCAACCACCGGCGCCATTAACCCCAAAATACCGATGGGGGCCACGCGCATAATAATGCCTGTGATTTTGTACATAATTTCCGCGAATCCTTCAAAGAAAGACAGCACAGGAGCCGCCTTTTCACCAATCATCGTAATAGCGATTCCGATGAACAAGGCAAAGAAAATGATTTGCAGAATATTTCCTGAAGCAAGTGCTTCAAAAGGATTGGTTGGGACAATATTTAAGAACGTGTCAATCGGGCTTTGCGGTTCAGCGACAGCAGCTTCCGGAATACTTCCCTCTTCCGCAGTGATGTTGACTCCAGTTCCCGGATTGATCAAAAACGCTACCGCCAGACCAATTATGATTGCAACGGCTGTTGTGGATAAGTAGTACGCAATTGTTTTGACTCCAATTCGCCCCAGCTGTTTCGGGTCTGACATACTTGCAACACCTACTACAAGTGTTGAAAGAATTAGAGGTGCAATGACAAATTTAATTAGCCGCAGGAACAAATCACCGAGCGGTTGCAGGAAATCGATTTTACTTCCGAAAATACTTCCTAGAATAATAGCCAAAACAAATGCAGCAAAAATTTGTGTGACCAGGTTAAAACGTAATTTCAATTGCATTCCCTCCATTTCTCATTCGTCTTACACTGTATTCCATTGTATATGTATACATGCAAACGCTTTCACTGAATACTATGAAAAAACCTACTTAGGTGCGCCACCGCACCCAGGAAGGTTTTCGCGTGTGCATTTCTAACCATAATAACTTTTCTAGTATAGAAATACAACTACTATTTTTCTGCATATTCGTGTGTTTCTTAAATTGATTTCCTATACTGCTTAAAACCAGCGGCCCACGATTGGATAGTTATACGGCTCATCTTGCAGCGTTTTGATAATCGCAATGATTGGAATAACAATTGTCATAATGACGAAGCCAATCAAGAACGGTATTCCAATAATGATAAACGACAAGATGGATGCCACAGCAATCAATACCCACATAACTAATTGGAACAAAAGCGCTTGAATCGATAACCGTTTTATTTGATCATCCAGCTCTACAAAAAATGTCATGATGTATATCGCAACCGGCACTAAGAATGGCGCAAAAAAAGCACTGGCATGTATAAGAATCTTTAATCCTTTCGTTTCCATAGGTTTTCACCCTTTCACTCGATCTTAGTAAACTTTACGAGTGAAACATAGAAAAGATTCATTTATTTTGCTCCAAATGAGGCAGGCATGACAACAGCCACGACTTCTCCTGTCGCGCATAAGTCACCGTCTGCAAAAACTTCCACAGCAACTTTAAACTTCTTAGGATGAATTTCTTCCACTGTCCCAACCGCTTTCAATAGCGTCCCTTCTGGAGTTGGTTTTACATAATTCACGGACAAAGAAGCGGTTACAAACCTTGGAGGAAGTTCCTCGGTGTCAGGTTCAAAACCGTTCTTTCGATGAAGCGCTAACGATGCAGAACCCGTACCGTGACAATCTACAAGCGACGCGATAATGCCTCCATAAACAAATCCGGGAATCGCTTTATAAGCCGGCTCCGGCATATAATATGTAACCGTTTGGTCCCCATCCCTACCAGTTCTGAATTGATGTCCCTCTTTGTTTAACCGTCCACAGCCGTAACACCAAGAAAAGTCATCTGGATAACGGTCTTGAATTGCATACTCCACTTTTTGAACCATTTCTATTCCCCCTATCGTATTTGCCTAACAGTATATCATAACAATTCTGAGAATTATTCTTTAGGCTTTCGCATAGACTAGCGACGGAAACGAATACCACCTGATCATGAGCATGCGTATACTACACTATCGGACAATATAAGGAGGCATTTTCTATGAAATTACGCGCATTTCTACTAGTTTTGCTACTCGCTGGGGGAGTTTATGCCATGATCCTTTCCAACAACGAATTCTCCTCAAAGACTTTTAATGAAGTGTTCCAAGCATCCGAAGAACATGTAGTTCAACTTATTTTTACAAAACCTTCTTCAACAGGGATGACCCCGCCCGCATGGGTTTCATCAGACAAAGAACAGATTGCCAGTCTGCTAGAGTTTTTAAGTGATTACGAATTACAGAAAATAGAATCACAGGAGCCGCTCGATGCACTGAATTTTAACCAATTCACAATAAGTATTGAAGATCACGAAGAAAATCTTTTGACCATCATGGTAGAAGATAATTTAATCGTCAATCAAAATGGAGATCAGTATACGCTGCTCGATGGACCATTGGATGCGGACTGGATGGTCAATTTCATCCTCTCGAGCACCCCTACATCTTGATCAAAACGCGCTTTAAATCTTTGTACATTTCACTCTATTTGTTTTATACTGAAAATAGTTCAGAATTCGAAATAAGGGAGAGAGTTCATTGGTTAAACAATTACCGCCAAGATCAGAAGTACCTCAAGAAGAAACGTGGAATTTACAAGATCTATTCCCTTCCGAGGCTGATTATTCTTCAGCTTTAGAAACCTTGCAATCTGATGTGACTGCATTTGCAAACAAGTTCCAAGGAAAAATTGAGACTGCAGAAGATGTTATCGCTGTTCTAAAAGATTTTGAAGGCCTCTACATGCAGATCATTCCGCTTGGAACGTATACAAACTTAGCGGTAAGTGTAGACCAGACTAATGATGAAGCACAAATGAGAGACAGCCGCTTTGGTTCAATTTCTGCTAAAGTCAGCAGCCAGCTCTCTTTTGTAACAAGCGAACTGCTTGAGCTATCAGAAGAGGTTTTACAGTCAGCAATGGAGCAATCAGATGAATACAGCCATTATCTAAAAGAATTGATCCGTGAGAAACAGTATCGTCTTCATCCGCAAGTAGAAAAAGCATTAGCTGCTTATTCTTCCGCTTTCGATGCCCCTTACGGATTGTATAATACGACTAAAATGGTCGACATGGATTTTCCGGACTTCACCGTCGATGGTCAATCATATCCCTTAAGCTATGTCTCATTTGAAGGAGATTGGGAGTCTGAGCCGGATACGAAAAAACGCCGTGCCGCGTTCGATGCCTTTTCTGCAAAATTACGTGATTACCAGCATACGACTGCTAAAACGTATGATTCTCACTTGCAACTTGAGAAAATCACATCTGATTTACGCGGCTATGAAAGTGTCACAGACTACTTGCTGTTCAACCAGGAAGTCGACCAATCGATGTATCACCGTCAAATCGATTTGATCACCCAAGAGCTGGCACCTCATATGCGTAAGTATGCAAAACTGCTTCAAGAAGTGAATGGGCTCGACAAAATGACGTTCGCTGACTTGAAAGCACCTTTAGATGCAACGTACGAACCGAAAATCACGGTTGAAGAATCTAAGAAATATATTAATGATGCACTGGCAATTATGGGTCCTGATTATTTGGATATGGTGAAACGATCGTATGATGAACGCTGGACTGATTTCGCACAGAATAAAGGTAAAGCGACAGGTGCTTTTTGTTCCAGTCCTTACGGTACACATCCGTATATCCTGATTTCTTGGACTGGCAGCATGGAAGATGTTTTCGTACTTGCTCACGAATTAGGCCACGCTGGACATTTCTACAATGCCCATAAACATCAAAACGTGTTCAACTCTCGTCCATCGACGTATTTCATCGAAGCACCATCGACGATGAATGAAATGCTCGTCGCTAACCATCTTCTTTCGAATTCAGAAGACTTGAAATTCAAGCGGTGGGTCATTTCATCGATCATTTCACGTACGTATTATCATAACTTCGTGACTCACTTATTAGAAGCTGCTTATCAGCGAAAAGTGTATGAAAAAATCGATGCAGGCGGCAGCGTCAATGCATCCATTTTAAACGAGCTGAAGCGCGGCGTTCTAGAAGAATTCTGGGGCGACACTGTAGAAATCAATGAAGGTGCAGAACTTACGTGGATGCGTCAACCACACTATTATATGGGGCTGTATCCATATACGTACAGTGCAGGACTTACGATATCAACAGAAGTGGCTAAACGCGTGTTAAACGAAGGCCAGCCAGCAGTAGATGATTGGCTGAAAGTGCTTCAGGCAGGCGGTACAAAAACTCCAGCTGAACTTTCAAAAATGGCAGGTGTCGATATTACAACTGACGAGCCCCTGCGCAACACAATTGCGTATATCGGTGATCTAATTGATCAACTGGTTCAGCTTACAGAAGAAATCAATGCAGAAGCACAACCTGCTAAGTAATCACAATTCAAACTAATATACACAAAAAGCAGCGGCTGCCGTAGCCGTTGCTTTTTTGTATGCTGCGGATGTAAATCGATAATTCATCACTCACACGAATCGACTAACTCCCAAAATTGAGCAGCTGCTTTTGAAACTCTCTCATCCTTAGTTTTGATCATCACGGGTTCAACTCGATTATCGAAGTTCTTTAATTCGTGAATCATTAATTGTTCCATTGGCTCTGCATATGCAACTCGCGGAATTATGGATAATCCTAATCCTCTGCTAACCATTGCAGTGACAGTTGTCAGGTCCTTGCTCTCCAGCACAATCTGCGGGGTGACATTCTCATCATCGAAAGCTCTAAGAATGTTTTTATAATAAGAATGCCCTTCCATTGCCCCCAGCATAATAAACGGATGGTCTGCAAGTTCTTTAAAAGTAACTTTTCGAGAAGGAAATACATTTCCCCAGCTATGCGGACTCACTACTACATATTCTTGTTTCTCCATTGCTTTCACGAAATAATTCTCACTGTGATCCAAACGGAGTAACAGCGCAATTTCGATTTCTTTACGATCAAGTTTCTTCAATAATTCCTCCGAATTCCCTTTCTCTATACTGATTTTAACATTTGGAAATTGTTCACGATAAATGCTGACGTAATCCACTAACAGGTTCAAACAGGCAGACGATACACCAATCCGAAGTACTCCTGCACTGCCCTGTTCAATTTCTGTAATTTGCTGCTTAATATCTTTCATAGTAAATAGTAACTTTTCTGCATACTGATAGAGCACTTGCCCAGTTTCAGTCAGTTCCCATTTTTGACGATATCTATGAATGAGTATGGTGCCAAGTTCTGTTTCTAGTTTTTTAAGTTGCTGACTCAAGGGCGGCTGTGCAATATGAAGGACTTCTGCTGCTTTTGAAATACTTTCTTGATTGACGATTTCTCTAAAATAATGCAACTGTCTAATATCCATGAGTATCACTCCATTATATGTTTTTTCATATGTCATCCGATCTTATTATATATTATTCATATCCCACTATGCATGATAAAATGAACCTATACAGTAAACGAAAGCAGAGGTTCTATTACATTCATGAAAATTATTACTAAACGGCTCACCCTATACATAATAGGGTTATTTTTATTATCACTTGGGGTTAGCTTCTCTATCCAAGCAAGTCTCGGGGTATCTCCAGTGTCATCATTGGCGTATGCCATTTCATTAACATCTGGATTATCCATCGGGATTACAACCGTGCTCGCAAATATTTTATTTATCGGAGTTCAAATCCTTTTAAATAAACGGATTGACTTGCGTGAATTTGCAGTTCAGCTTGTTATCGTCTTCTTATTCGGATTCTTTATGGATGCTACGTTATTGCTAGTGCAGCAACTCCCTGCTCCAGAAACCCTACTAGGCAGATTTGTATTTCTAGTAATTAGTTTTTATATCATTTCAATCGGTTTATTGGCTTATTTCACCGCAAAATTACCTTTGATGCCTTATGATGCATTGACTTATGTCATTAGCGATAAATTTATGATGAAATTCAGTAAAGCTAAAATTACAAGTGACCTGTTAAATGTCACAGTCGCGGGTGCAGTATGCTTACTCTTTATTCATTCATTCGGTTCAATTGGAATCGGTACCTTATTAGCTGCTTATTTTGTTGGAAAAATATTAGGTCAGTTAATGCCGCGGTTTCAACAGCCGCTCCAACATTGGATTTATAAAGGAAAGAAAGATTTAACAATAGAAGAAAAGAAGTTGTAGAATCTTAAAAAAAACGTCAGCCTGATGTACAGTAGGCTGACGTTTTATTTTCTTACTGATTGTTCTCAGTGAAACAAAGTTCGAAGACTCACATGACTTTTATGTACGAATTTCACCTAAGCAACTCTTGAATCCATATTAAAAGAGGTGCATAAACAATGAACGGAATTAACAAAATGACTGCACCTGCTTTTTTTATGCCCTTTTGCAACAGTAAAAGAGCAAGTAAGTAAAATAACGGATAAATAATAAAGGCAATGATCAAAATCCCATCGATCACTTGATACAATTCATTTGTTAAGACTGTTAAGAAGGCCAAGGATACCCATTCCATAATACTAAAAACAATAACTGC
>JARIBI010000086.1 GCA_029257435.1 Sporosarcina sp. | reverse complement strand
TTAGGTTAAGATAATTAAATAGGGTCATCATCAATTCCTCCTCAATGTGATCGTGGTTGTGAACATTGTAGCATAAGGAATTGATGTGGCCTTTTTCTATTTACACAATTATATGGACTTTATCGAGTTGTCCACCCGAACGGGCGGGTTCCTCACCGAAGCGAGCGGGTTGACCACCGGAACGAGCGGGTTCCTCGACGAAACGAGCGGGTTGACCACCGGAACGAGCGGGTTCCTCACCGAAACGAGCGGATTGCCACACGGAACGTGCTCTTCCCCCTCCCTGAAGTCCCAGCAAAACTTCCATTGCACCTGCGGAATTGTCTCCAATAAAAAAGGACTGCAATAGCAGTCCTTTTTCACTCCACTCCAAGGTATTCTTCGAGTGTGATATTTTTCTTGAAAATTTCTTCAGATAGCGGCTTTCCAACATAGCGGTAGTGCCATGCTTCGTGCATATATCCTGTGATGTCTTCTTTATGCTCCGGGTAGCGCAAAATGAAACCATACCGATGCGCATTCGCAAGCAGCCACTTGCCTGCTTCTGTCGCCCCAAACGAAGAGGACGCCCAGTGCTTTTCGTGATTTACTTCGCCAATATCGAACGCTAGACCCGTTTGGTGTTCAGAGTAGCCAGGTCGTGCACTGTAGCGGTCTGCTGCCTCTATCCCGTCCCGATCCGCATAGCGGTTGTATAGCGTTACTTGATAATCATAAGAGCGGTATGTGCTGAACGCCGTTAAGTTAAAGCTGGACAGTTTTGCTTCTGCAGCCATTTCTTCAAATGCAGCACGTGCTTCCTTGCTCTCACCTGGCGCAAAGTCGTCTGGCAGAGGAAATTTTTTGTTGGCAATTAAGATGTTGTTCACATAGTGAGGTTTAGTTGGCAATTTCTTTCCCTCCACATATCCTCCATCAAAAGGCTGATCACCCTTGCTTGGTTCTGCGGGTTTTTCCGAAAGTGCCGGCTCTGCTTTTTCGACAGGAGGGAGATTTTGTTCATCGTCTTCTTTCTCTTTTGCACCCGGTTTAGATGGATCTTCATCGGTCTTATTCAAGGATTCTGGTGATTCACCGGATGAATTCGGAATACCTGCTTGCTGCAGCGTTTTCTCAACATCCCAATCATTAACTCCAATCCATACAATCAACCCTGCCATCGCCGCTGCGATTAGTAAAAGTATCGCTTTAAGCCCCTTGGATTGTTTCTTACTCGTGCGCCTTCTGTCTTGTCTTCGTTTCATTAGAGAATTGCCTTCTTTCATATATATCTTGCTTTCTATTTTCAGTTTTTTGAATGTTACAGGATTATTACAAACAGTCCATTTCATAGTCTACCATCATTTCTGCCCCAGGACTACTGTGCCTTTTTAAAAGTGTGTGCTATGATTACTTTTTCAGCATGATTTTTTTAACTAAGGATGATTTTAATGGCTAACCAACGATGGCTTTCTGCCAGTTTTTTTGTATTCTTCTTTACGTGGGGTATCTTTCTTCCCTATTGGACCGGA
>JARIBI010000144.1 GCA_029257435.1 Sporosarcina sp. | reverse complement strand
ACTCTTGTTGTTGCTGTGGATACTTGTTGTGCCGACCGGCATCGTTTATCTTCTGGTTACCCATCCAATTCCTGAGGTTAATTGGCTATGGGTGGGACTTTCAGTTCTATTAGGGTTTCTAAGTATTTACTATCCAATCATATACAAACGGAAGCCTGTCATACTTTTTGTTTGGTTTACCCTGCCGATATTTTTACTATATGGCTTAACGACTGAGTTAATAATCACTCAAATGATTATTGTCTTTGCAGTCTTAGCTCGTTTGAAAACAGGGGATGTCCTTTTTCGTTTATTATATAACTCGTTAGCTTATTTTGTTTTGTCTCTATGCTCTGCAATCGCATTTTTCATAACGGGTGCAGAAATCGGTGAAATGGCTTTTGGAACATTAGTTTTTAGTGTATTGGTCTATCAAATTGTCTACTCAGTTGGATACGAATGGATTTTCAAACTGTATGGGGTTCTTACAAATAGGATGAGATTAGATACGGTAAAGGAAACGCTGTTACATTACTTTCGAATGATTATAGCTGTACCGCTCGCGCTTGCATTATATTTTGTACTTCTTCATTACGGTGTCATTGGCTATCTGCTAGTTGGAATTCCATTTTTCTTCATGACACTTTTACTGAGAATGAATCGGCAAACTGATGATTTGAATACTTATATTCAATCAGCTGGAAGGATCGGTCAGCAACTTGCTAAGATGACAACAGAAGATTCGGTAATTGAAGAATTCATGACAAAAACGGCAGCGTTATTTGAAGCTGACTATGTGTATTTATTCGATCACTATGATGGGTGGCTGGAACCTACACATTTTTTTGAGAAAGGTAAAAAAGTAGATGTGCCCCAAGTTCGTTTAGCAAAAGGTGAAGGAATCGCAGGTAAAATTTTATCGGACAGGGCTAGTTTTCTATACTCAAGACGAGAACAGTGGATTCAACAAACGATTACACCGGTTCCAGAAGAAATCGAAAGTTTATTATGCATACCTCTAATCAGGCAACAGAAAATTGTTGGAGTGTTTTTATTGGGAAGTAAAAAGAAAGACGCTTTTAAATATTTTCATTTAAATGTATTGGATTTACTGAGTTCGTACTTTATTGTGGCGGTTGAGAAAGCGGTATATATCGAAAAAGCCGAACAGGAAAGTAACCGATGTGCACTGACAGGACTCTATAATTACAGATTTCTAGAACAGCAATTGGAATACGAAATGTCTTTACTGAGCCGAGGAATTCATAAAAATGTTGCAGTTGTCATGTTGGATATTGATCATTTTAAAAAGGTGAATGATACATATGGACATGAAAGCGGAAATCTTATCTTGCAGCAGTTCGCAGATTTGCTGCAAACTAAGTGTCCCGAGGGCTCAACGGTTGCAAGATATGGCGGGGAAGAGTTTGTTTACATTTTACCGGATTTTACAAAGAAAGCAGCACTTGAATTTTCCGAGGAATTACGAAGCGAAATTCAGCAAACAAAGATGCGCGTGGATAACGATTTAGCTTGTATAATTAATGAAAAACAAGTTGTAATTACTTCAAGTGTTGGAGTATCAGCTGCACCAGAAGATACAGATGAAGCAATGACACTATTACGCAATGCAGATCGGGCGCTGTATATTGGTGCAAAGCAGGCTGGCCGTAATCGAGTTGGCGGCTATGTGAAGTAAGAACGTGTTGGAAGGAGGATACAGAATGCTGATAAATCCACGCAAGCAGTGGATAGCTTTTTTACTCTGGCTATTAGTGGTGCCTACTACACTTTATGCAGTTTATAAAATGTTTCCATTCATAGAAATTGACATTTGGTTTATTTTGTTCAATTTTATCATGTTAATTATAGCAACGAGCGTTTCATTCCAGCTATTTTCAATTAGTATTTCACTGGAAAGATGGATAATTTTTGTAGTCTTTTTCCAATACGGACTTTTAGCTGAAATGGTATTCATGCAGCTTGCTATTATTATCTTACTAATGATACAAAAATCGAGTTTACCTGCGTTTTACAGGTTTACAACGAATTCACTGATGTTTGCAATAGTATCCGTATTAAGTGCGTTTTGTTTTTATTTTGCTGGAGGCAGGATCTCGGAAATGGAACCATGGAGCTTCTTTCTAGCAGCAACCGTTTACGCCATCGCGTATTCTCTTTTCAACACTGTGGTTTTATATAGTATTATGAAAATCGATAATTCCTCTACCGAGAAGTTAAAACAAGTAGCGCTGTGGGATTTTGCAACGACTATGGTTGTTTTACCACTAGCTGTCGCATACAGTTTGCTCACATACAAATTGGGGGGACTTTCCATATTGTTACTCGGTGTGCCCTTCTTACTCATCCTTTTAATTGTTCGCAGGTATGCGTTTTCTGGTGAACTGAACAAGAAACTTTCTTCAGCTGTTGAAATTGGCCATGAACTGACTGAAAGTCTAAGCACCAGGGAAGTCATTAATATTTTCACAGAGAAAATCCGCGGTGTTGTAAATTATGATCAAGCGTATATTCTTGATATTCGTAAAGGTAATCAGTTTGAACTCTTAGCATGTTCAGAAGCTGGTATTGTCTCAAAGGACCCCCAATTTTTCCACTATGACAATAAAGCAATTCCAACACTGTCGCCAAACAAAATAAAGATTTATGGATCGAGCAAGGAAATTCAGAAGCTGGAACACCTTCAATTTAGTACTGCTGTGCAAAGTGTAATGGTTGCTCCTATTATTCGGGCAGGAAATCTGGAAGGGTATTTGATGATGACTTCATTCAGAAGAAATTTCTTTGAAGAATTAGATAAAAAAATGGTTGATTTGCTGACCGGGTATTTTGAAACTTCGATATTGAAAGCATTTCACTATGAACGAACGATAGAAAAAAGCGAAAAATGCGGTCTCACTAAGCTGTACAACTTCCGTTATTTGACCAAGAAACTTAGTGATGAACTCAGTCTCTTCCATGAACAAGAGATTTCAAGTCTTTCTGCCATCATTTTAG
>JARIBI010000002.1 GCA_029257435.1 Sporosarcina sp. | reverse complement strand
AAGCTCAAGTTGTCTGGTAATGATGGCGAAGAGGTCACACCCGTTCCCATACCGAACACGGAAGTTAAGTTCTTCAGCGCCGATGGTAGTAGGGGGCTTCCCCCTGTGAGAGTAGGACGTTGCCGGGCAATTTGTAAAGCGAGTCAAGGAATTCATTCCTTGACTCGCTTTTTTGTTTGTTGAATTTTATTCTTATCCAGGAGGGAAAAGGCTGGTTGGATGTTGTCTATATGGGAAAACTTATTATATGTGGTGGGTAGGATAGGTGAGGTTAGATTAGATTCTTATGATCGGAATTTAGGATTTATGATCAAAATGCTAGGGTTATGATCGGAATTTGGGATTTATGATCACAATGCCGAGTTTATGAGCGGAATCCTGGGTTTATGATTACAATGCTACATCTAGAAGCAGATTCGGAAATAAATGAACAAACTTCAAGTAATCTTAAGGGTACATACTAAAAGACCCCTCCAATGCTAATCCGCTTTGGAGGGGTTTATGAGCTTTAATCAATTACCATTGGTTGAAGTTTTTATGTTCTGCGTAATGAAGGAAACCTTGTTTCTCTGCGTACTTCTTGCTCTTCGCATGTTGTTCAAATGAAACAGTTAGCACTTTGAAGTTCTGTTTCTTTTGTAATTGCTGAAGACCTTTAATCTGATTTTGAAACCATTCGTCTTTCGTCATTGATTTGTATTCAAATCTCCCGCATAAGAGCATCCATGTATTGAACCGTGTCCGCTCTAAACAGCTCTATTCTCCAGTTTTGAATCTTAGAGAGGTTTTCATATTCACGATCTAGCTGAATCAGCAATGTGATGAAACCATTCTTCTGTGCATTATACTGCTGAGGGTCTTTGCCGTAAGATTGATCTTCCATATCACCGACTGTATCAAAAAATACTCCGTCAAAGCCTTTATCGACTACTAGTGTTTGAATGTCATTCATTAGAACAGAACGGTAATGAGAAGATGTCATATCCATAAGGTAGCAATCCCTTTCTTCAAAATGGACGCGTTCTCCATTCTTAATGAAGAAGTCTTGTGGTTGGAGAGACTCGATTCGTTCAGTGTTCCATGAGAGATTCTGGTAATGTTTGTTGAGTGAAGTACGGAAGGCGCCGCTTAGCAGCCCAATTACGAAAATGGATAATGTAAAACGGGCAAACCCAGGTTCATGGAGAAGGATGAAGGGATTGCTGCCGGCTTGCGTAACGTAGAACCGATGGAGTCCAATTCTCCCAGTGATTTTGATTAAAGAGTAGCCAATTCCATAATGAATTCCGAACAAAAAGGCTGTTAAAGCCAACAAAGTTCTCATGCATTCCAGGTTCAACAGATGGTAGCTTGCTACAAAAACAAAAAGTAGTGTAACTGTGACAAGCTCTATTAAAATGATCCAGTTCTTTTCGGTTTCATAAACGATTGAATGCTCACTTCTCATACTAGTTCATGTCCTTTCCTCAAAAACCCCCAGTATTCCGACATTCCAATTGGGAAACTATCACACGGCGGCCCGTTGAGTTGTTCAACCACTCTAAAATTGTTTAGAGTATCGTGTTCCAAATCTCCAGCTCGCTTGTTTGCCCTAAACAATGGGTCATCTTTGAAATATTAGTCTGAATTCCTGGCCTGACGTGGATTATAGACATTCGCATAGCGTAGAATGAAATGAGATAGGTTATGATGGGCACACGGCAATCGAATATAGGGTTTTTATGTTCTTTTGGACAATCCGTATGGGGATAGAGGTTCAAGTGCATGCTCTTCTGAGATAGGCAAAGTCACAGGGACGCCGAATACTGCAGCGTCTTTTAATGGATCTTCCAACGAAAAGGATACGGAAGATTGAGGGTTTAGATTCTTTCTCTTCCCAGTTGATAAACTATCAATAACAACTACGCGAAGGCCTATGTTTTAAGAGTCGTGTGGTTAAGTGGGAACCGATGAAGCCAGCCCCTTTAGTAACTGCAATTCCCATGTACACACTCTCACTAGTAAAACTTTAGGAAATGGCAGCATAGGTTCATATAAGTGGCAGATTGGGACATAATCATTTGACAAGTAGTGTTGAAACTTTTTAGAAACATCGATTACACGCAAGAAAAAGTTCTAAAATCTAGATAATACGTAGAGTATATATTTTTTTACAGCATAAGGTAACTAAAAATTTATAGTATAAAAAAGGGAGGTATCTTGAAAAATTTGCGACATATGGCTTAGTTTTAAAAAAGGAGAGTTTCTATGAAAATAGGGATTAAGGTTCTCAAACGATTTATAAGTGAACGTTTTTTCGATCAAGCTGCTCAAACCGCTTATTACTTGCTGTTATCTATGTTGCCATTCTTCATTTTTGTTCTTTCATTATTGAATTTGTTTCCGGTCAATGAGGAGATTCTGTTTCGCTTTTTACGACCGTTTATACCTGAGCAGTCTTTTTTGCTGATTGAGGACAATGTTCGTGAAGTGTTGAGAAACGGGAAAGGAAAATGGTTGTATTTCAGTTTGGCAGGAGCATTCTGGTTATCTTCTGTAACGGTCCAATCCTTCGCGCGTTCGCTCGACTTGGCAAACGGGTATATACGGAAGAGAGGGTTTTGGCTATCGTTAATCCGTGATCTTGGGGTGACGTTACTGTTCATGCTCGTAGTACCTCTCTCCATTCTTCTTCCATTCATTGAAAACATTCTCCACGAAGTTATTGCTTACTATGATCGAATTGACGATTGGAAAGGCTGGCTGTTTTTATGGCCAAAAGTAAAATGGGGACTGGGTACAATGTTTTTGTTTGTCTTTTTCCTGCTCTTCTATAAAATTGTTCCGAGTGGTAAAGTATTATTTCGTCAAGCGGTACCAGGTGCATTGCTCTCGACGCTTGGATGGCAGCTGTTTTCGTATCTGTTTGGAGGATGGGTAACGGCAGTAGATTACACACGGTTATATGGTCAGTTATCTGGAATCATCATGCTGGTGATTTGGTTTTACATGACCGCCGTTATTATTTTGATTTCTGGAATATTGAATGCAGAGTGGAGTAAGTCTAAAAAAGGAGCGGGTTAAATGTTAACAATTTTAGCAGTCGATGATGATCCAAATATTTTAGAGCTGGTCCGCATAACATTATCTGCTGCGAGCTATCGTGTGATGAAAGCAAAAAACGGCCGGGAAGCGTTGGAGCTCATGGAAAAAGAAGTGCCAGACCTTGCTGTCGTCGATGTGATGATGCCTGAAATGGATGGATATGCACTGACGAAGAAACTACGTTCCGAATGGGATATCCCTGTACTATTGCTTACTGCAAAAGGAGAATTAGAAGATAAGGAAAAGGGCTTTCTAGCGGGATCGGATGACTATGTGGTAAAACCTTTTGAACCGAAGGAATTGCTATTTCGAATCCGTGCGATTCTGCGGCGTTATGACAAAGCGGTCGATGTATTTATACAGGCAGGACCCATATCCATTAATCGTCAAACCTATGAAGTGTCAATTGGAAAAAAAGTGTTGCTGCTGCCATTGAAAGAATTTGAACTGTTGTCGGTTCTGGCATCACGTGCGAATCAGGTGTTCACGCGGGAGGTATTGCTGGAACGAGTATGGGGATTTGACTATGAAGGCGATGAACAAACACTGAACGTCCATATTAAGCGGTTGAGGAATAAGATGGAAGGCCTCCCAGAGCAAGTAAGTATCGTAACCGTAAGGGGTGTCGGCTATAAGCTGGACACGGGTGCAGTATGAGGTCCCTATATGGTAAGTTTCTGCTTTATACGGCAGGAATCATGGTGTTCAGCGCACTTGCGGCGTTTCTGGCGGTCAATACGTTTTATCATCAAAACTTAAAAGGGTCGAATGATGAAAAAAATATGAACATCGCTCGACAACTCGTGAGTTACATTGAAAAAGCATCTCCTGATGACTTGAACCTCTATTTGAAAACGCAAGCGGCAGCAGGATACAAGTTATTGATTGTAAATGAAGACTTAAATGGCCAGCGTTACGGACAGTCATTTCGTCTTGATAACTTAGAAGAAGGCGATGTGAAATCCGTACTTCAAGGAACGGACTATCACGGCATGAAAAACTATCCGACAGAAACGTTTGTGACAGGCTTCTTTTCAGATGAAACCGCGAATACAGTCGGCGTTCCATTTACATATAAGGGTGAGGAGTATGCCCTGTTTTTGCGTCCGGATATTAAGCTGCTTTTCACAGAAGTTCATTACTTGCTTGGCGGTATGGTCATAGTAATGGCAATCGCGAGTCTGTTAGCAATGTTGATTGTGGCAAAACGTCTAATTCGGCCAATTACACAACTGACGGTGGCAACGAAGAAAGTGGGGAAAGAAGAATTCAGCGGCATCCTGCAGATTCATCAGAAAGACGAAATTGGACAGCTGGCGGAAAGTTTCCAAAAAATGACCGAGCGTTTGGGAGAAAATGATTTAATACGCAAGAAGTTCATCAGTGACGTGTCTCATGACTTTCAATCGCCGCTATTGAATATTAAGGGCTATGCGGGCTTGTTGATGGATGAATCGCTGCCTGCTGAAGAACGGGCTGGCTATGCTAAAGTGATCCAGTCCGAAACTGATCGATTATCGTCATTGACTAAACAGCTGCTCTTGCTGACGTCACTTGATCAAATGATGAGTCCGTTGAAGCCTGTTTCATATGATGTCAGTGAACAGTTGAGAGAGACAGTGCGCAAATACCGATGGCTGCTCGAGGAGAAACAAATTTCTCTTTCTATGGAAATTGAGGATGCTGAGATAATCGGGGATCCGTCGTTTCTTGAGAAGGTATGGGAGAACTTGTTGTCGAATGCGTTAAAATATACGGCTGATTACGGTACCATCGATGTTTCCTTAGTTTCAGATGAAACCTCTGTAACTGTGCAAATCGGAGATTCCGGAATTGGGATTGCAGAAGAGAATCTCGCGCATATCTTCAACCGTTTTTACCGGGAAGATGACTCACGGACAATTGCCGCCGAAGGAACTGGCCTGGGGTTATCCATTGTTCAGCAAGTGATTGAGCTTCACAATGGAGAGATTTCCGTCACGAGTGAAAAGGGAAAAGGAACCGTCTTTACAATTATTTTGCCCAAACTGTAATGTGCAGTACATGTTGTGTTCATGTTCGGGTTGTATGATAAAGGTAATCAGAATGATACAGGAGGAATGCAACATGCAGGAAAAATGGAGTATACGCTTAATACGAATTGCTGCGTTATTTGGATTGGTCGGAACGGTGCTAGGTTCACATATGGCGGGATCAGGATCCTACGCATTTAAACCCATACACGCACACATCTTGTTAGTAGGTTGGCTTTCTGTCTTTTCATGGGGTGTCTTTTATAAAATTTATCGCGTGCGCGCAACGAAGCTTGTGGCAGTTCACGGGTGGGCAGCGATTATCGGTTCAATCGGATTGACTGCTGGAATGTGGCTTCAGTTCATCCGTCCATTTAATATTAATGAAACGTTCGCACTCGTCTTTTACATCGTAGGCGGAACAATTCTGTTACTCGCTTTTGCGCTATTCGT
>JARIBI010000078.1 GCA_029257435.1 Sporosarcina sp. | reverse complement strand
GCCAATTGTTGCAGTATTGATGGGGGTCTTGTTCCTTGGGGATCATCTGCGCGGATGGCAAGTTCTTGGGATTGCGTTGGTATTATATTCGGCAATATTAGTAGCGGGACGACGATACAGGAAAGGGGATAAGGATAAATAGAAGTTTGTTTGTAATCCTGCGGTGTTCAGTCTGATTCTGGGGGTTTACTACTTTGTGATGTGCTGATTGCACATAATTAGAACATATGGCTCTGAGGAAACTCCAGAAAACTTCTGCTGCTAAGCTTAGGATTTCAAAAACTGTTTAAAATCAGACCCTGGATTCCTGTTAAATTGGAATCGGGGATCTTTTAAATTAGAAAGAAGTACATCCAGTAAAGATTGACAATTAAAAATATACTTTTGGTTATTCATTACAAATTTTGGTACAATAATGTAAACAAATAGAATGTTAGACTCTTCAACAATTGGTTCAAATCGTAAAAGTAAGAAGATGCTAATAATATAAGAAAAAAGTTATCGGGGGAAATCATATTGGAAGAATATTATGGGGAACTTTGCACGCAGATTTATGAAACCAATAAATCGATTGCAGGGGGAGAGGAACTTAAGTTTCACCTATCTTTCATTAAGGATAAAAACACGCAAGTCCTAGAACCGATGTGCGGAAATGGAAGAATGCTTATTCCTCTAATGGAAAGAGGGATTAACATTGACGGCTTTGATCTCTCTGAAGAAATGCTCAGCTTATGTGAAAGTAAAGCCCGTAATTTAAATCTTAAGGCGAATTTAACACATTGCAGACTTGAAGAATTTAAGAGCGTTAAAAATTATGATCTAGTTATAATCCCTTTTGGTTCTTTTTCACTTATGCCCGATGAATTAGTGAAAGCCAGCCTTTCTAACATGAGAAATGTCTTGAAAGAAGGAGGAAAGATCCTGCTGACTGTCATGACAAACAAGGGGCCAGTTGACGAGATATCCGATTGGATGGAAACGAATAGACAAATTATTGGGACCGATGAAATTATTGAGTATAAGAAAGTGGGTTTTGACCAAAAAAGTAACATGCTTAATACAAAACTCAAATATCACCTAGTTACAGATGGTCATATAAACAAAGAAGAACTCATGGACTTTCCCGTTCGACTGTATGAAAACGAAGAATTCGAAACTGTATTGAGAGCTAATGGTTTTAGGAATTTTATTCGCCATGATGTTGCAAATGGATATGGCTCAGTAAATTCGTTTCAAGTATTTGAGTGTGGAAAATAAATAAGGAAATAATCTTGCAGTACAATCGGAGAACTATTTATAGATGATTAGGCGCTTTGGCGGATCGAATTGAATCGTGAACTAACTTTAATCATTGTTCTAGGTTAAGGCAAGCAGCTGCGTCAATCGATAGGAGATGAAAATCATACATAGTAAAAACAAACTCTTACTCATAATTTGCATGGTGTTAGCTTTTTCTGTATCAGCCTGTAAGCAAGCTGGACAGCCTCCGGAACGAATCACTCCAGAGAACGCACTGCAGAATATCACCTATTCTTTCAAAAATCCTGACACGGGACAGAAATTCTCTATTATTCATGCGTATCAGCTCTATGAGAATTTTTTTGAAGCTGTGCAAAATCAACCGGATGAACAGCTTTTTAAGTTATTTCAACAGGAAATTATTACACCTGTAAATGAATCCTGTTTTGAAGATGCAAAACTTATGAATTCTAAGGATATATTCGAATTGGTGACTAAAAGGAGCGATTTTGAACGAGTAAAGAATCAAATTGAAAAAATAAATACGGATCAGCTTAATGAGGTATTTGAGGAATCGCTTGTTAAATCCTCAAACGCTCTTCCAACAGATAAAGAAACAACTGTATGTATATTTCCTGAAAATGAAAACTTTCCTTCCGATATGGGGACAATTGGAGCTGGGCAAATCGTCGTCTATTACGAAGGATTTGATAAATACTTTAAATCAGCCATGTCCCATGAATATCATCATAGTGTCTGGCTCGAAAAACATTTGAAGGATAATAAGCCGCTCACAGGATTAGATCATTTAACTTTGGAAGGAGAGGCTGTGATGTTTGAGACTCTCATGTATCCTGATTTAAATAGTATGTACACTTTGATAAATGAAAGTTTTAACAAGGAAGTTTGGAGTAAGATAGAACCCTCCCTGGAGCGTGATGCCAGCCCAGAAATATTGGAAATTATAATGGGCGGCTCAAGTGGTATTCCAAATTACTACGGGTACAGCGAAGGATACAAAATAGTCAGGTCTTACTTGGATCTGCATCCTGAGATGACAGTGGAGGAATGGACAGCTCAAGAGCCCAAGGAACTATTTGAAGAAGTGAATTACTTAGCGAATTATCGATAGATGTTTAGTGGAAATCTGAAATTTAATAATACAGTTGCTGATAGAACGTAGATTATAAAAAATGAAGCGAGGATGGAATTCCGATCAAGAATAAAATACTGAAGTACGTAGAAACTAATTTCCCTGACTTAACAAGTGATCTGTATGTAAGATTTGAATTAGGTGACCCATATGGAAATGGAACTTTAGAGAGAATAAATCAAGTGATTACAAGAGTTACGTCCGTGTTTGAAGAGGTTTTCGCACCGGATGATTTTATTTATCTCTATATAAAAGATTACGGTGGATCAGAAGATATCATGTTTGGAAATAACACACCAGAGTACCTTGATGAGTTATTAAGTAAACAACATGTTGAAGAAGTGAAATTGTACGACATAGAAGAGGATTATGATGAGTTGACAGGTCAAATAATCGAGATGAAAAATGAATACACAGTGAAACTTGTCTACTCAAGATTAAAGTTTATTAACTACAAAGAGATACTGAAAGGGATAGGGAACTATGAGCAAGGCAGAAGTCCATCTATTGGGGAACCGGTATATTTTATCAGTACTGAAAAAGATGTAGTATTTCATATGTATGACGACCGTGGATGCGATGTTTTCGCCTTAAGAAAAGAAACTCTTGCGCCAGCATACTACAAGTATAGAAAATGGATACTAGATTATAATCGTATTGAAATAGATAATGTTTTTGAAGAAGGTTTGCATAATTACTATGAAACATTGAAAGAAAGAGAGGAAAGAATCAAAGCTGACAGGTTAAAGGTGGAAGAAACCGGGATTGACCTATCTCAAGACAATACATGTCACATCACCCATTCTCTAGTCATTCCCAATTACAGAGCGGAAGAGTGTATGAATGAAATATCGGGAACAGGGTTTACTATTTTTATAGATTATAAAAAGTGCAAGGTTACACATTTAAAAGTAACAAAAACAGAAGCTTTGGCTGTTATTGAATATCAGACTGAACTTATGTCTTTATATTCAAAGAAGTATGACGGCGAGTATGAAGGATGGTCAGTGAAAAGAGCTTTTTAAGTATAAAATCGCTTTTTATTTAAGGAGTTTGTTTTAATGGAAAACAAAAAAGTTATAAATGCATCTGAATCTATTTTGTTAGTTAGCTCTTTTTTATGGTTCTTTATATTTCCGAGTACAAGGTGTTTATACCTGAGTTCAAGTACTTATTTGAAAAAAGTTCCTTGTGGTTTATATTCCCTCTTATTACGTTAATATTGGCGATTCATTCTTTTGTGAGTAGAAAAATGTAAGGAGAATTTTAATTGCCTGGCTCCATTTTATAATAGATACCTGCGCCCAGTATTATAGAAACGGGCTATTTATCAATATGCAAATTGTTACTTCGCGCTCAAGACGGAACGCTTTCCGAGAGGCATGGCTTGAGCACAGCGAACAGAGAAGGGTTCGCTTTGCCGTATTTCTGAGTCTTTTACAGAAATTAAAGCAGTACCTCCGGGGTCTCAAAGAGAGTACAAAGATGTGCTCCCTCTCGCTGCGCTTTACTCACAAAAGCCGTTCTTCGTCACGACTTTAGCTGATCCCTTCGGAGTCGTCCGTCTTCCGCTCCAAGCAACAGAGTGTAGTTACTATAAATTAGACATTCAAGAATGGGGCCAGATTCATGAGTAAATCCAATTGACTGAAACCTCTGCAGTATTCATCCGTATATAAATTAAGAAAGAAAAAGATAAGTGAAATAATATGATAATAGGATGGGATACAAATGATTATTATGCTTTTAATTATTGGATTATTTCTAGGATTAGGAGTTGTATTAATCAACGGAAAAGGATCTTTTTTAATTGCAGGATTTAACACAATGCCTTCAGAAGAGAAAGAAAAGTATGATGTGATTGCACTTTGTAAGTTTATGGGGAAAATGATGTTTGCTTTGTCATTTAGTATGATCTTTTGGTTACTCAGTGAAGCTTACGATATTAAATGGTTGTTCTATATGGGTCTAATTCTATTTTTAGCCATGATTGCTTTTATGCTTATATTTATAAATACTGGAAATAGATTCAAAAGGTAGAAAGTGTTTCTACTCAAATAGTTAAAGGTTATAATTCAGCACTTGGGGGCAATTCTCGGTGCGAAACGTTTCTGATTTAAATGAAATGTGGTCACACAATTTCGGTAAAGATCAGGTGATTTTAGAATTCTAAAATTAAAGGATTATATCAAGAAGTCGAATGACGAGGTAACGCTCTGAAAGGTTTCCCCTGCGTCGAGTAGCACGCGGATTAGTAAGAAAAAGCGTGTTATAAGCTCGGTTAATAGGCGTGAGAATTTACCGTAACAGTTTGGCTGACGAAAGCCTACCCGATGGGGTGGTGTAAATCATGATGCTTGGGTTGAACAGATATGATGAGAATGCAATAAAATACAAAATCAAAATGTATTGCTGACGAACTTCTGAATGTACGGGTCTAGATGCCCATTATACAGAAATGTATTTACTACCATATGTAGGGTTAGCTGTGGATGAGTAAGAATCGAGAATATAAAAATCCGTCTTGTGTTACAGGCACATGCAATGCTAACAGGCTCATAGGAAGCATCTAAGTCTGTTCCTTAATAGATATAATTCAACGTTGTAAGCTGATAACGTGGAGGGCTTACTCCCGGTGAAACGGTGAAAAGGAAAGTAGTCGTGAGACTAGCGGCTATATAACTTTTCTTCATATCAGTGAAAGGGGTGGCACAGTACCAATGAAACGTGTAATGAACGTGGAGGGATAGCCACTAGACTAGTAAAAGATTCCTTCAATCATGTTAGACAACCCTTTATCGGTTAATAAGGTTCTTGAAAGACTAATAGAGGTTCACCTTCTACGGAAGGCACCGACTTATTGAAACGGAAGAGTTGAAACACATTAAGTGTTGATGATTGAATGAATTGGATTAGTTGGCACGCCGTATGCGGTGAAAGTCGCACGTACGGTGTTAAGTGGGGGAAAAGCTGGAGATAACTTCAAAGGCTTACCTATCACTATAACAAGGACTGCTCCCTTTTCAGTAAAATGGCCAATTGAATAGGGAAGGAACAAATAATAATATTAAGCTCAAAAAGAAACCAATGAAATATATATTTTACATTGCAATCGTTTTTGTAATATTGCTCGCAACAGGACTTTTCTTTCCCACATGGACATCGCATATAAAAGGTGATACTAGTATAAGTACACTAGAACAAGTAGAGATAAATGGAACTAATCATGAAATTATGATACGTGGGGCTAATAAGAATAACCCAATCATAATTGTTGTACATGGAGGACCAGGTTCCCCAGAAATACCGTACGCTACTAAATACCAAGACTTATTGGAATCAAATTTCACAGTTGTTAATTACGATCAAAGAGCAAGTGGGAAGACGTATCACTTTTTTAAGACTATTCCAATCTATCGACGGATTTATTGGTGGATGACCTATTAGCTTTGACGGACTACATATCGGAGCATTTAGGTAAAGATAAGGTTATCCTGATGGCTCATTCCTCAGGTACATACATTGGTATGCAGGCGGCCAATAAATCCCCAGAGAAATATGAAGCGTATGTAGGGATTGGGCAGATGAGCGATACAATAGAAAGTGAGAAAGTTTGAATTACTGTATTAACCAAGCTGGAAAATTAGGGAACACCGATGATGCTGAATATCTACAAGAACTATCTGAGCAGATTGAAAATGGCGATATAGTTACCCCTAGAGAATATGTGATGAAATATGGCGGATCTATTAGAAGCATGGATAACCCCGATGGTGATATTTTAGGGGCATTATTTAGCAACGAGTATAATTTGTTAGATGTCATTCGTTATAACTATGCGATGGGCTACTCTCAAGAGAAATTAGTAAATCACATGCTGGAAAATCCATTACCAAATATCGTATCAAAACTTGACATACCTTTATATTTTATCATGGGGAAATATGATTATATGACTTCTTCTTATGCAGCAAAAAAATATTTCGATACGATATCAGACAAACATAAAAAATTCATTACTTTTGAGCAGTCAGCTCATTATCCACAACTTGAAGAAAAGGAAAAGTTTAATGAATGGATGTCAGATACATTTATCCATGAAAATAAATAGGATACACGCTTTCTTTATCGGAGCAGTGGTTGGAATGTAGCTGCCCTTCAAACTGGCCAAGTGATGAAATACTGAGTTTATTGAAAAAAGCTAAATTAAGTAAAGATGATTTAACTTGGTTAAGTACCTTTGTAATGATGTTTTCCATTGGAACCATAGTCTTATTAGTAAGTAGGATAAAGAAGAAAGTGTGAAAGAATAATAGTAAGGTTAACGGGTTCAATTGCTGCCTAAGTAATCGCGCTAATAACGTAAACGGGTTAGAAAATAGTATACGAACAGTTGCTTTCCGTTCCGGTGCACGCTTTCCCGAGGGCGTGGCTTGAGCCTCCTCGGTCGCAAAGTGCGCGACACTGCGGGGTCTCAAGACTCACGCTGATCCTCCGGGAGTCGGCACCTGCACTTCAAGCAACGGAGAGGAATATGAATATAGCTAATTCCAGAATCGGGCCAAATTCTTGAAGATGAATTGTGCTTTTCTCAGTAATAGAACCAGGTTATATAAAAAGAGGAGTAGTGTAATGATACAAACAAAAGACCTACCCGATGCTAAATTTGTATTTCAAAAAACAGGAATCATGCAGCTTGTTGAACTTTTAGTGACAGATTAATACGATCTGCTGCTAGTTTTGAAGCGTTATAAATCAATACAATCATATCGAAATGGACCTTTGCTCGTTTTCCGGTTCTGTATCGTACGTTATTGAGCTGATAAAATTCTTTGAGATAAGCATTCACACGCTCGACAGCGGTTCGACGCTTAAAAACTTTCTTCCATGCTTTTGATCCTCGGGCTGGCACCGTATATTTACGAAGATCCGTTGTGATTCTGACTTTATATACTTTTTGGCATTGTCCTTGGTTGGCAAGCGGGCATTCTTTACACTCAAGAGGCTGCGTATATTTTAGGGTTTCGTACTTCGGATCATAGCTGTCATACCGATAGGAATGTTCTCTGAAACAGGTCGGCGCAAAGTGTTCATCATAGCCAATCATTTCGCTTTCGTTCCGCTTATTATAGGCGATGTTTGATTGATGGCTCATCCGATGGATTTGTTCATAAATCGGCTCGAAGTCATATCCTGCTTCCATCGTGTGGTGGCTTACAAAAGGAAGGTGGAACTGTTCCAGACCTTTCAATAACGGAATCGCGGCTTTTCCATCATTCAAATTCCCGGAAGATAGTAAGGATTGCAGGATGTATTGACTGGAAGCACCCACTGCTAAATGGGTTTTCCCTTCACTATTCTTTTTGATGCCCCATTTAGGGGCTTGTGGGACTTCTATTCGCAAGTTGTGGAGAGGCTCGTCTAGCTGAGCTTCAATTTTCTTTTCATAAAGAGATAAACTCGCCAGTTCTTTCGCTTGTTCTTCCAACCATTTTGGTCGCTCTTATTTTGTTTTTCTTCCACGTTTTTTGGGCTCTTTCTTTTGTTCATTCTCTTTAGGAGGCGCTTGATCACGCGCCTCAAAGTGAGTTGCATCAATCGCGACCGTATCATCACTAATAAACCCTTCTGTAATTGCTGTGTGAATAACCCTTTCCTGAACACGCTCCAAAATATCGGATTCACTCAACTTCGTTAGAAGACGGCTGTACGATGATTCTGAAGGAGTCGAATCTGACACCTTGAATCCACAGTTTAATTTAAATGTCAGATCATGATCGAGTCGTTTGATCAACCCTTTAATTGTAGGAATTCTTTCCACGTACCGTATGAAGAAACTGACGATCATGGCACCGTAATTTAGCTCTACAGGTGCACCAACACTGGTTTTCTTATTGACTTCAAAGAAGATTGCGTCCATAATTTCCTGGTATTGTTGGGTAGGTTCCATCTCATATAATTCTTGAATGCCAAATAGGCTTTGTTGTCGTATAATGGTCAAAGGGAGTACCTCCAGTCTTTTGGGATGTTTTAGTCGACTACCATTATACTAGACTTGGGGAGGTACTTCTTTTTTGACGTCTTCAAACCCTTGGTATATAAGGGCTGTGGATTATGAAATTCATTCACTTATATAGTATTTTCGGAAATTCTATTTATCTGATAGATTAGTTGGATTTACCCATTGTGAAGTATTAATCATTTTTGTTAGTATTTGACACAGAACCTATGAGGAGGAGATTTACTTGAAAAGTTTGAAGACGTTAACTGCGGTATTATCATTTATGCTATTACTATTATTAGTACCGACAGAAGTTTTTGCAAATACTTCTGAAGAACACGTTAGAATTCCTATAACACTTGTTCCAACCGAAGGAGAAGATTCAACACAACCAACTGCCAAAGCTATTGAAGGTTATGTTGATTTTTGGACAACTACCTCTGGAATTGATGTGACTGCACACTGGAAAGTGGTTATAACTTCTCCAAAAACATACATTACCAGGGTAAATCTATCTGTAGGTTGGAGTCCCGGTGGATATAAGTCTATCCATAACTTTAATTACGCAACATTCGGCACTCCTACATCTGTAACGAATATTGCTGAAAACTTTTATTCAACAACGGGTACTCACTCAGCCACTATCATGGGCTCTGTAAGTACAACAAAGGGTGTAGCTTACACGGTAAAAACAGGTACAATTAAGTTTAAACTTTAATAACTTGTAAATAAGAGTAAACATCTTAATTAGTTAACTAGAATAAGGATTTTCTAATTTAGAAGTTTTGAAAGAAGGGTTAATTTGGATTTATTCGAAGAAATACTGTCAGAAGAGGATATACAAAATTTTGAAGTCGAATTTAATGAAAAATTTGAACCACCCAAAGTAGCATTTGATAAAGTAATAATTGAAGCCTCTTCTGATTTAGAATTAACACCTCTTGCCCAATACTTCTTGGCGCCCTTTATATTAATTGAATCAAATGGAGTGCTAGATGTTCCTGTCAAGACTAAATTGATATATGATAAAGTTCTCGAAGAGGTTGCCACGCACTTTAAAAAGGTTATAAAAATCACAGAAGATAAGCAAGTTACGTTGAGCATGCAAGATATAAGAGAAAGTTCTAAAGCATATTTTTTGGACCTTTATAATAACAATAGTCTTAATGCTATCGTTACTGATGTGTACAGAAAGAGTAGTTCCGGTTGGGGAGGCATATTTCCTACAAAAGATTATAAAGTTAATCTCGGAGGAGTGGAAAAATTAGTAGACCATGATATTGAGACACTATGGAGTTTTTTTAAAGAAACCTTCGTCCTCGATACAGGATACTTTGTATTAATGCCAAGTGAATGGGTCTTTGATGAATCATTTAAAGAAAGAATTGCAGTACGCGCTTTTGCTGGTGTATGCAACTCGATGAGGATAACAGTAAATACTGATAGTAATACGATTTCATCAATTTTAATTAATTAAGTTAAAGTCATATTTCTATTTTAGAGCGAGAGAAAATAATGTTTAAAAAAGAGGGGGCAGATGCCTCCTCTTTTTCCTGAAGTGACCGTCGAGTGACCAACTAGTGACCAACAGTTATTTTTCATGATAAAAGGTGAGTAACAATGACAGAACGTCAGTCGATAAACATTGTCATTGCAGGGTTTAGACACTTAGTGAATTTAAGTGAAAGTCTACTTTCACACCTTGATCTGGTACTAACTGAATATGTATTTGTTTCCCCTCGAAAAATAGATACAAAAAAGAAAGCACCAACAAAGGGGAATGTTAGCTGAATAAAAGTTGTGCAAGAATAGGGCCATTTTGTTAGGTAGCTACTGAGGAAATCAGTCGGGAGAGAATACTATGAAAAAGAGTATTGTTGCGGGTCTACTGGTATTAATTTTAGGTATTAGTTTTTATTTGTATCTAGAAAACAATAAAAAAACGACTTTTGGCGAAGCTTTTAAAAATGGATTTAATCATAAATCCATTACTGAAATAACAGTTGAAGACCGTCAATTTCCTGATAAAGAATTCAATTTGACTGAGGCGCAGCTAATGAATATTGTCGATGAATCAAGTGAAATGAAGATTAGAAAGGTTAATTCTACACCAATGATGAGTTATGAAGTCAAAATACTTTATGACGATAAGGGAATTGAGAAAACAACAGGATTCGTTCTAGGTTACAATAATGTTTTGCAAATGATTGATGGTCATTTTTATGAAATAACAAGTCCCAATATTTTGTCTGAAGAAATTAGAAAAGAACTAAATGGCATGAAGTAAATACCACTGCTAACGGGGGCGATTGCTGCATAAATAATCGTGCCCATACCGCAATCGGGCCAGATTGGAGTGAAGTCATATGAAAATACTTAGAGGTATTTTAGGGATTACGATAATTGGATTATCAGTATATGGATTGATAACTGGAAGTGTAGGAACAATAATTCCTTACATGCTGCTTTTAGCGGGGCTGATGTTTATTGTGATGGGCATTACCGAATTTAAGAAAAGGAATGCAGATGCTTTTAATCTTTTTCTTGTATCTGGATTTGTATTGTTCGTCGCTATTTATAGTCTCGTGTAAAACAATCGGGCGCTATTCACTAATAAGACCCGTTCTTCAAACGGACCAGAAAAAACGAAGTGAAGGTGTGATTAAATTGAAAAAGTATTATGTTTTTCATTTTTTAATCGTTGTCATTTTCATTGTCGTGATGCTTTACAGTCTCATGAATAAAAGGTTTATTCCAGTTTTAATTACAGCAATAATCGGGATACTTTTAATGTTTTTAAATTACAAGAACCATCATCCTCACAGCAAATCCAGAAATGTTAGAATGAGCAAAAATTAGTAAAAGAGCTTTTAATACTTTCCATAATCTGCGGCTTTAACGGTACAAGACTCGTGCTTCAAACGGGCAAATTTTGCATAGTTGGGGGGAATCTCTTTTCACAAGTGGAGGTTATGCAGGTAGTCGAACAGGGATTTCTAAAAGAACTGTTGTAATTATATAAATTCGCTCTTGACTTATAAGAAAACAGTCTCTATAATCCATAAACAAAGCTT
>JARIBI010000162.1 GCA_029257435.1 Sporosarcina sp. | reverse complement strand
GTGGAGAACGAGAACCCGGATTGTATTTTGCTGGACATGAAAATGCCGGGGATGGACGGATCTGAAGTGCTCCAGAAAGTGAAGAACGACAGACCGGAAATCCCAGTGGTCATGATGACGGCATACGACGAAATCGAATCTGCAAATCAAAAAACAACACATCAAGCTGACCACTATTTTACGAAACCATTTGATATCCATGAAGTACGGCAGACAATTGAACGGTTATTGCGAGAACGATAGTGCCTGTTCCCTTAAGTGGAAGTGGAACGGTTTTTTTGATATGATGAAGTAGGAATTCATCTGAAAAATGAATCGAGCTCAATCCGTTTCCATATTCGAAGGAGGAACTGCACATGGCACTCGTATCAATGAAAGAAATGATGATTAAAGGTAAGCGAGAAGGATATGCAATCGGGCAATTCAACTTGAACAACTTGGAGTACACGCAAGCGATTTTACAAGCAGCTCAAGCTGAACAATCCCCAGTCATCCTTGGCGTATCTGAAGGCGCAGCACGTTACATGGGTGGTTTTACTACGGTCGTTCACATGGTGAAAGGACTTATGCACGATTATAAAATCACAGTACCAGTAGCAATTCACCTAGATCATGGATCGAGTCTTGAAAAGTGTAAAGAAGCGATTGACGCTGGATTTACATCCGTCATGATTGATGCTTCTGCAAAACCTATCGAAGAAAATATTGCCATTACAAAGCAAGTTGTAGATTATGCACATCCTAAAAACGTTTCCGTTGAAGCAGAACTTGGTCTAGTCGGCGGTCAGGAAGACGATACAATTGCTGAAGGCGTTATGTACGCGGATCCTGCAGAGTGTAAACGTCTGGTCGATGAAACAAATATCGATTGTCTTGCGCCAGCACTAGGTTCTGTACACGGTCCTTATAAAGGTGAACCGAATCTTGGGTTCAAAGAAATGGAAGAGATTTCGAACCAATCGGATCTTCCACTCGTCTTACATGGCGGCACTGGAATTCCAACAAAAGATATCCAACGTTCCATTTCACTTGGAACTGCAAAAATTAATGTGAATACAGAAAATCAGATTCAAGGAACGAAAAAAGTACGTGAAGTGCTTGCAGCTGACTCAGAAGTTTACGATCCGCGTAAATTCCTTACACCAATGCGCGAAGCGATTCAAGCAACTGTTGTTGGGAAGATGCGTGAATTCGGCAGCTCGCAAAAAGCATAACGTCTACTTTGTTTCTTGCATGAACGTTTAGACTAAGCCTAAAGGGGGAGACATCCCGTAATCGGATGAATCTCCTCCTTTTCAATTTTAAGGAGGAACACGGACTATGAAATTTTTCATTGACACAGCGAATTTTGAAGAAATTAAAGAAGCCCACAGCTGGGGGATTTTATCTGGAGTCACAACAAACCCTTCACTTGTAGCGAAAGAGAATATCTCGTTCCACGACCGGTTAAAAGAAATCACGGCACTCGTTCCAGGCTCAGTCAGCGCTGAAGTCATTGCACTCGATGCTGAGGGAATGATCAAAGAAGGCCGTGAACTTGCAGCGCTCGCTCCGAACATTACGGTGAAATTACCAATGACTCCTGAAGGCTTGAAAGCTTGTTCAGTTTTCGCAGCTGAAGGTATTAAAACCAACGTAACGCTTATTTTCAGTGCGAACCAAGCATTGATGGCAGCGCGTGCCGGAGCTACATACGTGTCTCCGTTCATCGGAAGACTCGATGATATCGGTCAAGACGGGTTAGCGTTGATCGAGACGATTGCAGATATCTTTACCATCCACAACATTGACACGGAAATTATTGCAGCATCGATTCGCAGCCCGCAGCAAATTACAAATGGGGCACTTGCAGGCGCTCATATTTCAACAGTGCCATTCAAAGTATTACAGCAGCTGTTCAGCCATCCACTGACAGATAAAGGGATTGAACAATTCTTGAAGGATTGGGAAGCCCGCGACAACAAGTGATTGTGTAAAGGAGATTGAAATGGAAGTATATAAAATACAAGGCGGCACCCCTCTAAAGGGAAACATCAAAGTTAGCGGAGCGAAAAACAGTGCAGTTGCATTGATTCCTGCGTCCATTTTAGCGGATTCCCCAGTTACGATAGAAGGGTTGCCCGAAATTTCCGATGTCCATACGCTGCAGAACTTGCTGGAAGATATCGGAGGAAACGTTGATTTTCAAGATGGAACCATGACTATCGATCCGTCCGAAATGATTTCCATGCCGCTTCCGAATGGCAACGTGAAAAAGTTGCGTGCCTCTTACTACTTAATGGGTGCAATGCTCGGGAAGTTCAAAAAAGCTGTCATCGGATTACCTGGTGGCTGTCATTTAGGACCGCGTCCGATTGATCAGCATATTAAAGGATTCGAAGCGCTTGGAGCTAAAGTCACAAACGAACATGGCGCAATCTATCTGCGTGCTGACGAACTGAAAGGCGCTAAAATCTACCTGGATATCGTCAGTGTCGGTGCGACAATCAATATTATGCTCGCTGCGGTTCTTGCAAAAGGCAAAACTGTCATTGAAAACGCTGCTAAAGAGCCAGAAATCATTGACGTAGCTACGTTGCTATCCAACATGGGCGCCAACATTAAAGGTGCGGGGACGAATGTGATTCGCATCGAGGGTGTCGAAAGTTTAAGCGGAACTCGTCATACGATTATTCCTGACCGCATTGAAGCCGGGACGTTCATGATTATGGCAGCAGTTGCAGGAAATGGCATTACAATTGAAAACGTTATCCCGTTGCACGTAGAAGCTGTTACCGCAAAACTCCGTGAAATGGGCGTTGTTGTGGAAGAGGATGAAGAGAAGATTTTCATTCCGAAAACGAAATCGCTTAAAGCGGTTGATGTGAAAACGCTGGTTTATCCAGGATTCCCGACAGATTTGCAGCAGCCGTTTTGCGTACTGTCTACTCAAGCTGAAGGCGCATCTATGCTTACGGATACGATTTATTCAGCCAGATTCAAACAAATTGATGAGCTGCGCAGAATGAATGCAAGCAGCAAGGTTGAAGGACGATCAGCAATCATTCATGGTCCGACACCGCTTCACGCGGCAAAAGTGAAAGCAAGTGATTTGCGTGCAGGCGCTTCGCTTGTCATCGCGGGGCTTATTGCTGAAGGGGAAACTGAAATTCGAGGTATCTCTCATATTGAACGGGGCTATGGCGGATTAATCGAAAAACTGCGCGGTCTCGGTGCTTCCATTCAAAAAGTGGAAGTGCCTGATGAAGATGACGCTCAAAGCAATTCATAAAACAGTTTAGTGCTTATTCAATCGTGTGCTATAATAGAGCGAACGATTGAGACAGTTACACAATCTGCAACTAGCAGAAAACGGGAGGAATTCTAGAGATGGAACGCAGTTTATCGATGGAACTTGTACGTGTGACAGAGGCGGCGGCAGTTGCCGCATCGCACTGGATGGGACGAGGTTTGAAAAACGAAGCGGATGACGCAGCAACAACAGCAATGCGCACGGTGTTTGATACAATTCCGATGCAAGGTGTTGTTGTGATTGGTGAAGGTGAAATGGACGAAGCGCCAATGTTGTACATTGGAGAAGAGCTTGGAACAGGTACTGGACCTTTCGTAGACGTTGCGGTCGATCCACTTGAAGGGACAAACATCGTAGCATCGGGCGGTTGGAACGCACTTGCTGTCCTCGCTATCGCGGACAAAGGAAATCTCCTGAATGCTCCTGATATGTATATGGACAAAATTGCAGTGGGCCCTGAGTGTGTCGGTAAAATTGACATTAACGCGTCAGTAACAGACAACTTGAACGCTGTTGCAAAAGCAAAAAACATGAAATTGAATGAAATCACAGCAACCGTATTAAATCGCGAACGTCATGCAGACATCATCGCTGAAATCCGCGCTGCGGGTGCCCGCATCAAGCTTATTAACGATGGAGACGTAGCGGGTGCGATCAACACAGCATTCGAAGGTACAGGCGTCGACATTCTTTTCGGACTTGGCGGAGCGCCTGAAGGTGTTATTGCAGCAGTAGGACTGAAATGTCTTGGCGGAGAAATTCAAGGGAAACTAATTCCTATGAACGATGCTGAACGCGAGCGCTGCATTAAGATGGGCATCGATGTGGACAAAGTTCTTTACATGGACGACCTCGTGAAAGGGGACGACGCAATCTTTGCAGCAACTGGTGTAACAGATGGCGAGCTCCTTCGCGGCGTGCAATTCACAGGTGGCCATTCTAAAACACATTCACTTGTAATGCGTTCAAAGTCCGGTACGATCCGTTTTGTTGAAGGACGTCATAGCATGGACAAAAAACCTCATCTTGTGATGAAAGACTGAGTAACCCCTAAATTGCCCGGCGCTTCAGCCGGGCAATTCTTTTGTACCCCGGCAGCATTCGCTGCACCCCCAAAACATAGAAATCCTAAACTTTAAAAGAGTGGTGCCAATAATGACAATGATAACCCTAGCTGACTTGGAAAACATGACGCTCAAAGAGCTTTATGCACTCGCCAAGCAGTTCAAAATCAGCTATTACAGCAAACTGACTAAAAAAGAATTAATCTTTTCCATACTGAAATCACGCGCTGAACAAGAAGGCTTCTTCTTCATGGAGGGCGTTCTCGAAATCATTCAATCTGAAGGGTATGGCTTCTTACGGCCTATCAACTACTCCTCAAGTTCTGAAGATATCTACATTTCAGCTTCCCAAATCCGTCGATTCGACTTGCGTAACGGCGACAAAGTAACAGGGAAAGTACGCCCGCCAAAAGAAAACGAACGGTATTACGGACTTTTGCAAGTGGAAGCGGTTAACGGACAGAACCCTGAAGTCGCAAGAGAGCGTGTGCATTTCCCGGCATTGACGCCACTTTATCCGACACGGCATATTAAGCTGGAAACCGTGTCAAGCAATCTATCCACGAGAATCATGGACTTAGTATCACCAGTCGGATTCGGGCAGCGCGGTTTGATTGTGGCACCGCCCAAAGCAGGTAAAACGATGCTGCTGAAAGAGATTGCAAATGCCATCACAACGAATCATCCAGATGCAGAACTCATCGTCCTGCTCATCGACGAACGTCCCGAGGAAGTAACGGACATCGAGCGCTCAGTGAATGCGGATGTCGTCAGTTCGACTTTCGATGAAGTCCCTGAAAATCACGTGAAAGTGGCAGAGTTAGTACTGGAGCGGGCAATGCGTCTCGTCGAACATAAACGCGATGTTGTCATTCTCATGGACTCCATCACTCGTTTAGCACGAGCGTACAACCTCATTATTCCGCCAAGCGGACGCACATTATCCGGAGGAATCGACCCGGCGGCATTCCACCGTCCGAAACGATTCTTCGGTGCAGCACGAAACTTGGAAGAAGGCGGCAGTTTGACCATTCTCGCAACAGCCCTCATCGACACGGGCTCAAGAATGGACGAAGTCATCTACGAGGAATTCAAAGGAACTGGCAACATGGAGCTGCACTTAGATCGTACACTCGCAGAACGCAGAATCTTCCCAGCCATCGACATCCGTCGCTCAGGTACACGGAAAGAAGAACTCCTCGTCCCTGCAAACCAGCTCGAAAAACTATGGGCAATCCGAAAAACCTTCTCCGACGCACATGACTTCGGAGAACGGTTCCTAAAGAAACTCCGTCAAACCAAATCCAACGCCGACTTCTTTGATAAACTAAACGGCGACATGAAAAATCAAAGAAACGGTAAAGGGTTACTCTAAAGCGCAGGCGGCTTGGGAGTCCCGACAGGCGTTGGAGGGCTTGAAGAAAAGGCGAACTGTGCCTTTACTGAAAGACCGAAACGACCCCGATGGACTAGCCGCCGGAGCTGGATGATAAAAAAGCAGGCAGCCAACACACGGCTGCCTGCTTTTCCTTTCTAAACAGGGGGGAACAGATAGGAATTCGCCGGTCGGAACTTTCGTCCGCAAGTTTATGAGCGTTTTTCAAGATTTATGAGCGCCATTTTGGGTTTATGATCACTTTTCTGAAGTTATGAGCGGAATCCGGGATTTATGATCACATTCACGCGTTTATGAGCGGAATAATGTTTTTATGATCATTTCCCCTGATTTATGAGCGAAATCCCATTCTCAAGGACTCCTATCTTTAGCAGAAACTACTCCTCAAACCGAGTTCTTCGGAAACACCATCGGCCCACCAAATTTCTCAAACAAAAACCTTGCGCACATCCACACAATTTGCTAAAATTAACTCATATGATTCATATACGGCTGACATACACGGGCCGTGTAAGGCATCTGTCTTTTACTGGAAAGGCGAAAGCCGACCAGAATAAAAACTCTGTACCGGATGGTCCAGGGCGAGAGGAGAGAGACCGATGAAAGCAGGAATTCACCCGGATTACAAACTATCAACTGTTTCATGTTCATGTGGTAACACATTCGAAACAGGTTCTGTCAAAGAAGACATTAAAGTAGAAGTTTGTTCAGAATGCCACCCATTCTACACTGGACGTCAGAAATTTGCTGCAGCGGACGGCCGTGTCGACCGCTTCAACAAGAAATATGGCATCAAAGAAGAAGTCAAGTAAGAACAGCTTTCGAGTTCCCGTCCGGTGCATTGCGCCGGGCGGGAATTTTAGTTTAACGAGCATTTATCCTTATTTTTAAGATAGACGAAAGGGGATTCACCATGTACGTTTCCATGCAAGGCGGATGGGTTGAAGTCATTTGTGGTAGTATGTTCTCCGGAAAATCGGAAGAACTCATTCGCAGAATCCGCCGCTCTCAATTTGCCAAACAAAAAATCGCTGTCTTCAAACCTGAACTCGACAACCGGTACAGTGAAGAAGCGGTCGTCAGCCACAATGGGACAACCGTGATTGCTATGCCTGTTGCGTGTTCAGCAGACATTGTTGCACAAGTAACCGATGATTGTGACGTCATCGCAATCGACGAAGCACAATTTTTTGATGACGGAATTGTCGATACGGTTATGGACTTGGCAAACCACGGTTTCCGTGTCATTGTTGCGGGTCTGGACCAAGACTTCCGCGGTGAACCCTTCGGCCCGATGCCTAGATTGATGGCGATTGCAGAAATCGTCACGAAACTTCAAGCAGTCTGTACGATTTGTGGTTCCCCTTCAAGTCGGACACAGCGGCTCATCAACGGGAAACCCGCGGGCTTTGACGATCCGATTATCCTAGTCGGCGCCTCTGAAGCGTATGAACCGAGATGTCGTATGCATCATGACGTTCCAAAAGGTGTTTCCATCCAGCCGAACGCAAAATAACAACATGCTGAAGAGACAAGCTGCCTGGCAGATTGTCTCTTTATTGCTTTATCCGAGAGAAAATTCTCTGGTGCCTTGAATAGCAGTGCGTGCACTGTATATTTGCGCGCTCCAATACCGTACAATACTATTAAGACCAAACTAATTAGAGGTGAATCGATTATGTATGATAGACTCCAAGCCGTTGAAGACAGGTACGATAAGCTAAACGAATTGCTGAGTGATCCTGATGTTGTCAGCGACTTAAACAAACTTCGTACGTATTCCAAAGAGCAATCGGATCTGCAGGAAACTGTGGATGCGTATCGAGAATATAAACAAGCAACGGAAGCAAAACGCGATGCGAAAGAAATGCTCGAAGAATCTACAGATGCTGAGATGGAAGAATTAATCAAAGCTGAGCTCTCTGAACTTTCGGCAACGATTGAAACGCTGGAAGACCGTCTTAAACTATTGCTCGTACCGAAAGACCCGAACGACAGCAAAAACGTGATTATGGAAATTCGCGGTGCCGCAGGCGGGGATGAAGCGGCATTATTTGCTGCAAAACTTTACCGTATGTATAGCCGATTCGCGGAATTGAATCACTGGAAAATTGAAGTGATGGACGCTGCGCCAACTGAACTGGGCGGTTTCAAGGAAATCATTTTCATGGTCAGCGGGAATGGGGCTTTCTCCAAACTGAAATTTGAAAATGGCGCTCACCGCGTTCAGCGAGTACCGGAAACGGAGTCAGGCGGCCGCATCCATACATCAACCGCAACAGTCGCGGTTTTGCCGGAAACCGAAGAAGTGGAAATCGAACTGCACGACAAAGATATCAGAACCGACACATTCGCATCATCAGGTCCTGGCGGTCAATCCGTCAACACGACGATGTCTGCGGTCCGGCTTACGCACTTGCCTACAGGCATTACAGTTTCAATTCAGGATGAAAAGTCGCAAATCAAAAACAAAGAGAAAGCGATGAAAGTCTTGCGTGCCCGGGTGTATGATAAATTCCAGTCCGAAGCACAAGCGGAATACGATGAAAAACGTAAATCCGCAGTAGGCACAGGGGATCGTTCTGAACGGATTCGTACGTACAACTTCCCGCAAAACCGTGTCACGGATCACCGCATTGGATTGACCATTCAAAAGTTGGATCAAATCATCGAGGGGAAAATGGATGAATTAATCGAGGCGCTTACGCTCGAAGACCAGGCACGCCGGTTAGAAAGTTTGGAAGCCAATGACTAATACGATCCACCACGCGTTAAAATCTTTAGAGGCGCAGCTTACGGAACAACAACTGGACGTCAACGCAGCGTTTTTACTGCTCGAGCATGTGACGCAAAAATCTCGTGCGTCGCTGCTTGCAGACTTGCGGGAACCGCTTACCGAGCATCAGTCACTTCAATTCGATGATCTATCAGCGGAGTTGTTAACAGGAAAACCGATTCAGCACATCATTGGAGAAGAATGGTTTTATGGCAGATCGTTCATTGTATCAAAAGACGTTCTGATCCCAAGGCCGGAAACGGAAGAACTCGTTCAAGGCGCTTTGCATCGTTCCGCCAAGTTATTCGGAAATAATCCGATTCAAGTTGCGGATATCGGGACAGGAAGCGGTGCGATTGCAGTGACATTCCAGCTCGAATATCCTGAAGCGAACGTAACTGCAACGGATATTAGCGAAGCGGCACTTACTGTTGCACGAAGAAATGCAGAGCGGAACCATGCGAGAATCACTTTTTTGCAAGGGGATTTAGCGCAGCCGTTAGCGAACGGAAAGTGGGACGTTGTTTTATCCAACCCGCCTTATATTGGACGGGACGAAGCGTCTTCCATGTCTTCAACAGTGCTCGATCACGAACCTCACAATGCGCTTTTTGCAGATGAAAACGGTCTCGTACTCTATCGAAAGCTTGCTGAAACCCTTCCTGCACTCATGAAGAAACCGGGATTGATTGGCTTGGAAATAGGCTATCTACAAGGTGAAGCTGTGAAACGACTCTTCCAAAATGCTTTTCCGACAAGCGAGGTTGAAGTCGTTCAAGATATGAATGGGAAAGACCGAATGATATTTTGTGAGATTCAGTGAATAAACTCTTTCGAACCTGTCAACAATGAAGGTTAGGAGGGGATGACATGTTACCAGATTATCCACAGTTCGCACAACAGCCGATAATGACAACTGAACCAACCCATAAATGGAGAAAAAAAGCGATTGCTCTCATAGAGTTCCTATTAATACTAGTTATGCTTCAAGCAATTCTTACTCTCTTTCAAGAACACACGAGTGAGGAACCGATTCGCTATCGTATCCTCGCACACTCAGATGCTCCGGCCGATCAAGCCGTCAAAATCCGTATCCAGCAAGCAATTGAGCCGATGATTGCAGGTGCGATTGCACGCTCAGCTACTGAAGAGCAATTGCTAAGCGAGCTGGAAGGTCTGGAAGCGGAGATGCTCGCAGCTGCTAACTTGCATGCATCCGATCGTACAGTTACTCTTGAGCGGAAAAATGCACTGTTCCCAGCGAAACGCGTTGGATTCGAAATTTATCCGCAAGACGTATACGAAGCGTATGTGTTAACGATTGGAAGCGGGCGTGGAGCAAACTGGTGGTGTTCCATTTTTCCGAAAGTATGTTATCCGGAAGAAGAGACCGTAGAGAATGAAGAAGAAGTGAAATTCTTCGTCTGGGAGTGGATAACTTCTTGGTTTGAATGAGGTTATCCACTAGGAATTGTGGATAACTTTGCTGGAAGCGGTGAAAAGGAGGATGAGATTATGAACACTCAGACGTTGAAAGTGGATAAAGGTGTGGATAACGATGATAGTTATCAACAAACTGTGGATTGTTTGCGAAATGGAGGCCTTGTGGCGTTTCCGACAGAAACGGTATACGGACTTGGTGCGCTCGCGACTGATTCAAATGCGACCAAACAAATTTTTGAGGCAAAAGGTCGCCCCTCTGACAATCCATTGATTGTACATATAGGAACGAAAGAAGAAGTGAACTCGTATGCAGCGGAAATCCCTCACACTGCGCGTCAATTAATGGATGCATTTTGGCCGGGTCCGTTAACGTTGATTTTCAATGAAAAGCCTGGCATCATTGCGGAAAGTGTTACGGTTGGAAGAGGGACTGTCGGACTGCGTATGCCGGATCATCCTGTCGCGCTGAAATTGCTGCGTCTGCTGGGTGGTCCTCTTGCAGCGCCGAGCGCAAACCGAAGCGGCAAACCGAGTCCGACGAAAGCGAGTCACGTCGCACGTGACTTAGATGGAAGAATTCCATTCATTTTAGATGGCGGTGCAACAGGCGTAGGAGTGGAGTCGACGGTCATCGATATGACCTCTACGCCTCCCGCTATTTTGCGTCCGGGCGGCATCACTGTTGAAATGATCGAGTCTGTCATCGGTCCTGTTCGATCGGAAACTCGTGTGGAAGAATCGGAAGCTCCGCGCGCGCCGGGCATGAAATACATGCATTACTCTCCAGATGCTCCAGTGTGGCTCATTGAACCGGACCGGAATCAGATGGAACAAGCTGTGCAGCGTCTTATGAATGAAGGGAAGAAAGTTGCAATCATTGGACCGGATGAATTTAAAACGGACAAACCTGCCTGGTATTTTGCAACAGGTGCGCATGCCAATCCCAGTCAGCTGGCGGCACATCTATACGATGCCCTTCGCAACTGTGATGAAACCGATGCGGATGTAATTTTGGCGGTGGAAATACCTTCAGAAGGGATGGGGATCGCTGTCATGAATCGTTTGAATAAAGCAGCAAACGGAAAACACTTTACAGACTATGCAATCGAATCATCCAATTTGAAAACACCAATAGATTAACGAACTTACATGAATGGCCTTCCCGGGCGCCGCATAAGATGGACTGGCGCAAAAACCGGGGAGGTTCTTCTATTGGTGGAAATCATTGCGGCTGGCGTGACGACAATCGATATCCTCGTCATCTACACATTGCTGCATGTTCGAAAAAGGAAATGGCTTATTGCCTTGTGGACAGCGTTCTTAAATGTAGTGTTCCCGCTGCTTGGTTTTATGGCAGGAGAATTTTCTGCGCAACTTTTCTCAGAATGGAGCGGAATCCTCTCCAGTATATTGCTGGGACTGATTGGCTTACATATGGTACTGCAAGAAGATGACTCAGGAGAATCTAAAGTAACCGGTCCTCTCCTGATTGCTGTAGCGGTGAGCTTGGATGGATTTTCAGTAAGCATGTCTTTTGGATTAATGCATTTAAATAAATGGCTTTTTATTGTCTCAACCGGATTGATGTCTTTAGTTCTTTCTTACTTTGCTTTGCGTGCAAACTTAACAATGACGCCGCGTTCTAGATTAGTTTTGAGACGATTTGCGGGACTTGTCTTAATTGGCATGGGGATATTGTCATGGATTTCTTAAAATAACTGTTTCGATTTCAGGACAAATCGGTTATGATGAAGATAGGTGATCGTAATGAATATTTGCTTTATTTGTACAGGGAACACATGTAGAAGTCCGCTTGCGGAAGGAATTTTAAAATCGAGGCAGCTAGAAGGCGTTTCGGTACGCTCTGCGGGTCTTTATGCAACAGATGGCGCACCTATTTCCAGTAATTCCCTTAATTTATTACAGGAACATGGAATGCCGGTAACGCCAATGTCCCGGCGCTTTACAGAACAAGATTTGGAGTGGGCGGATCTTATTCTTACAATGACAGCAGCCCACCGGGATATGCTGCGAATTGCTGCTCCAAAGGATTCCAGCAAGATTATGACCTTAAAAGAGTACACAGGAGCGGCGCAATCCGATGTGCAAGATCCGTATGGTGGAAATCCCGAAGTTTATCAACAGACGTTTGAAGAGTTGTCCAATCAGATTGATGTGCTAGCGCGCAAGTTAATGGGGGAACAGTAATGACAGAGACAAAGAAAAAAAAGTTCGGATTGAAGTGGAAACTCGTCATATTCGTTACAATTCTAGCGATTGTAACGTATTCGACAAGTGCGGTGTTCATCAACATTTTACAACCTCAATTTTTCCCGGATGTAAATCCGATGTGGTTCGGGATTATGACATATGGGATGGGGATTTTTTGGTCTGCTGTACTCGCAGCGCTTTTCAGCACAATTTTAACGAAACCGCTCCAGCGGCTTGAATCAGAAGCAATGCGAATCGCTGATGGTAAAATCGGGACGGACATTGAATTGCCGAATTCGTCTGATGAAATCCGCTCGGTTGCAGAAGCGTTCCAGCAAGTCGTTGTCAACTTGCGCGGCATTGTCGGACAGATTGAAACCAACTTTGAAAAAACATCGCGCTCTGTAGATATATTGCACAACGAAACAGGATCCGCTTCCAGTCAAGCGGATGCAATTGCTTCAACAATTATTGAAATTTCATCGGGAGCAGAAGCGTCAGCGATTGCAATCCAGGAAACGGCAGAAGCGATGGAAGACATTCGTTCACTTGCTTCAGATGTGAATGATCGCGCAGACCAATCGTCCAAGCAGTCGAACGACATGCTCGCTGAATTGAAACGGACAACGGATGCATACCGGACACTTGTAGGCGGTATCCGTGAAATGTCCACACAAAGCGAAGAGTCCCTTACAACCATCCGGGATCTCGATCGAAACGCGCAAAAGATTGGTGAAATCGTTCAACTGGTAGGCAACATTGCAGATCAGACGAACTTGCTTGCACTGAATGCTTCCATTGAGGCAGCCCGTGCAGGAGAACACGGAAAAGGGTTCGCAGTCGTTGCGGAAGAAGTGCGTGTTCTCGCAGATGAAAGCGCGAAGTCTGTTCAAATGATTGGCGGACTCGTAAGTACAATCCAATCAGACGTCACGAAAGTTGTGAAAGAAATGGAAGCGCAAGTGAAAACCGCTGCTCAAGAAGCTGGACGAGCAGATGAAACCAACAAAAGTATCATTGCGATGGCGACGACAGTTACCGGTATGGCAGGTTCCATCACGGGGATCACAGAGCTGGTAGAGCATCAGCTCAGCAAAATTGAACAAACCGCTCATCAGTCGCAAGAAGTCGCAGCGATTGCAGAGGAAACTTCAGCAGGTGCAGAAGAAGTACAAGCAGCGACTGAAGAACAAGCGCATTCAATTGAACAAACAAGCGTCTTGGCAAGCGAACTTAAAGGGCAGTCAGAAGCTCTTTATGACGTGATCCGCCAATTTGATACGTCTCAATGAACAAGTCGGCCATGTGCCGGCTTTTTGTGTGGAATAAATGCCTGTTTACGCAGGAAATGGATCTTCGCTATTCTTCAAAAAATAGAACAATCTCTCACATTACTTCGCACTGTGTTTTTCTTGAGAACAATGATAGAATTAGTTGTAAGTATATTAAGAAAAGAGGGACGCACATGAGAGTCGCGATTTCTTCCGATCATGGCGGTAACAACTTGCGCCATGAAATCAAACAGTTATTAACAGAACTGACAATTGAATTTGAAGACTTTGGTCCGGAGTCTGATCAGTCCGTCGATTACCCGGATTACGCAACACCTGTAACAAGAGCCGTCGCTTCTGGTGAATTCGATAAAGGTATCCTAATTTGCGGTACCGGCATCGGCATGTCGATAGCGGCCAATAAAGTAAATGGAATTCGCTGTGCACTCGTTCATGACGTATTCAGCGCGAAAGCGACGAGAGGTCATAACGATTCAAACGTATTGGCAATGGGGGAACGAGTAATCGGTCCCGGACTCGCACGCGAGATTGTCCAAACGTGGCTGGAAACACCTTTTGAAGGCGGCCGTCATGAGCGCCGAATTGAAAAACTGATGGAACTCGAAAACAACTAAGAAAGGGAGGGTGTGACATGGACGCGTATATCTTATGGAGATTGCAACTGGAACAAACACTTGCAGAATTTGCCGAGCAGGCTCCGCTGGTACCGGGAACTTTATTTGTCGTAGGCTGTTCCACTTCTGAAGTGGCAGGCAAGCGAATTGGTACAGCCGGTGCGCTCGAAGTAGCGGAATCGCTCTATGGCCCCCTCGCTCAATTTGCGAAAACGCACCAATTGCATCTTGCTTTTCAAGGGTGCGAGCACATTAACCGTGCTCTCACAATCGAGCGGGAAACGGCGGAAAAGTTTGCACTTGAACCCGTCTCTGTCGTACCTGTCCGGACTGCAGGCGGTTCAATGTCCGCGTATGCCTTCGAACATCTAGAGGATGCGGTCGTCGTTGAATCCGTCCGTGCAAACGCCGGCATTGACATTGGACAAACGCTAATCGGCATGCAATTGAAACCGGTCGCAGTTCCGATTCGCACATCCGTCAAACAGATTGGTGAAGCTGTCGTTACCTGTGCAACGACTCGTCCGAAATTGATCGGCGGCGTTCGAGCGCAGTACGAATAACTTAAAGCATCGGGCTTTGAGGGTAGTAAGACTAATAGACGCTAAAGGGGAAATGAACATGGATTTGAGCAATGTGAAACGCGAAGATAGTGCTGTTTATGAAGCAATAATGGCAGAAAAGAATCGACAGAACGCTAATATCGAATTGATTGCATCAGAAAACTTTGTCTCTGAAGCGGTCATGGAAGCACAAGGTTCCTACTTGACGAACAAATACGCTGAAGGCTATCCAGGAAAGCGCTACTATGGCGGCTGCGAACACGTCGATGTAGTTGAAAATATCGCACGCGACCGGGCGAAAGAGCTATTTGGAGCAGCGTATGCAAACGTTCAAGCTCACTCAGGAGCGCAAGCAAACATGGCAGTCTACTTCACAGTGTTAGAGCCAGGCGATACGGTTCTGGGAATGAACCTTTCTCATGGCGGTCACTTGACACACGGCAGCCCAGTGAACTTCTCGGGTAAGCTGTACAACTTTGTAGACTACGGCGTTAGTGAAACAGACGAGCGGATCGACTACGAAGACGTTCGTCAAAAAGCACTTGAACACAAGCCGAAGATGATCGTAGCGGGCGCAAGTGCATACCCGCGCGAAATCGATTTCAAGAAGTTCCGTGAAATTGCGGATGAAGTCGGCGCATTCTTAATGGTAGACATGGCGCACATCGCCGGACTTGTTGCAGTCGGAGAACACAACAGCCCAATACCGTATGCACATTTCGTCACAACGACAACGCACAAAACATTGCGCGGACCACGCGGCGGACTCATTTTGATTAATGAGGAATTTGCTGAGCAGTACGGCAAAAAGATCGACAAAACGATCTTCCCGGGTGTTCAAGGCGGTCCATTAATGCACGTCATTTCAGCAAAAGCAGTCGCATTTGGCGAAGCGTTGCGTCCTGATTTCAAGACGTACATTCAGCAAGTGAAAAAGAATGCGATCGCTCTTGGCGAAACTCTTGTCGCTGAAGGCATCGACATCGTTTCTGGCGGAACGGACAACCACTTGCTTCTATTGAACTTGACGAGCTTAGGCTTAACAGGAAAAGTTGCAGAGCACGTGTTGGACGAATG
>JARIBI010000183.1 GCA_029257435.1 Sporosarcina sp. | reverse complement strand
GAACCCGCTCGTTGCGGGGGTGAACCCGCTCGTTCCCGGGCCGAACCCGCTCGTTCCGGGGGTGAACCCGCCCGTTCCGGGTCCGAACCCGCTCATTTCGCGCGGCAACCCGCCCGTTCCCGGAGTGAACCCGCTCATTTCGCGCGGCAACCCGCTCATTCCCGGAGTGAACCCGCTCGTTCCGGGTCCGAACCCGCCCGTTCCAGGGGTGAACCCGCTCGTTCCGGGGCCGAACCCGCTCGTTCCCGTGGTGAACCCGCTCGTTCCGGGGGTGAACCCGCTCGTTGCGGGGGTGAACCCGCTCGTTCCCGGGCCGAACCCGCTCGTTCCTGGAGTGAACCCGCTCGTTGCGAGGGTGAACCCGCTCGTTGCGGGTCCGAACCCGCTCATTCCCGGTCCAAACCCGCTCATTCCACGCGGCAACCCACCGCAAAAAAGCCACCAGGCGATGCAGGAAACTTCCTGCACACCCAGTGGCTCACATTACTCAACTGTTGGATATAAAATTCGCCCGTCTTCTGCTTTCAACGTCGTTGCAACGGTTTCAGAAAGCGTACGAAGCGGATACGGCTTCGTCATATAATGACTGATCCCGAACTTGCGTGTCAATTCTTCTTCTCGTTCCAACGCGGAAGAGATAATGATGGGAATATGGCGTGTCTCCATATCATCCTTCAACATGCCGATTAAATCCCAGCCAGTCAATTCTTCTTTGAGCATTAAATCGATAACCATACAATCGGGCTTATGCTTTTTCGCGTACGCAAACGAACTGGATACATCTTGGAATTGGAAAACTTCATATTCATGTCCTTTCAATTCTTCTTCTAACAACAAAGCGATACTTGGATCATCCTCGACAACAACGATGGCGGGTAAGTCAGAGCGCTCGGGCAATCGGTTCTGAACAGGCTTCCGAGGGATTGTAAAACTCACTGCAGTCCCCACATTTTCTTCCGACTCCACTGTAATTTCGCCGCCGTGTTTTTCAACGATTTTACGGCAAATTGCAAGTCCCAATCCTGTTCCCCCGATTTTTCTTCTATACGTATTGTCAAACCGATAAAACTTTTCAAACATATGCTTCAATTCATCCGCAGGTATCCCAATTCCTTGATCCTGAATGGTGACTTTTAAATGTTCTCCTTGTTCACTAAGCTTTACAAGAACATCCCCGCCGTCTGGAGAGAATTTAATGGCGTTGCTCAGTAAATTGGTAAAGACTTGAACGAGACGGTCGGGATCCCCCATACATATTGGATGATTGTCATTTGCCTCTAATATAATCGAATGGTTCTCGTGGTTCGGGAAATTGTGAATCGTCTGTTGAGCAATGTCCACAATATTTACTTCTTGCATCGTGTATTCCTGGTTTCCAGATTCCATGCGCTGCACATCTAAAAAGTCATTAATCAAAGAAGTAAGACGCTTTGCTTCTTTATAAATTGCATCCAGATATCGGGAGCGCCGAGTGTTATCCATTTCTTTTCCAATCAGCAATTCGGTAAATCCGAGAATACTTGATAAAGGTGTGCGCAATTCATGGCTAACAGTTGAGACGAGTTCTGTTTTCATTTTATCGACTTCAAAAGCTTGGGTGATATCCCGGTGGACAAACAGCGTTCCAATCCGTTGTCCTTCATAATGTACAGGAGATCCGTAGAGCGAAATTACTTTCGGCTCTGATCCTTCAACTGTATAGACAGTTTCAGAAAGCCCAGGACTCTCGTCTTCAAGTGAAGCATTGATGAAGCTTGTAAATGCTTCTGGGTTCGTAGATAGTTCAGCCATACGGTCTTTCCAGTCCGGCTGTTTAAGTGTTTCAGCCTGCTGATTAATTAAGAATGAAAGGGCCTGATTCACTTGAACAGTTCTGCTTTCCATAGAAATGAATTGAATGCCTTCTTCCAGGTTATCCAATATTGTCTGATTCAATTGGCGCTCTCTGCTAATGAGTTCATGCTGATCGATTCGGTCGATAGCAAACGATACTCGATTCGCAAGCACAAACAGATCCGCCTGATCTTCCATTGAAAACTCCCGTGTTGTGCTGCTAAGGACAAACAAGGCTTTAAAGGAATGTCCAGTAACCTGGGGTGCTGTGTAAAAGTCATAAGCAATCGTGCCGTCTTCACTGATCCGTTCAAGCTGGAAATAAGGTTCTGTCTTTAATCGTTCTAGAGCTTCTTTTGCAAGGTCATCAGGATAACTAGCATAGGCCTCTTCTGAGAGACCTTGTAATACGTACTGATCTGTCGACGGCAGATAGATCAGTCCTTGGTCAATGACAAACGATGTATCCAAATAGTTTAGAGTTGAAGTGGCAATTCCTATTGCATCGTCTGAGAAGGATAACTGATGACTCAGTCCGTTATAGCGCTCCAACCGGATTTTTGCCTGTTTCGCTTCAGCGAGCGCTTCTTCAAGTTGTTTTTTCTGAATGAATAATTCGTCCTGCTGGGATAGCAATTCTTCTTGTTGAGATAAAAGCTCCTCGTTTTGCGCCAGCAATTCTTGTTCTTTCACTTGAATTGTTTCCATCATTCCAGCAAATGAACGGGATAGTGATCCGAGCTCATCTTCACGGACTATGGGGTCGTAATTCACATCCTGATCGGTCATATAGCGTTCAGTTGCAGTTGTCATAGATTCAATGGGAGAAATAAGTTTACGGACGACTCGCCAGTTAAAGAAAATCAAGAACAGAAGTGCAGCGATGCCCACAAATAGAATGGCTGCATAAAGCTGGTTTAACTGCCGTTCTGATGTTTGATAAAAGTCATCCCGGGCGTTCTGTGCTTGCTGTTCGTACTGGTCTGCATACTTAATGAACTGATTGACGGAAAGGTTAGTTCCTGCACCAGACAATTCCCGCAAGCCTTCGTAGTCGTCGTTGTCTACAAATTCTATGGCTTTCGGAAGGATCACCTTCTCAAAGTTGGAAATGAACCCATTAATCTCCGCGGTGAATTGCTGTTCCTCTTCTGTTAACTCAATTGAATTCAATCGGTTGTTTAAGTCATCGATTTTACGAAGTTCTTCATGGGCTAATTTCAATTCATGCTCGAGTTTAAATGCATAGAATCCCCGAGTACGAAAAAAAAGATTCGAGATGCTGTCGGAGAGGTCGCTGATGACCTCTGCTTTTTCAGTTTGTGCTACGAGTTCTTCACTGCGTTCTTCGAACATGGAAGTACTGTAGAAATACGCTGCCCCAAGTAATAGCAGCAGTCCAATCGAAAGCGCTGCAATGATTCTCATGTAATAGGTACGAATGCTCTTCTTGCGCACGGTACACCTCGTCATCTTCTAATTTGATATTTCTATTCTACCATGCTAGTACGTTTTACGTAGGGAATTTTTCTGTAGATTGAAAATAAAAAAGGCTATTCCCTCACGTGAGAAGGGAACAGCTTGTTCTTCATTCATCCAAATCGTCCATTTACATAATCATCGGTTAAGCGGCTGGAAGGACGCTCAAAAATGGCTTCGGTTCGGTCATATTCGACGACTTCTCCATGCAAGAAAAAGGCAGTGCGATCGGAAATCCGTGCAGCTTGCTGCATATTGTGCGTAACGATGACAATGGAGACATCTCTTTTTAACTCGCCAATCAATTCTTCTACTTTGTTCGTCGATACAGGGTCTAGTGCGGAAGTGGGTTCGTCCATGAGTAAGACAGAAGGTTCAATTGCAAGTGAACGGGCAATGCAGAGCCGCTGCTGCTGGCCGCCGGATAACCCGAATGCGCTGGCAGAAAGACGATCTTTGACTTCATCCCAAAGTGCAGCTTTTATTAAGCTGTTTTCTACGATTTCATCCAGCATCGCCTTTTTACGAATCCCGTGTAATTTGGGTCCATAGGCTACATTGTCATAAATTGATTTTGGAAACGGATTTGGCTTTTGGAACACCATACCAACTTCAGATCGCAAGCGTTCCACGGTGGCATTTAGCAAATCGATTTCTTTAAACTGGGCAGATCCGGAAATACGTACAGCAGGATTAGTCTCCACCATGCGGTTTAGCGTTTTTAAATACGTGGATTTCCCGCATCCGGATGGCCCGATGATTGCCGTTACTTCGTTTTGAAAGATCGTCAAATCGATATTTTTCAGTGCGTGAGTGTCTCCATACCAAACATTCAAATCTGCCGTTGTAAAAATCGCTGCGGGCGCTTCAGTTCGTTCAACAACCCGCAACCGAGTGGTGGGTCGGTAATTCGTTAATGTTGTCATGCTCGCTGCCCCTCTCTTGTAACTTCTCCATCAGTATAGAGAAGAAGTGTTGAGAGCGTGTGAAGGCAATGTAAAGATTGTGTAAAGTTGAATCACTCGAAAATATACTTGAGAGCTTTTAATGCTTGGTCAGGTGTTTCAACAGTCGCATGAGCTTTTCTAGAAAGTTCTTTAAGTGCATGATGATGCTCACGCGGGCGTATTAATATCAAAGGTTTGTTGAGTGCAACTGCTGTACTTGCATCCATGGCTGTGTTCCATTGCTTATACTTTTCACCGAATAACGAGATCACCAGGTCACTTTTCTTAAGCAGCAATTCAGTCCGCAAGTTATTGAAGCTCGAGGCTGCAGCATCTTTAGCAACGGCATCGTGCTGCTTGCCTAGGATTTCTTCACCGATATTGTCCGAACGGTCGTGGTCTTCCATAGGTCCGTAAAATGTGACAGGCAACTTCAGAGCCGCTGCTTTTTCCTTAATCTCATCACGCCATGAACTGTGAATTTCACCTGCTAAGTAAACCGATAATTCCATTTGAATCTCCCCCTTGAGTCTAGTGAATTCATTGTAGCAGAATATTGCCTCAAATTGTCGCGGCGAGTACACTAAGGAAAAGGAGTGCGATGGGGATATGAAAACAATCTGGCATAATGGCATGATTTATACGATGGAAAAAGAGGGTGAGACGGTAGACGCTGTATTAACGGAAGATGGGACAGTTGTTGAGGCAGGGAGCTTCGATACGTTACGAACGCAAGCAGATAATGAAGTGGACTTGCATGGGGCTGTCATGTATCCGGGATTCATCGATAGCCATATGCATATGATTGGGCATGGGAGCCGGCTGCTGCAATTGGATCTGTCATATGTGAATTCTGCGGAAGATATGATTGGCAAGCTGAAAGAAGCCAATGCAAATCATCCGACAGGTGAATGGTTCACAGCGGACGGATGGAACGAAAATAACTTCTTAGATCATCGGATTGTGACTCGTTCAGAGCTGGACGTAATCAGTACGTCTCCTATGTTTTTAAAACGCACATGCCGTCACGCTGCTCTTGCCAATTCGAAAGCGTTAGAACTGGCGGGTATCACGAAAGATACACCTGATCCGAGTAACGGTACGATTGTGAGAGATGAGGCAGGAGAAGCGACGGGACTATTACTTGAAGGGGCCGCGGATCTGGTAGAAGCAGTTATTCCGATGCCGGATGAAGCGTTACTCACTCGGGCATTACAAGCGTCCGTTGAAGACTTGCTCGCTCGCGGAATTACAGGCGCTGTGACCGATGACCTTGGGTATTATGAAGACTATCGCAACCCACTTCAGGCGTTTCGGAATGTGATTGGTGAGGACAAGCTGAAATTCCGTGCACATTTGCTGCGTCGTTCCACAGTCTTTCAATTACTGATGGAAGACGAAGCAACGTATGACGAACCTTGGATACATGGCGGGGAAATGAAATTTTTCATCGACGGGGCGCTTGGCGGGCGAACAGCACTGTTAAGCGAGCCGTATTCAGATGACCCAGATAATTCAGGGATGGCAGTACTGACAGATGAAGAAATCTGGAAAAATGTGGAACTTGCACGTCATTATGGTGAAGCGGTCGCCGTGCATACAATCGGTGACAAAGCATTGGAAAAATTGCTGGATGTAATGGAAGTAAACCCACCGGCAGCAGGGAAGCGGGACCGCATCATCCATGTCAATGTACTGAGTGACGACCTGGTCGATCGCCTGGAGAAACTTCCGGTCATTCTCGACATTCAGCCAGTATTTGTACCATCAGATTTCCCTTGGGCCAAAGACCGTCTCGGTGAAGAACGGATGGGCTGGGCATACGCATGGAAAAAGCTAATCGATCGCGGCTTCATCTGCGGAGGGGGATCAGATGCCCCAGTTGAAGAAGTGGACCCGCTGCTCGGAATCTATGCAGCTGCATACCGGCGCAAGCCAGGAGAAACGCACGAAGGCTATTTGCCGGAAGAGAAATTGAGCCGTTATGAATCTGTAGCACTGTTTACATCAGGAAGTGCAGCAACCATGGACAAAGCAGACAGCCGCGGGAAAATCGCAAAAGGCTTCGATGCCGATTTCACCATTTTAGATCGTGATCTGTTAACTGTGGACAGTGAAGACATGCTGAAAGCGAAAACCGTTATGACTGTTGTGGCGGGAGAGATCATGTATAAAAGGAAATAAAACTTGAACTTCTAGACTCATGCCTTTAAGTGAGACTAGAAGTTTTTACTATTAAGTTCTTTGCTTACTATTAGATAGTTCAAACGAGGTGTTATGATGAATAAAAGCAGTCTATATTATTTTTTCCTAGAACTAAAAAATAAAAATATGCAGGTGATCTATGATGTTAAAAAGTTTGGAGAGTTTATCAAATAAATTATTTCTCTATACGATAAACAACAAAATTTATCAAGTGAGCGAAGGGTTACTGGATTTAACAGGATATAACGAGTGTGAACTAAAAGGGAAATCTCTAATAGACTTAGGCGTGTTATTAAAATCTGAACATCAGCTATCATTCCAGGACCTGAAAAATCAACATTATTTATATATTTTTAATAGTGATAATATGCCGATCGAAGTTAACGTCAGCTTTGACACCTTAGATGAAGAAAACCATAAAGTTTATTACTTTGAAGAACAGTATAATTCAGCGCTAGAATTTTTGTTAACGAATTATGGCGGCAGCGGAACAAATGACAATGGATCTACAGCAATCTATAGTTATCCGGATTGTATGCTGCTCAGCCATGATGAAAATTACCTCACAACATTGCGCTTGATGGATATTGACGCTCCGAATCCGATAGGGAAATGTCCTACTTTTCCACCAAGTATTTTAAATTTACTGAAACAAGGGACTTCGTTTCATGAATTTGAGGTGGAATCAAGCGGACCTGGAGGATCAGCGACTTATTGGGACATCCATGTAAAAGTGATAAGGGAAGATGAAACAAAGCGATATGCAGTCACTTCTTTTTATGATGTTACGGAGAAAACTGAAGATAGAAAACTTCTCAGAAAACAAAAAAACGAAATGGAATTCATCTTAAACAATAAGTCAGATGTCATAAATGGTATAGACAAGAAAGGTGAATTGAAAGTAGAAGAATATACAGCGGTGCAAGAAAGTGTGGAAGAAATTTCTATGTACTATGCGTCATTTTCTCACAAAGACTATAAAATAAATTATCTCAATCAGTTTGCATTTCAAGCATTTAAAGAAGAATGGCCAGAGATAAAAACAGAGTCGGATATAATCGGTAAAAACTTTTTTAACTACTACAGAGCCGAGGATTTAGAGGACCTAATCCAAGATATTAATAAATCGATTGAAGCTGAATCCTCGTATCTGCACAAATTAGAGTTTATTAAAGATGGAATCACCTATCATACGAAAACAATTTTTCAGCCAATTATCAATCAAAATAATGAGGTAGAAAAGATCATTGCTTTAGGAATCGATATATCGGATGAAGAACTAGCTAACAAAAGTATGGGGAAACTCCTTAAAGCTCAAGAAGAACTATTCATCAATACCTCTCATGAACTCAAAACCCCCTTAACTGTAATATTCAGTGGTGCTCAATTGTTAAATTTATATTTGGAAAATGATACGTTAGACGACTGTAGAGAAGATATTCTATCTATTAATAAAAGCACAATACGAAATTGCTATAGGCTGACCAGACTCATCAATAATATATTGGACATTGCAAAATTAGATTCCGGGCTTCATGAATTAAACGTATCTAATTACAACGTAGTCGAACTTGTAGAGGATATTGTGGATTCAGTTTCAGAATACACAAAGACGAAAGGTATAAAAATTATATTTGACCCCGACATCGAAGAGCTGATTATGGCAGTAGATGTTTATATAGTTGATAGGATTCTGCTTAATCTGATTTCCAATGCCATTAAATTCTCGATTCCGGGTAAAGCTATATTAATAAGGCTAGTGAAAAAAGACAAGCACACTGTAAGGATCTCAGTAACAGATGAAGGCATAGGAATTGAGCAAGAGAATTTAGAAGCGGTTTTTGACAAATTCACGCAACTGAATAGGAACTTAAATCGTATAGCTGAAGGGACAGGACTGGGGTTGCCCATAGCTAAATCTTTAGCCGAACTTCATGGAGGCGATTTAAGTGTGGAAAGTACTTTAGACGTAGGGAGTACATTCACTGTAGAACTTCCTATTAAGAGATTAGATAAGAGAAATGGTACTCAATTCCGAAAGAGCAGCATGGATAGAGATGAATTGATAAAATATGAGTTCTCAGATATTTATTTATAAAAGAAAGTGTGATGTGTAATAGAAGACCTGATTGGAATGCAGCAGCTACAAAGTGGACGTTTGTGAGAATCAGCCATAAGAGTTCCGCTTGCAAGTGTTTTTTTAATCTCAGACAGAGCAGCATTTATGGACAAGCCGGATGGTTATGGTAGAGATTTTGGATAAAGCTAAAAAGATGAGGGGGCATAATCGGAAATAATTCAAAGCAATCATACATGCAGAGTGGCCGAAAAGAAAAGGTGTCCTTGCTTCACAGCTCGAATACATTCTTACCTAATTCATAATCGGGGAGCGTGGTTACGATGTTACTATCGGAAGCGTGGCAAAAATACAAATCCGATAAAAGAATTGAAGGCTATTCAACTTTAACATTGAAAACATACGGGTATCAATATGATCTGTTAACGCGCCATTTGGGAGATGTCCACATGGGAGGGATCACAACAGATAACTTGAAACAGTATTTAGGAGAAGCTGCAGAACATTTGAAACCATCCAGTTTAGGCCACCGTGTACGATTTGTAAAATCACTATTCAGATGGACCCATGAAGAAGGCTATATCGTGAAAAATCCGGCGTCTAAGTTAAAGGAGCCAAAGATAGGAAAGCGTGTTCCGAGATTCCTAACCAAACATGAAATTGAACATCTCCGTGAAAGCTGCCAGACATCCAGGGAGAATGCCTTATTTGAATTTTTCTACTCGACCGGCTGTCGAATCGGTGAAGTGGCAAAATTGAACCGGGATGATATTGACTTCGCGGGAAACTCAGTCATTGTCCATGGGAAAGGGGACAGAGAGAGGGAAGTGTATTTTAATGTTCGTTGTGCCATCTGGTTAAAGCGATATTTAGACGATCGGAAAGACGAGGATCCCTGCTTATTTGCTACAGAACGGAATCCAATTAAGCGAATGAGCATAGATTCGTTAAGATACGTAGTGAAACAGATATCGAATCGGGCGGACATAAAAAAGACGATTCATCCCCATCAGTTGCGCCACAGCTATGCGACGCATATGATCGATAATGGGGCTCCGCTTGAAGTGATTCAAAGCCTGCTGGGGCACGAAAAAAGTGAAACCACGAGAATATATGCTCAACTAAGTGGAAAACTGAGATACGATCTCTACACCAAATACTTTTAAAGGGTATTTTTACCTGGAGAGTATTTCAATTATTGGCAGATGTGTTAAAATTGAATGAATAGTATAAATGACGATTGCGGTGTAGAACTTTAAGAAGTCACTATACCGCAAACGGGCCATTTT
>JARIBI010000088.1 GCA_029257435.1 Sporosarcina sp. | reverse complement strand
TTTGGATGCTAACTTGGTTATGAAGATTGTAAACTCTTTGTAATAGTAGAAGCGGTTGTAAGGGGGAATTTAAAACCTGAAGAGTAGACGGTGTTTCTCTGCGTTGCAGGCGGACGCGTTCCTAGGGGCTCGACTTCAGCCTCCTCGGTCGCTTCGCTCCCTGCGGGGTCTTCAGTCTTCGCTTATCCCTAAGGAGTCGCCGCCTTCCACTTCGATCAACGGGTATTGTTTGCGTGATTTTACACTTTCATTAGAGAAACAAAGTAGATGGCATAGGTTCTTAAAACTCTGATTAAACAAAATCACCAGCGCAGGGGACTGCCGGGGTCGCCGAAGCGAAGAGACAAGGCGTACTTCCTTGGCTCTTTGCGAAAGGCATCCTCCAGCCCCAAGCGGTCGCATACCACTCTCCCTATCTAGAGAATGCCGCTACTTTGTCTCTGCATTATCCACCAAAATATGTTATACTCACACCATGAAAAAACTCGTCGTGGTCATCTTACTCATTGGCATTATAGCAGGACTATTCATTTCCTCTAGTCAGACATACGAACAGCAATCGATTGTCCCTGACTTGGAAAGGCTTCTGCCTAACGAACCGTTTGAGGGTCCTTTATCTAAACTTGAAATTCCATATTGGGGTAAAATCATTTCAGTCGAAGAACGCGGCTACTACTACTTTCTAGAATTTCTCCTTAGAAAGAGTGCACACTTTTTCACGTTCGGCGCACTTGCAGCAGTACTCTTCTGGCTATTGCCTAAAATTCGTTTCCGCTTTTTCATTGCGGCCTTTTTAACATTCCTCGCAGCTTCAGCCGATGAATTCCATCAATCATTGACTGGCGGACGTACAGCTACCTGGCTGGATGTACGGCTGGATATGTCAGGAGCCCTTGTATTTTTAATCATCATTCAACTTTTCGTATCACTTCGTTCCAAATCACGCAAACCGCGGACTCTGGACTGAGCGAAACGGGCAGTCTGCATCTATTGCGGCTGCCCGTTTTTATTTTTGAAATTGAAAGGATGAAGGACTATGAGAGAATTCAAAATCACTTATTTCTTTGATGAAGAGCATTACATCCGAAGATTTGTACACTTTGAAACTGCAGACGAAGTCATCGCGCTGCTTGCAAGCGAACGGGATCGTACCATTTCGTTTTGGGACAGCCGAGAGATTTATCATGAATTGAACACTGCGAATGTCCGTGTAATCCAGTTTTCCGAATATCACCGCGACAAGTTTTCTGAAGACCTTTAAACATACAGATTGGGATGTTTCTAGTAACTTGGTTTTCTAGTCTTTATACGAAGGTTCGGGCATTCTCATTGTTTCGGGTTAAAGGGATTGGGTATCTATAAACAAAGCCTTAGTAGTACAACACTTAATTCGAATGGAGGAAATTGAAAATGAATCGAGAATTTGCCGGCGTTTTTCAAAGTGAAAATGAGCTGTTGGATAAGATCCAGGAACTTCACAAAAATGGGATTGCTGAAGACAATATGTATGTGGTGACGAAGGATAAAGAAGATGTTTCGATTGTCCGCGGCAGAACAGATGCTGAGATACAAGACGTCGATGCGTCGTGGTGGGACCGATTCACAGCATTTCTATCCGACGAACAGCCTGCACGGAGAGCATTGACCGAGATGGATTTGACAGAAGACGAAACGGATCGTTATTTAGCGGCTGTTGAAAACGGGTCTTTCTTATTGTACGTAGATAAAGGTGATTTCTGGGATACTTCCAGTCACGATAAGGGAGATTTGACGTCCCCGGTTACTGAAAAGTTGGATTTAGGCGGGTATATCATTCCAGAGAATAACGATATCGTGCAGCAAGTGCGTCATGCTGAGGATCGGGATGCTAATGGAATGCCGATTCCGCCGAAGTATTGATTGTAGATTTCCACTTTCAAACAAAAAGGCTTCCCCATTTAAGGGAAGCCTTTTTTGTTTGAAATTATTGTGCTACGGTGATGTTAGCTGGGATGGAAAGGTTATTTCCATTTATATCTTTAATGTCTAGTGTCTTAACAGGTTTAAGTGTAATACCTTTAGTAAGCTGTTCAGATGTAAGAGCTTTTGAAAGTGAAATAGTTGCAGTTTTACTACCATTTGTAACTGCTGCATTTACAGTTACAGTAGGGTCTGCAATGGTTTCGCCGCCTGATAACACTTCAAAGTCAAGACCATTACCGCCATTAACAGCTTCTGAGAATGTTAATGTAATTTTTTTAGTATCTGTTAGATCCGCTTTAGTAACTACTGGCGCTACATTCTCTTTCAAATCAACGGTTTTGTTGTAAGCTGCCATTGTTTTTGTAGAACCTTTTGCTTTAATATTTTTAATTGCAATATCACGTACACCATTGAAGGTATTAGAACCTGCTACTAAATTCAATGTTGCAGTTTGTGTAGTTCCATTAACAGGGTTAAGTGTAATGTCTTTAATTGCGACTCCATCAATCGTGTAGTTTGCTAAATTTACTGCAGAAGCCCCGTCAACTGCCTGATCAAACGTAACTACTACTTTGCTATTGTTGTCAGTATCTTGTTTCACGGTTTTCACTTCAACAATATTTTCGTTTTCAGCTGTGCCGTCTGCTTCTCTTGTAAATTTCAATTCACCAGTTTTATCTTCTAGAGGTGTTCCTGTTTCTGACTCAACACCGCTTAATGTATACGTCAAGTCATATGCTGCATTTTCAACATCATTACCTGATAATAAATCAGTCAATGCAACGCGAACTACTTTCTTATTGTCATTGTTTTTATACGCAATTGCATCAGTTGAAAAGTCTGCATCTGATGTAATGAAATCTTTCTTAAATGTACCCTCAGCAGAAACTGTCGGAGTTTTTAATACTACGTCTTTGTCAAAAGTAAACTCTACATATTTCTTCAAATTGTCGGTATCTGCTACAACTTTTGCTGAAGTTACTTTTGGTGCAACCGTATCTAACTTAAACGTTACAACCTTGTTGTAAACAGTTCCTGCTTCGCCGCTTAAGTCTGAGAAGTTTTCGACTTTAACAACTTTTGCATCTTCAAGGTTTTTAGTTGTTGTAACAACGTACTGAAGAGCGTTTTCCTTGTTCTTTTCTACTTTATCAGCGGGAATTGCGTATCCTCCAACTGAAACTGTTGGAGCTTTAACCAATTCTTCTGTAAATGTTAATGTGAATTGTTTTGCTCCTGTTTGGTTGACTGTTTTCACTTCAGGAGCAGTTCCATCTGGCTGACCTTTAGTGAACGTCAATGAAGTAGGATTTGGGCTAATTAAGTTATCGGACATATCTTTTGCTGCAACAATTTGCACTTTTACAGACTTGCCTGCTTGTACAGTACCCGGAAGTGTAAACAAGACTTCTGTATCTCCAGCTTCGAATGAGTTATCCAACTCATCAATTGTTTCGCCATCTTCATTTTTGTAGCTAATTGTTCCTAAATCCGAAATTGGTTCAGAGAATTTCACTGCGTATTGAGACGCATTTACTTTTTCTGACGATAAAACTTTTGGAGCAGTTTTGTCAGCTGCAATTGTCACGATTTTAGAGAACTTTTCAATTTCTTTTCCTTCGTTTGTTTTCAACGTATCTATGACCAAGGCATATTGGCCTTTTGCAACTGCACTAGTTGTCAACGTCAACGTTTTACCATCTTCAGTCAGGTTGCCTCCAGTGACAGAAACTGGAGTTGTCTCTCCACCTACCGGCGACATTGTTAAAACGCCTTCTTTTAAAACGCCCATCTTGCCATTTTCGAACAATGTAGCAGGATTAACAGCTTCAGTGAATTTCACTTGTACTTGTGTACCGCTGATAGCTTCAACGCTGTCTACTTTGTATTCAGGTTCTGGAGCTGGTGTCGCGTCGAGAGTCTCTAATCTGTGTAAGAAGATTGCTAGCTCACCGCGTGTAATAGATAGTGCTGTTCCGAAGCTAGAGTCCGTCTTACCAGTAGTGATTTTGTTGTCGACAAGTGCTGCTACTGCGTCTTTGTAACGTGTACCCACGTCGCCGAATTTCACGTTTGCTGTGTCGCCTTCAATCTCGTAAGCTTTTGAAAGCATGATTGCAGCTTCACCGCGTGTAATTGATAGATCAGAACCGAATGATGTAGCTGTTTTACCATTGATGATGCCTTTTGCTTTTAATGCACTTACATATTTAGTTGCACGCGCTGGTACATCACCGAAAGTTGAAGCAGGTGCATTCGTGATTTCATCTTCAGTTAGTGTTGCTTTAGCGATGAGTACTGCAACGTCTACACGTTTAATATTTGATTGTGTACCGAATTTAGTTTCAGTAAGACCTTGCGTAATATTGTTTTCTACTAAGTAGTTTACAGCGTCTGCATAACGATCGCCGACATCCGTAAATTTCATTTCTTGTGCAGATGCTGCTGGTACTACTGCAGTTGCAACAAGTGTAGCTGTAGCTGCCGTAGCAACAAATTTAGAGTAATTATTAGACTTTTTCATTAATAAATCTTCCTCTCAAACTGAAAATTAGAATCTATTCATAGAAAGCAGAATAGATTTCTATTGTAAGTCAATACCCGCCGCAATGGTAGTGGCAAACATTGCATTTGGAAATAAAATATTCCAGAAACATTACTTTTTCACAAAATTGTTTCGTAGATTAATATACAACACTCTCTTTGAAATAGAAACTAATTTGCATAGTTTCATGGACTGAAAGTGTAGATCCGCTTCCAAGAAGTCTAATGAAGATATTCCCTTTCACAACAATAAAAAGGATTACGCTTAACACGTAATCCTTTTTCATTTATGTTAACGACTCTGCCAATGACATAATGGACTCTTCGAGCGCATCACATTTGTTGAAGGCATCCATTCCGCTGTCCCCGCGAACTCCAATATAGAATTTGCATTTCGGTTCTGTTCCTGAAGGGCGGACGCAGCACCATGATTCGTTCTCTAATCGGAATTTCAAAACGTTGGATTTTGGAAGGGATGTTTTTAAATTCGTTCCATCAATAGAATGTATTGTACCTGTTTCGTAGTCCTCTATTGTCTTCACTTTCAAGCCTGCCAGTTCAGTTGGGGGATTTTTTCTAAAGGAAGCCATCAGGTTATCAATCTTTTCTGCTCCCTCTTTCCCCGGAATCGTGATGGACTGAAGTGATTCCCTGTAATAACCGACTTTCTTGTAAAGCTTTTGCAGTTCTGCGTGCAATGAACTTCCTTGACTCTTGTAATACGCGGCAGCCTCTGCAGTGAGAACCGCAGCTTGAACGGCGTCTTTATCTCTCACAAAATCTCCGATTAAATACCCGTAACTTTCTTCATAGCCGAATAAGAACTCATATTCATTCGTGTTGTTGTACTCTTCAATCTTCTCAGCAATGTATTTGAAACCGGTTAGCGTATCGACTGTTTCAACACCATACTCACTTGCAATAGCGCGTCCCATTTCTGACGTGACAATCGTTTTCAGCAAAACTCCATTATGAGGAAGCGTTCCTGCTTCTTTCCGTTGTTCCAGCAAATAGTTCAGCAGCAGTACCCCTAGCTGGTTACCTGTTAACAGATCATACCCGCTCGTTGGCAATGCAATTGCTGCCCCTAAACGATCTGCATCCGGATCCGTTGCCAGCAGTAAATCTGCATCTAGTTTTGCGCCAAGCTGGATTGCAAGCCGGAAAGTCTCTTCTTCTTCAGGATTCGGGTACGGAACCGTTGGAAACTCCGGGTCAGGCTGTTCTTGTTCAGGAACGACAGATACACCTTCGTAGCCAAAGTTTCTCAGCGCTTGCTGAACAGGTACATTCCCTGTTCCATGAATTGGCGTATAGACGATTTTAACGTCATCTCGCGGAAACTCTCCGAATCGAAGTGATTTTAGTTGTTTCTGATACAATTCATCCATTCCCGACGTTAGTACCGTTAGCAATCCATTCCCTTCGATTACTGATTCCTCATGAGCCTGGATTGAAAAGATATCATCGATTCCTTCCATATGATGAATGATGGAAGACACTTTCTCCGGAGGAAGCTGACCGCCATCTTCCCCGTACACTTTGAACCCATTA
>JARIBI010000082.1 GCA_029257435.1 Sporosarcina sp. | reverse complement strand
TTCATTTCAACGGCATATTCCATTGGAAGTTCTTTTGTGAATGGTTCGATGAAGCCCATAACGATCATTTCAGTCGCTTCTTGTTCTGAAATACCGCGGCTCATCAAGTAGAAGAGCTGCTCTTCAGAGACTTTGGAAACTTTTGCTTCGTGTTCAAGTGAAATGTTGTCGTTTAGGATTTCGTTGTATGGAATCGTATCAGATGTCGATTTGTCATCCATGATAAGCGTGTCACATTCGATGTTGGCGCGTGCGCCTTCCGCTTTACGTCCGAAGTGAACGATTCCGCGGTACGTTACTTTACCACCATGCTGTGAAATGGACTTCGATACAATCGTAGAAGATGTATTCGGAGCCAAGTGCATCATTTTTGCACCCGCATCTTGGTGCTGTCCTTTACCTGCAATGGCAATTGACAATGTCATACCACGCGCGCCTTCACCTTTAAGGATGACAGCAGGGTATTTCATCGTCAACTTCGAACCAATGTTGCCATCGATCCATTCCATTGTTGCATTCGCATCACATACCGCACGCTTCGTAACAAGGTTGTATACGTTGTTCGCCCAGTTTTGAATCGTTGTGTAACGGCAGTATGCGTCTTTTTTAATGATGATTTCAACTACTGCACTGTGAAGTGAGTTTGTTGTATAAACTGGAGCTGTACAGCCCTCTACGTAGTGAACGCTTGCGCCTTCGTCTACGATGATAAGCGTACGCTCGAATTGTCCCATGTTCTCTGAGTTGATACGGAAATACGCTTGAAGCGGAGTTTCCACTTTAACGCCAGGAGGAACATAGATGAAAGATCCGCCTGACCAAACCGCTGAGTTGAGTGCAGCAAATTTGTTATCAGAGTTCGGAATTACTGTACCAAAGTGTTTCTTGAACAGTTCTTCATTTTCACGAAGTGCAGAATCTGTATCCTTAAATACAATTCCTAAATCCGTAAGTTCTTGTTTCATGTTGTGGTAAACCACTTCTGACTCATACTGTGCAGATACACCTGCAAGATATTTTTGTTCCGCTTCAGGAATACCAAGTTTGTCAAACGTACGTTTGATTTCTTCTGGTACTTCATCCCATGAAGTTTCTGTTGCTTCTGATGGTTTTACGTAGTACGTAATTTCATCGAAGTTCAACGAATTCAAGTCTCCGCCCCACTGTGGCATTGGCTTGCTGTAGAACAAGTCCAAAGACTTCAAACGGTAATTCAACATCCATTCCGGTTCTTCTTTCATACGTGAGATTTCTTCAACAATTTCTTTTGTCAATCCACGTTCAGAACGGAATACGGATACATCTTTGTCATGGAAACCGTATTTGTAATCGCCAATTTCAGGCATCTTTTTAGCCATTTGATAGTCCTCCTTCGTTCAATTATTCGGAATCGCTCGCGATTCCTTTCTCCATTGCTTTCCATGGCAGAGTTGCACATTTTATACGTGCAGGGAATTTAGCGACCCCTGTCAACGCTTCAATATCACCAAAATCCATAGAATCATCGATATCTTTACCCAACATCATATCTGAAAAGGCATGAGCTGCAGTGACTGCATCTTCTGTATTCTTTCCTTTGATAAGTTGCGTCATCATAGAGGCGGATGCCATGGAAATTGAACATCCTTCTCCTTCAAACTTAGCATCTTTCACGATGTTGTCTTCAACTTGCAACGTTAGGTGAATTACATCTCCACAAGTTGGGTTATTCATATCAATTGTAACGTTGCTGCTTTCAAGGACTCCTTTGTTGCGAGGAGTTTTATAATGATCCATAATGACCGAGCGATACAGCTGATCCAGTTTTTCGTTTCCCATTATTGAAAATACTCCTTTGCCATGCGAAGGCCTTCAACAAGACGGTCCACATCTTCTTTCGTGTTGTAGAGATAGAAGCTGGCACGTGCTGTTGCAGATACATCCAGCCATTTCATAAGAGGCTGGCAGCAATGGTGTCCGGCACGGACTGCAACACCATTCATATCTAGCACAGTTGCTAAATCGTGTGGATGAACACCATCAAGATTGAAAGTAACAATGCCTGCACGCTTGCTTGAATCCCGCGGGCCATAGATTTCAAGACCTTCAACAGTCTTCATTTGTTCCATTGCATAGGCAACCAGTTCGTGCTCATGCTTCTCGATGTTATCGAGTCCAACGGATTCAATATAATCGATGGCAGCAGCCATTCCGATTGCACCGGCAATGATGGGTGTTCCGCCTTCGAATTTCCAAGGCAGCTCTTTCCACGTTGAATCATAAAGTCCTACGAAGTCGATCATCTCACCGCCGAATTCAACAGGCTCCATTTCATTCAGCAGCGCTTTTTTACCGTATAGCGCACCGATGCCTGTTGGACCGCACAGTTTATGTCCAGAAAACGCGAGGAAATCACAGTCTAAGTCTTGTACATCCAGCTTTAGGTGAGGTGCGGCTTGAGCTGCATCTACCACCATGATTGCATTGTGCGCATGAGCAATTTCTGTGATTTCTTTAATTGGATTCATCGTTCCCAAAACGTTGGAGACATACATCATCGAAACAATCTTTGTCCGATCTGTCATGGCATCGCTCACTTTTTCAAGTGACAGCGTTCCATCCTCTTCAAGATCGATGTATTTCAAGACAGCCCCAGTCGCTTTTGTCAGCTGCTGCCAAGGAATGATATTCGAGTGATGCTCCATATATGTGATAAGAATTTCATCACCTTCACCGATGTTTGCACGGCCATAGCTTTGAGCAACTAAATTCAAAGCAGTCGTCGTTCCGCGAGTAAAGATGATTTCTTCGGTTGATGAAGCGTTCAAGAACTTACGCACAGTTTCCCGTGCACCTTCATAACCTTCAGTCGCTCGATTCCCAAGTGTGTGAACACCTCGGTGAACGTTCGCATTGTCATTTTGATAGTAGTTAGCCAGCGCCTCAATCACTTGACGCGGCTTCTGTGAAGTTGCCGCGCTGTCAAGGTATACAAGAGGATAACCGTTTACTTCTTGGTCGAGTATTGGAAAATCGTTGCGAATGTCTTTGTTCAGCATCAGCGCACTTTCCTTTCAATGACCTCCGTCAACTGTTTCTTGACGCCTTCGATCGGCAATTTGCTGACAACCGGCTCAAGGAAACCATGGATGACAAGGCGTTCTGCTTCCTGCTTCGAAATCCCGCGGCTCATCAAGTAGAACAACTGAAGCGGATCTACGCGTCCAACTGAAGCGGCGTGACCTGCTGTTACATCGTCTTCATCGATAAGTAAAATGGGGTTGGCATCTCCACGCGCTTTTTCACTAAGCATCAGTACTCTTGACTCTTGCTCCGCATTTGAACGTGTTGCACCTTTTTCAATTTTACCAATACCGTTAAAGATAGAGGAAGCAGCATCTTTCATAACGCCGTGTTTTAAAATGTGACCTTCTGTATCAAGTCCCCAGTGGACAATTTCAGAAGTGAAGTTTTGTTTTTGTGAACCGCGTCCAACTACAACAGATTTCATGTCACAGCGTGAGCCGTTTCCAACCAAGTGAGTCAAGTTGTCTGAAATCGTGTCGCTGTCATTCATCAAGCCAAGTGCCCAGTCTATGCGGCTATCACGGCCTGCGATTCCACGACGGTTTACATACGTTGTAAATCCTTCAGCAAGTACATCCACTGCGCCATAAGTAACGACAGCATTATCACCTGTGAATACTTCAGAAATAATATTTGCAAGTCCTTCAGCGTGAGGAACTGTAGAAAGATAGTTCTCAACGTAAGTGACAGCACTATTCGCTTCAGCCACTACAATTACGTGGTTGAAAAGAGATGCTTGTGCATCGTCATGTAAAAACAACACTTGGATCGGCTGTTTCACTTCTACGTTTTTTGGCACGTATACAAATACGCCGCCATTCATGAGTGCTGCGTGGAATGCAGTGAGGCGGTGCTCGTCCACTTTAACGCCATCCGTCATGAAATATTTCTTTACAAGATCGCTATGTTCACGAGAAGCCGTGAAAATATCTGTCAAAATAACGCCTTGCTCTTTCAATTCATCCGATAGCGATAAATAAGCAGGTGTGTTGTTATGCTGAACATAAATATTTTTTTGGTTTTCTGCGTCAACTAATGATTTCGCATCGTCTGGAAGTTGGCTAAGGTTCTCGTATACAGTGCTTTCAACAGCATGTACAGGGAACTCAGTGAAATTCCATTTATCAATTTTAGTTTTGTCTGGTTTCGGCATTGGAAGTGACTCTACTTTGTTTAGTGCTTCCAAGCGGAGATCGGTTAACCAGCTCGCTTCCCCCGTAGTTGCGGAATAAGAGCGGACGTCTTCTCCGGTCAATGCCAATTTAGTTTCAACCGTCATGTTCAATCGTCCTCCCTCTTACGCTTCTTGTTCAACCGTCTCTTCTTCGATACCTAACTCTTCTTTAATCCAGTCGTAGCCTTGTTCTTCCAGTTTACGAGCAAGTTCTTCTCCGCCAGATTTCACCACGCGGCCTTGCATCATTACGTGTACGTGATCAGGTGTGATGTAGTTTAACAAACGCTGATAGTGAGTAATGATTAGGCAGCCGAAGTTTTCGCCGCGCATTTCGTTGATGCCAGTTGAAACGATACGCAGCGCATCGATATCAAGACCGGAGTCGATTTCATCCAGGATTGCGAACTTAGGCTTCAACATCATAAGCTGAAGAATTTCGTTACGCTTTTTCTCTCCGCCTGAGAATCCTTCGTTCAGATAGCGAGTTGCCATATCTTCGTCCATTTCAAGAACTTCCATCTTGCTGTCGAGTTCACGGATGAACTTCATCAGTGAAATTTCGTCACCTTCTTCGCGTCGTGCGTTAATGCCCGAGCGAAGGAAGTCAGCGTTTGTTACGCCTGTGATTTCACTTGGGTATTGCATGCCTAGGAACAATCCGGCTTTCGCACGTTCGTCCACTTCCATTTCAAGAACTTCTTTTCCATCAAGAAGAACAGAACCTGATGTTACTTCGTATTTTGGATGACCCATGATTGCAGACGCGAGCGTAGATTTACCTGTTCCGTTCGGTCCCATGATTGCATGGATTTCATTTGTGTTGATTGTTAAATTGACACCTTTAAGTATTTCTTTGTCTTCGATTGAAACATGAAGATCTTTGATTTCCAAAGTAGCCATTCCAATACCTCCAGTATGCTTAAGATGAACTTTTATCATCTTCTATTTATCATCATTCTAATCTTATCCTATATACGTAGTACTTGCAAATCATTAAGAATGATTATAATTCATTAAAGAAACCTTCCATTTACTCGGTTTTTTCCACTTACTTTCATTTTCAATTGATGTTTTGTCAATGAGAATTTATCACGACCTGTTCACAATCTCTATCTACTGATTTAGTTTATTAAACATAGATATTCTCATCTACTCTTTCATTCTTTATAGAAACAAAAAGCGCGCCATCCTCTAAAGTAATAGAAGATAGACGCGCTGCTAATGAACGTTTGCTTATTTAGATAGTTTTGCAGATGTGCCGTCTTTCGAAAAACTGTCGACCACGATGGCAAGTGCCCCGTCGCCTGTAACGTTGGTTGCAGTTCCGAAGCTGTCTTGTGCCATGTATAAGGCAATCATGAGCGCAACCATAGATTCGTCAAAGCCTAGCATTGAAGACAATAGACCTGTTGCTGCAACTACCGCTCCGCCTGGCACTCCTGGCGCCGCGATCATTGTAATTCCTAACATGAAGATGAAGCCAAGATAGGCAACGAAGCTAATTGGCATATCGTTCATGAGCATGACACCGATTGAACAAGATACAAGTGTAATGGTGCTGCCTGATAAGTGAATGGTTGCAAACAACGGAATTGTAAAGTCCGTTACTCGTGCAGATGCACCTGTTTGCTTCGCTTGACGCAGCGTTACTGGAATCGTTGCAGCTGAAGATTGAGTACCCACCGCAGTGAAATAAGCGGGAGCCATAATCTTCATCAGACGGAACGGGTTCCGCTGCGATACTGCCCCTGCAACTGTGTATTGCAATGTCAGCATGATCAAATGAAGAATGATGATCATCACAAAGACGAAAATGAAAATCGAAAGTACTTTTGCCACTTCGCCAGTATAGGTCATATTTAAGAAAATCCCGAAAATATGGATTGGTAAAAGAGGAATAATGATGACCGAAATTACTTTTTCAATAATTACATTCAATTCTTCAAACATGTTAAGCATTGTTTTGCTGCCAATTGCGGCCATTCCAATCCCTAAAACAAATGCGAGAAGCAATGCCGTCATGACCCCCATAAGAGGTGTCAATTCCAGTTCAAAGAAAGCAGTAGCTGCCTCTTTTGCGTTTTCAATCGATTTGCTGCCTAACCCGCTTATGTATCCCGGCAGTATGCTGGTTGCTGCAAAGAATGCAAGAATTCCTGCGATGATTGTTGACGTATATGCAAATAATGTCGCAAGACCAAGCAGCTTCCCAGACCCTTTACCAAGTTTTGCAATTCCCGGTGCGATGAATGCCAAAATAATTAATGGCACTACAAAGTTAAGGAATCCTCCGAAGATCATGTTAAATGTCGCGAATAAGCGAGTGAAGCCTTTTGCAAACCCTTCGCCAATCATAGGTGTTAAGTAACCAAGCCCTACTGCGAGAGCGATTGCTATAACAATACGCCAAATCAGTCCTATTTTTAATTTCACGTTCCAAACTCCTTTCGTGCGTTGAATTAGTAAAACTCTTTCCATCATACATGAAAACGCTTTAAAAAAGTATGAATCTTTATGAACATTTTCCAATTGAAAAACCTCTCATCTCGAAAGAAAATGAGAGGTTTCTTCTATTATTTAGTGACAGGTACAACGGACCCTTTCCAATTATCGAGGATGAAGTCTTGGATTTCTTTCGAAGTCAGGACTTCAACAAGTGCTTTAATCGCTGGTTTGTCTTCGTCACCTGTATTGACTGCGATAATGTTTACGTACGGAGAATCTGATTCTTCAAGTGCAATGGAATCTTTCATCGGGTTGATGCCTGCGTCAATTGCATAGTTTGAGTTGATGAGAACCGCATCGCCTTCTTCACTAGTATACATTTGCGGAAGAAGTGCTGCTTCGTAGTTCGCATCGAATTGAATGTTTTTTGGATTATCCTCAATGTCTTTCACTTCAGCTTTTGTTTTATCCACACCGTCTTTTAGCTTGATAAGACCTTCTGCTTCAAGCATTGCAAGAACACGGCCGTGGTCTGCGACTGAGTTACTGATTAGGATTGCAGCGCCTTCAGGAAGTTCGTCCAGTGATTTGTATTTCTTAGAATAGACACCGATAGGCTCGATATGAATGCTGCCTGCGTTTGTGAAGTCATATCCGTGGTCTGCGATTTGTGTTTCCATGTAAGGAATGTGCTGGAAGTAGTTCGCGTCCAAGTCACCCGAGTCCAGGTCTTGGTTCGGAAGTACGTAGTCCTGGTACGGTTCGATTTCTAAGTCATAGCCTTTTTCTTTTAACAATGGCTTTGCTTCTTCTAGGATTTCTGCGTGTGGAACGTTTGAAGCGCCAACTTTGATGACTTTCGAGTCTTCATCAGAACCGCTTGCGCTTCCGTTTTTGTCGTCTTTGGCCCCGCATGCTGCAAGTGCTAATACAAGTACCGCTAGTAAAATTCCAGTTAAAAACTTTTTCATCCATTCCACTTCCCTTTTCTGTTTTTTGACTATGATCATTCACGGCGTTGATTTACGCGCCTGGCGGAAGCTTTCCGAGGGGCTTGATTTCAGCCTCCTCGCTCGCTCTGCTCACTGCGGGGTCTTCAATCTTCGCTAATCCCTTCGGAGTCTCCGCCTTCTGCTTCAATCAACGGGCTATTCCTCTTTAATAACCGCTAATAATGTAATCTTTATATAGTAGACAGGCACGCCTGTTTTTACCATTGTTATCGTTTGTCTAATCTTTTGACAGCGAAGTCTCCTGCGAATTGCAGAATGAAGACGACGACTAGGATTAAGACGGTTGAAACGAGAGTAACGTCTTCACGGCTTCGCTGGAATCCGTCTAGGAACGCCAGTGTTCCAAGCCCTCCGGCACCGATAATTCCTGCCATTGCGGTGTAGCCTACCAGCGCAATCGCAGTAACTGTAATCCCTGAGATTAAAGCGGGCATCGATTCTGGCAATAATACTTTAAAGATGATGGTAGAGGTTTTTGCTCCCATCGAGCGTGCTGCCTCGAGTACACCTTTATCGATTTCAGTCAGCGCAATCAAGACCATCCGTCCGTAAAAGGGTGCAGCACCTATGATCAATGCCGGCATTGCTGCTTCCGGTCCGCGGATTGTTCCGATTAAGAATTTCGTGAAAGGAATAAGCAGGATGATCAAAATGATAAATGGAATCGACCGAAAGATATTAACGATCGAGCCAGTTAGCAAATTCACGAGTTTGTTTGCCCATATATGACCAGGTGCAGTTAGGAACAAAAGAATTCCAAGTGCGAGTCCGATAATGAATGTGAATACGGTGGAGACTGCGGTCATATAAAGGGTTTCTACAGTTGCATCCCACATTTTTGCCCAGTCGACGTTCGGGAAATAGGTTTCAATCATTTCTCAAACACCTCCGTCTGTACACCTTGTTCATGTAAGTATTGAATCGCATTTGTAATGGCTTCGCGGTCACCTGTCAGTTGTAAAATCAGCGTCCCGTATGCACCGCCGCGAGTTTGCGAGATGTTCCCTTGAAGAATGCTAACATCCACTGGAAACTCTCTTATTAAACTGGCGAGTACAGGCTGCTCAGTACGTTCTCCGACAAATGCCAGTTTGACAAGCGTGCCGTCCGGATAATCCTGACGCATGAGCGACATCACTCTCTTCGCATCTTCCGGTTCCGTCACTTGTGAAACGAATCGTTTGGTAATCGGTTCTTTAGGAGACTGGAAGAGCTGCAGTACGTCTCCTGTTTCTACAACGCGTCCTGCTTCCATTACAGCGACCTCATGACAGATTTTACGGATGACATGCATTTCATGCGTGATGAGGACAATTGTCAATCCGAGACGTTCATTAATGCTTGTCAGCAAGTCTAGTATTGCGTCCGTCGTTTCTGGATCAAGTGCTGATGTGGCTTCATCACATAAAAGTACTTCTGGGTCGTTTGCTAGTGCCCGGGCAATCCCGACACGCTGTTTCTGGCCGCCTGATAATTGCGATGGATAAGCATTTTCACGTCCTGCTAACCCTACAAGTTCTATCAGTTCAGATGCTTTTTTCTCTCGCTCTGCTTTGTTAACACCTGCTATTTCTAACGGAAAAATGATGTTTTCTTTAACAGTACGGGACCAAAGTAAGTTGAAATGCTGAAAGATCATACTGATTTTTTGACGGGCGTGGCGGAGTTCTTTTCCGCCGATGGAGGAGATCTTACGTCCATTGACTTCGACCGATCCGTCTGTTGGCTGTTCCAGTCCGTTCAGCAACCGGATCAATGTACTTTTCCCGGCACCGCTGTAACCGATAATGCCGTATATCTTTCCTTCTTCAATTGTAAGGTTAACTCCGTCAACTGCAGTAATCGCAGTGCTTGAGGTCCCAAATCGTTTGTTGACATTTGATAATTGAATCATTCGACACCCACCTCACTGCTTTTCATTCTGTCCATGATTGTTTGCAATTAAAAATAAAAACGCCTTCCTGCAGATTCACAGAAAGGCGTACGCATTAAAATTCATGGCGTTCATCCGATCTCTCATCTTTCAAAGCTAATGCTTTGTGTGACTTGGCACCATTTCAAGTTTATTGACGGTTGCCGGGCTTCGCAGGGTACTCCCCTCCACCTCTCTGTATAAGAGTCAGTTATTCAATTGGTTGCTATTAGTTATACCACAGCGATTTAGGAGTGTCAACTAAGCTTTTCGAGAATATTTTGAACCGATTGAAAGGCATAGACTTTCTCAAGTAACTTTCCCTTTCGCTTAATGAGCAAGCACGGAACGCTTTCAATCCGGTATTCTGCTGCAAGTTCTTCAACATAGTTCAAATTGGCTTTTCCAATTGGAACATCAGGCTTCAATTCTGTAACGACATTCAATATTTTGCTGGCCACTGCACACGTTCCGCATAGCGGTGTATACAAATAGAACGCCGCCAGCTCTTCTCGATCAGCGAGTTCTTTCCACTCACTATATGACCACTCATTCATACCTATCACCTTCACTCTAAAAATAGCATATAGGGACTCAAGATCTCTTATAAATCTAGATTGCTGTTGATGACGTCACTAGATACAAAAAATCCGTTGGTTGAAGTGGTAGGCGGCGGCTCCTGGGGGAAGTTCAAGGAAACAACCTAAGTAGGCGGCGTCCTGCCGCAACGGTTGCATGACCTACTTCCTGTAGGCTCGCGTCCGCCTAAAACGTAAATCAACACTGTTAACACTTTACTTCAAAAGAAAATATAAAAGACGCCGGATCATCGGCGTCTTGAGGTTTTATTCTCCGACAGTCATTTTGTCGTAGTCTTCAGGTGTCATAAGCTCTTCGAGTTCAGCTGGCTTCGTTGCTTCCACAACGACCATCCAAGCACCCTCATAAGGAGATTCGTTGACTAGCTCGGGGCTGTCCTCTAAATCTTCGTTTACTTCAACGACTTTACCGCTGATTGGTGCATATAGTTCTGAAACTGTTTTTACAGATTCAACACTGCCGAATGGCTCGTCTGATTTTAATTCGTCGCCAACTGATGGCAATTCAACGAACACGATATCACCAAGCTCAGATTGTGCAAAGTGTGTAATACCAATTCGGTATTTACCGTCTTCTTCTTTAACCCATTCGTGCTCTTCAGAATACTTCAAACCTTGTGGTGTGCTCATTCTTTACCCCTCCAACAGTTAATTTATATGTCTAATTCTATTTTGCCACAGGTACCTTTGAAAGACAAGAAATGAAGTTAAGCCTGCCACGTTTCTGCGAAAGTCTCTTCATTGAAACCTACTGTGGTCGTTTTCCCATCTGTCATTAGAGGACGCTTAATAAGCATGCCGTCAGATGCCAGCAATTTAATCTGGTCATCCTCACTCATAGTCGCAAGCTTGTCCTTTAAACCGAGTTCACGATATTTCATGCCGCTCGTATTGAAGAACTTCTTCAACGGCAACTGTGAACTTGTAATGATTTCTTTCAATGCTTGTTCACCCGGCGGCTGTTCAGCGATGTTCGACGCCTCGTAAGGAATTCCGTTTTCTTTCAGCCACTTTTCAGCCTTTTTACATGTTGTACATTTTGGATAGCCATAAAAGTGCAGTCCCAATACAGTCACCCCCATTGGTTCCATTTTACCACAAAAACATCCAGACTACAGAATTGCAGTCTGGATGGGAGTGTACAAAAGTTATGAATTAAACCACATACTTCGCAGCATCGATCAGCTTAACAGATGCTTCACGTTTCTTCGCGATTACGTTATAAGGGTTCGAACGAGTCAACTTGCGCAATGCGGAAATCATCATGCGCTGATTATCTCCGTCCACTGCAGCGTAAAGCGTTTCTTTCGCATCGCGCTCGATTGCAGCGAATGCTTCTTGACAGAAGATCTCTGTGTACAAGATTTTTTGCTGCTCTTTTTCTGCACCGTTTTTCGCCACTGCTTTTTCAGTACGAAGAAGTGCAGATTCCATTGCAAAGATATTGTTCGCAATATCCGCAATGTTTACAAGGACTTCTTGTTCTTCTTCTAGCTTCGTACCGTAACGCTGTGCAGCTAATCCAGCAGCCAGCAAACCGATTTTCTTCGCATTTTTCACTAGAACTTTTTCTTGCTCAAGCGGTGCATCGCCAATTTCTTCCGGCATCATCATGAGAAGCTCTTCTTGAAGTGCTTGAGCTTGTTGCAGTAATGGCAACTCGCCTTTCAGAGCTTTCTTCATGAATGTTCCCGGAACGATCATGCGGTTAATTTCGTTTGTGCCTTCGAAGATCCGGTTGATACGTGAATCGCGGTATGCGCGCTCCACTTCGTATTCAGCCATGAAGCCATATCCGCCGTGTAATTGAACGGCTTCGTCAACAATATAGTCGAGTGTCTCAGAACCAACAACTTTGTTGATGGAACATTCAATTGCATACTCAGCAATAGCCGCTGCAATCGCTTTTCCGTCTTTTTGCTGTTCAGCAGTCATCTGGCTTTGACGCTGCTCAAAGTAACCGACTGTACGGTAAATCAAGCTTTCCGTTGCATATAGCTGGGACGCCATCGTTGCAATCTTTTCTTTCGTCAAGTTGAACGATGAAATCGGTGTATTGAACTGCTTACGCTCATTTGAATACGAAATCGCAAGTTCAAGCGCACGCTTCGATCCGCCTACTGTACCGACTCCGAGCTTGTAACGGCCAATGTTCAAAATGTTGAATGCGATAATATGGCCGCGGCCCACTTCACCAAGCAAGTTCTCAACAGGAACTTCAGCGTCAGACAAGATCAATGTACGTGTAGATGAAGACTTGATACCCATCTTTTTCTCTTCCGCCCCAACAGAAACGCCAGGGAATTCGCGTTCTACGATGAATGCAGAAAACTTATCGCCATCGATTTTCGCATAGACAACGAAAACGTCAGCAAATCCGGCGTTCGTAATCCATTGCTTTTCTCCATTCAATACGTAGTGAGTACCCGCTGCGTTCATTTTTGCAGTCGTCTTCGCTCCAAGAGCATCTGAACCTGAACCTGGCTCAGTTAATGCATATGCAGAGATTTTATCACCTGCTACAGAGTTCGGTAAGTACTTCTTCTTTTGCTCTTCGTTACCGAACAATACGATTGGAAGCGTACCGATTCCAACGTGTGCACCGTGAGTGATCGAGAATCCGCCTGCTACTGAAAGTTTTTCCGAGATCAAAGCAGATGAGATTTTATCCAACCCAAGACCGTCATATTCTTCAGGAACGTCTGCGCCTAGAAGACCCAGATCCCCAGCAGATTTAAGAAGTTTTACGGAATGCTCGAACTCATGGTTTTCCAATTTATCCACAACTGGAAGCACTTCGTTTTTCACGTAGTCTTCCGCAGTTTTCGCGATCATCTTTTGCTCGTCAGAAAAATCTTCGGGCGTGAATACGCGATCCGGTGTAATGTCTTCAGTTAAAAACGCTCCGCCTTTAATTAGCTCATTTGTCGTAGTCTCAGTCATTTCTAGTTCCTCCTCTATTTTACGTTCCTAGTTTGCTTACAGTAATTCAAACACGCCAGCTGCGCCCATTCCACCGCCGATACACATCGTAACGACACCGAATTGCTTGCCTTGACGCTTCAGTTCACTCATCATACGTACGGTCAAAATCGTACCGGTAGCACCAAGTGGGTGACCGAGAGCTATTGCGCCGCCATTCACATTCACTTTGCTTGTGTCCAGCTTCAGTTCACGGATAACTTGAAGGGATTGCGATGCGAATGCTTCGTTCAATTCCCATACGTCAATATCTTCAATCGATAATCCAGCAATTTTCAACGCTTTCGGAATAGCTGCGATCGGCCCGATTCCCATAATTTCAGGAGGAACGCCTGCTACTGCAAACGAACGGAACTTCGCGATTGGCGTAAGCCCTTCTGCCACAGCTTTTTCACGATCCATAACGAGTACAGATGCTGCACCGTCAGATGTTTGTGAAGCATTACCGGCAGTAACGGTTCCTGTCACGGAGAATGCAGGACGCAGTTTCGCCAGGATTTCAGTAGTCGTGCCGCGACGCACGCCTTCATCCATTGAAAACGTCTCTTTTTTCTCTGCAAATTTTCCATTGCTGTCGACATATCCTTTAGTGAATTCAACCGGCACAATCTCGTCATCGAACTTACCAGCGTCAATCGCCGCTGCTGCACGACGGTGAGATTCAACCGCAAACGCATCTTGGTCGTCACGGCTAATTCCATATTTTACGGCAACTTGCTCGGCAGTATGCCCCATTCCCATGTAATACTCAGGTGCTTCCTCTGCAAGCTTTGCATTCGGGCGAACCGTATTGCCCATCATTGGAACCATACTCATAGATTCTGCACCACCTGCCAGGATGGCTTCAGAGTGACCGAGCATAATACGTTCTGCTGCATAGGCAATAGACTGAAGTCCTGATGAACAAAAACGGTTGATCGTAATTGCTGGTGTCGTGTCTGGCAATCCTGCCAGTGCACCAATATTACGCGCCATATTCATGCCTTGTTCTGCTTCCGGCATTGCGCAGCCGATGATCAGATCTTCAATCGGACCGTCATAACCTCCTGCGCGTTTTAGTGTTTCTTTTATAGTAAGAGCTCCTAGATCATCTGGTCGGACTGTCGCAAGCGATCCTCTGCCTGCCTTACCGACCGGTGTGCGGGAACCCGCTACGATTACTGCTTCACGCATTGTATTTCCTCCTCTAAAAGTTCTGATTCATCAGTTACGCAATGGTTTGCCTTTAACAAGCATGTGCTGCATACGTGCTTGTGACTTTGGCTCTGCTACCAGGCTTAAGAACGCTTCCCGCTCTAAGTCCAGCAAGTACTGCTCATCGACTAGTGTGCCGTATGGCAGTTTGCCCCCAGCCAATACGTATGCGAGTTTCTTCGCAATCTTCATATCATGATCACTGATGAACCCTGACAAACGCATGCCTTCTGCACCGAGTAATAATGTTGCATAGCCGGTTTCACCAACTACCGGGAATTTCTCATGCTTTGGCGCTTGATAGCCATTGTCATAAAGCGATAGTGCTGCTTGTTTTGCATCATATAATAGATGATCCGCGTTGACGCTAACGCCGTCTGCGAAATCGAGGAAGTTGTTTTCACGCGCTTCATCAGCGGAAGTCGACACTTTCGCCATTGCAATCGATTCGAATACGTTGTTCGCGATGTTTTGGTAGTCCACTTGAACGCCATTCGGCAATCCTTTTAAGTGTTTCAAGTACAGACCGACGTTTCCACCGCCGCCAGGAATGAGTCCAACACCGGCCTCAACAAGCCCGATATACGTTTCCATGGAAGCTTGGATATGAGCCGCCGGCAAGCAGACTTCTGCTCCGCCGCCCAGCGTCATTTGGAACGGCGCTGCAACGACCGGTTTTGTGGAATACTTGATTTTCATCATGGCGTTCTGGAACGTACGCACAACAAAATCGAGTTCGAAGATGTTATCATCCTGCGCTTCCATCAAAATCATTCCAAGGTTTGCACCGACACAGAAGTTCTTTCCTTGGTTACCGATGACGAGACCTTTGTAATTCTTCTCGACTTCATCCACCGCAAAGTTGATCATCTGCATAATGTCGAGGCCAATCGCATTAGATTGTGAATGGAATTCAAGAAGTGCAATTCCGTCTCCCATGTCGATCAAGCTTGCGCCTGAATTCTTCTTGATGACGCCATGCTTTTTCTTATAGCGTTTCAAGTCGATTACTTTCTCATTAACTGGTACTGGTGAGTATCCTTCCCCGTCAAAGTAGAAAAGCTCGTTGTCTTCCTCTTTATAGAATGTTTCGAATCCTTTATCGAGCAAAGTTTGAGCGAATGATGGAATCATTTCTCCCTGTTCTTTCATCCGTTCAACCGATTTACTCACTCCGATTGCATCCCATACTTCAAACGGCCCCTGCTGCCATCCGAAGCCCCATTTCATCGCATTATCAATAGATACAATTGTATCTGCGATTTTGCCATGCATGTCAGCAGAGTAAAGAAGTGTCGGTGCTAATATGCTCCAGAGAAGCTCGCCTGTGCGATCTTCTGCGTACACTAATGACTTCACACGATTGCCAAGTCCTTTTTGCTGCTTCGCCATTTCAATTGAAGGCGTTTTCATTTTCTTGACTGGGCCGTATTCAAGCGTCGACGAATCGATCTCGAAGATATCCTTGCCTTTTTTCACAAAGAATCCTTGCTTCGCTTTTGCACCGATCCAGCCATTGTCGATCATTTTCTTCATGAATTCCGGGAGTTCGAATACCGCTTGCTCTTCCCCTTCAGTCTTGTCGTAGACGTTCTTCGCAACGTGCATGAACGTATCCAATCCGACGACATCCAGCGTACGGAACGTTGCTGATTTCGGCCTGCCGATTAGAGTACCTGTAACGGAGTCTACTTCTCCGACTGTGTAGCCGCGTTTTTCCATTTCGCGAACGGTTACGAGAAGACCGTAAGTTCCAATTCGATTGGCGATGAAGTTCGGTGTGTCTTTAGCTAAAACGACCCCTTTACCAAGCCGATCTTCGCCGAATGAAGTCATGAACTCGATTACTTCAGCTGAAGTTGTTTTTGCCGGAATCACTTCAAGCAATTTCAAGTAACGCGGCGGATTGAAGAAGTGCGTGCCTAGGAAATGTTTTTGGAAGTCTTCCGAGCGGCCTTCTGCCATTGCATCAATACTAATTCCTGATGTATTTGAAGTGACGATTGTTCCGGGTTTGCGAACAGCGTCGATTTTTTCATATAAGCCTTTTTTAACGTCCAAGTTTTCAACGATAACTTCGATGATCCAATCCGCGTCTTTCAACTTTTCCAAGTCATCTTCCAAGTTCCCCGCTTCAATTAAAGCCAGGTTTTTCTTAGAAGTCAGCGGTGCTGGTTTTTGTTTTAGCAGTTTCTGAATGGATCCGGATACCACTCGATTCCGAACTGCTTTGTGCTCCAGTGTAAGTCCTTTTTTCTCTTCGTCTTCTGTTAGTTTGTTCGGAACAATGTCCAGAAGAAGAACAGGAATCCCAATATTGGCGAGGTGTGCAGCGATTCCAGACCCCATCACGCCAGATCCGATTACAGCTGCTTTCTTAATTTGATAAGCCACGTGAAAATCCTCCCTTTGCTTTTGAATGAATGCTCATTCATTTTGTGGGTAAAAAAAATAGAAACCTTTTCTATGAATCTAAGTGTAGACTATTTCCAGCGTTTTCGCAATATTTAAATCTAAAAAATAATGATTGCCTTCACGTGAAACAAGTTGATAGGCTGAAAGCGCTTTTCATTGTACACTGAGGGTATGAAAGGAGTCGAATATATATGGATTCAATTACAACCGCAAAACAATTCAATGACATTATCAACGAACCATCACGCTCAGTTATTAAATTTCAAGCAGGATGGTGCCCGGACTGTCGAGTGATGGACATGTTCATCGGACCGATTACAGAAGAATACGACCAGTACGATTGGTATGATGTAGACCGCGATGTGCTTCCTGAAATTGCAGAAAAATATGATGTGATGGGCATTCCAAGCTTACTCATTTTTGAAAACGGAGAGAAAAAAGCGCACTTGCACAGTGCCAATGCCAAATCTCCAGAGCAAGTAACACGCTTCCTTGAAGGTTTGACAATTTAAACAGTGCTTGCGATTCAACCGGCTGCTTTGCAGTCGGTTATTTTAATGTATTTTTTTGAAAATCAGTTATACTTAAAGAGAGGTTAAAGAAAAACTAAGAGGTGCAGAATGAATCCTAAAGAAGAAATTGAACAATTAAAAGCGACTATCGCCGAGTATAGAGAAATCATCAAAGAGACATCCGTTCCAATTATTACGTCTATTATTGAAAATACGATCCTGCTTCCTATTGTCGGATATACAGATAAGGAACGGATGGAACAGGTCCGGTCTAAAGTTCTAGAATACGCAGGAGATCATCGGGGTACTGAAGCTGCCGTTTTTGACTTTTCAAGCATCCGCTTGGCTGAAGATGAAGGATTGGAAATGTTGTCTCTTGAACTGCAGCTTATGCGGTCCGAACTGCAATTGATGGGCATTCGTCCGATTATGGTCGGCTTCACTCCGCCATTTGTCCGTCAATTAGTGAACGCAGGAGTGGCATCCGAAATAGAATCCTATGCAAACTTCAAATCGGCATTGCAAGTGCTTATGGATGAAAAAGGACTTTCCTTTTCAAGAGCATAAGTAAGGAGGATTTTGTCATGCCGTTTTTTAAGGAGTTACAAGGTAAATCACAATTCGCCCCTACCATAGACCCGAAGTTCAGATCCTCTGCATGCGGTCCCGTAACCGCTTCTGTAATCTTACACGATTTGAATCTCCCTATTTCCAGAGTTCCTGTTAATAAGCTTTACAAACTATTGGGGACTACACGGATTGGGTTATTCACGTGGCGTTTCGTTCACAGGCTTACTAAGTTGCTGGGTGACGGATGGGAAGTTCGGAAGTGTTCATTATCTGAAGTATTAGGGGAACTGGAAAACGGTCGTCCCGTTGCTGCGAAGTTTGATAAATGGTTTTCATTCAAATGGAGTGGACACTATGAATTTGACTACCACTGGGTGCCTGTTGTTGGATACGAAAAAACAGCGGATGATGTGATTCTTGCCATCCATGATAACGGCAGTCCTTCTTCTCCCAGCACTGTGCGTTTTGTGTCCTACCGGAAGAACCAAGAAGTTTTATCATTTGTGAAAATTTCACCGATGTCCAAATTGAAAGGACACTGATTCACTCAGTGTCCTTTTTGTTATGCCACATATTGAATTGCTTGTTTTAACGTTGCAAAGCTTTTGATTGAACCGAAGTCGAGACCGAGGCCGACCAGCGTTTGTGCAATCGCAGGTGTAACACCGCTAACTACAGGAACAGCCCCGACTAACGACAAAGATTCAAAGAGAATGAATAATTGCTGTGCAACAAATGTATCCGTCGTTTGAAGTCCAGATAAATCGATAATCAAATACTCAAGATTGAGACGGACTGCTTCCTTTAACACTTTCTCTTGTAACGCCGTGCCTCTGTTGAAATCCATGACACCAATTAGCGGAAGGATAGCTGTCGTATCATTTATGGATGCAATCGGTACAGATAGTTCGGCAATCGCAGCTTGTGAAATTTTCAGCATTTCTTTCTCGTAATGGACGAAAGGAAGACTGAAGTAATAGATGACGTCATTGACAATTGTATCGAGTGCCGTTGTGAGTTCATACATCTCTTCTGAACTGATCTCGCTGTTAATTCCTTCGTGTTTTAACACGGTTCCAATATACGCGCGATACTCAGGAACTTCACGCAGCATCATGTCCAATGAGATAATTTCTTTTTTGGCAAAGTGCGTCCCTGCCTCTTGACCCCATTTTTGCAATTGCTCAATTCGCTCTCCATCTTCTAACTTCAATGCATTCGCATATAACTTTACTAGTTCAACACGGGCTGGATAAAGTTCTTCTTCCATCCTCTTCATGATCGGATAGCGATCGTTCTGCTGCCTGGTAATCAGCATAGCGAGCTGTTCTGCATTTTCAATCACTTTATCACTTAAACGGATCAATAATTCTTTCATCTAGACTCCCCCTTGCAGCAGGTATTAGGTCTGCAGTTGCCAATTGTTTAAGGACTGAGTTCAAACCTTGTTTCCTTAGATGTGCTTCCGTTTGTTCATTATAATCCGGAATTTCAAGGGACTCTAATGATTTACCCAAATCTACTTCGCAGTGTATGGTTGCGAGTTCTTTAGATAAATGAAGCATCGCCAAGTTGTCCTGTATTTTGTTTTTTTCCGAACTCGTCAGCTTGTCCAGCGAATTGACCACTTCTTCAGCTGTCCCATACGTTTGAATGAGTTTTAATGCTGTCTTTGGTCCAATCCCTTTGACTCCGGGATACCCATCACTCGTGTCTCCAATGAACGCTTTATAGTCTATGAATTGTGCAGGTGTCATTCCGTAATCTTCGATAAAGCGTGCTTCTGTGTACACGTCGTAGATGGAATGCCCTTTTTTCGTCAAGGCGATTCGGACAGATGGGGCTAGCAACTGAAGGAGATCTTTATCTCCAGACACAACCGTTACATCCGCATCCGCTTTCCAAGTTTTAACGAGGGAGCCGATTAAATCATCAGCTTCCATGCCTTCAACTCCGTAGTTCTTCCATCCCATTGCTTCTGAAGCCTGCCGGGCCATATCGAATTGCGGGACTAACTCTGGTGCCGGTGCAGGACGATTGGCTTTATAGCCGTCATATATATCATTCCGGAACGTAACAGCTCCCATGTCCCAGCAAACCGCTATATGGGTAGGCTGGAAAAGATTCACTGCCGTTAACGTATGTCTTAAAAATCCTTGAACTCCATTAGTAGGGATTCCTTCTTCGTTGTATTGAAACTGTTTTCGTACAGCTGTTGCAAAAAACGAACGGAATAACAAGGCCATTCCATCAATTAACAGTATGTGTGGACGTTCAGCACTCACATGCTCACTCTCCTCCGAAGAACTTTATCGTATGTACTTATTTCTTCTCTTTATCCTACCACGACTTCAAAGGTTAGCACGTTCATTTCTTAAAGGGGCTGCGATTCAATAGGCACTCGTCTAACGCAGCCTGAGCAGTTGTCATAGTATGGGGAGCAGAGTGAAATTCTGAAAGGGGTAAGATTATGAATCCTAACGATTATACCGAAGAACAATGGTTTCCCGAGCTTCCAGATGGATACGTTCAGCAACCCGGCAGTCAGGAAGATTGGAATGCGACTGCGATGCACGTGAATCCTCATCAAACGGCAGTGAATAACTGGAATCGACCTTCCCAATCAGGTTGGAATCCGTGGCAGAATTCATCCCGTCATCCACATCAAGGCTGGCCGGGATGGTCGAACCAGCCCGGATTTCCAGGTCAGTCTGGCTGGCCATGGCAAGGCGGTTGGAACCCGGGTCAGCCTTCCTATCCAGGATCGGGTGGAGGTGACGGCGGTGGCGGACAGCAGCAAGGACCACCTACTTCAGCCCCCCCTTCCCAAACACCGCAATACCCTGAACAAAGTATGCTGCGCGTAGATCCAGGCGGAATTCGCGGGTGCATGTACCGGTTTACGTATGTCTGGACCTCTCGAAGACACGGTTTTTGGTTCTTCCCGACCTTTGTCGGCAGAACGTCAGTTGCAGGATATCAGTGGAGTGATCAGTGGCGACGCTGGGTTTATACTGGAATTGACTTAGATCGCATTGATCAGTTTACTTGTTTTTAATGGGAAGATGATGGTGAG
>JARIBI010000181.1 GCA_029257435.1 Sporosarcina sp. | reverse complement strand
AGAGAAAATGGTGAAAATCGTACTCGATGCGGGACATGGTTTACAAACAGCAGGAAAACAAACTCCTGATGGCGAGAAAGAATGGACGTTTAACAATGCAGTTCTTTTAGCGGCAAAGTCGAAACTAAAACTGTATGAAAAAGTGGAGCTGCTGCGAGTGGATGATCCAACGGGCAGGACAGACGTCCCGCTGAAAATACGCACAGATCATGCGAATGCATGGAATGCAGATATCTATGTATCTCTTCATCACAATGCGAATACTGGTGTGTGGGGCGATTGGGGCGGTGTGGAGACCTATACGTTTGAAGGGAACAGTTCGACCTCAAAGGCGAATGAACTTGCGTTGCTCATTCAACCGAGACTTGTCCGTGCAATGGGATTGCGAGATCGTGGCGTACGAAAGAAAAATTTGCATGTTCTGCGGGAAACCAAAATGCCGGCAGTCCTCATCGAAGGAGGTTTCATGGATTCCCGGACAGATATAGGAGCACTCAGAAATCCACTGATGTTAAAAGCACAAGGCGAAGCAATCGCTGATGCACTCATCGACTATTACCACCTTCAACTGAATTCCAGTCATGCATCAGAGTTGAACTCAAGTAAGAAATTTCGTTTAGTAACAGGGATATTTCAATCTAAATCAGATGCTGAAACTTCAGCCAACCATCTGAGAGAGCAGCATGGCTGGACTGTCTATGTAAAAGAAGAGTCTTAAGAAATGACCTTTGCCTTAGATGCAAAGGTCATTTTTTCATCCGCATACAGTTCTGAAGTCCAGAATAATGGATTAGGTATGATATGATGAGGGTAACTGATGGGTACACGAATGGAGGGCTGTACATGATTGAAATCGGCTTAACTGGATGGGGCGACCACCCTGATGTATATGCGCCCTCATCTACAGCAAAAGAAAAATTGATGGACTATAGTTCTCATTTTCCAGTAGTAGAACTTGACGCTACATTCTATGCGATCCAGCCAGAGAGGAATATCCGGAAATGGATCCGTGAAACGCCTGATCACTTCGGTTTCATCGTCAAAGCGTACCAGGGGATGACCGGACATTTGCGCGGTGAACTGCCATATGAATCAAAAGAAGAAATGTTTGAACTCTTTCGTCTTTCATTGGAACCGCTGCAAGAAGCGGACAAGCTATCGCTTATTTTAGTTCAGTTTCCGCCCTGGTTCGATTGTGTCAAAGAGAACGTCGATGAAATACGATACATATGTAAGCAGCTTGAAGGATTCGATATCGGAATCGAATTTCGTCACCAGTCTTGGTATGCGGAAGAATTCCGAGAAAAGACTCTTCAGTTCCTGAGAGAGAATAATCTGATCCATGTCATTGCGGACGAACCGCAAGCTGGAATTGGCAGTGTTCCTTTCATTCCTACTGCCACCCGGAGCGACAAAGCAGTTATTCGGCTTCACGGTCGAAATGTTGCAGGTTGGCAGAATCCGGGCGGCAGCAGAGAGCACTGGCGCAAAGTCCGATACTTATATGATTATATAGATCGAGAGTTACAGGGAATTCAAACGGCAGTTGAAGAGTTAGCGCAGCAAACTGAATACGTTGCTGTTATTTTTAATAATAATTCAGGTGGTCATGCAGCAGAGAATGCCAAACGTTTTCAAAAAATGCTTCAACTCTCTTTCGATGATTTGGCTCCTAAACAGCTCGACATCTTTGAGGGGGATTAACGATGGAATATGTATTACTGATTATCATCGGAATGCTGTCGGGAGTGGTTGGTTCACTCGTAGGATTGGGTGGAGGCACCATTTTTGTTCCTGTCACGATATTAGTCGGAATTGACTTAGGCTGGATTCCGCATGTCACTCCGCAGACGGTTGTCGGGATGTCCGTCATCATGATGGTATTCAATGGATTGTCATCGACGACATTTCATATGAAAGCCAAAACAGTCGATTATAAAAGCGGCCTCATTTTCTTCGCGGGAAGTGTGCCAGGGACAATAATGGGTGCTTTCTTCAACAAAAGTCTGGATTTAGGCTCCTTCAACTTATATTTCGGGATTTTACTTATCTTTTTAGCGGGTCTTTTGTTAGTTAGAAAGTATTTAAAACCAATCAATTGGTTCGTGGATCATGGAAAGAAAATTGCATTCACGGATCCGCAAGGTGAAACGCACGTCTATGGGTATCCCATCTGGTTTGCCCTGCTTCTTACGTTTGTCATCGGATTAATGTCAGGTCTTTTTGGAATCGGCGGAGGAGCGATGATTGTTCCAGCAATGCTGTTGTTATTCCTTTTCCCTCCGCACGTTGCAGTAGGGACATCGATGCTAATGGTATTTTTGTCTGCACTCATTAACTCAGGAACTCATATCTACTTAGGTCACGTTCCATGGCTGTACTCACTTGCTGTCATCCCTGGCGCCTATATCGGAGGTACGCTCGGATCGATGCTGAACAAAAAGATGAGCTCTGAAACACTAGTAGTCGTGTTACGTGTGTTATTGCTCTTATTCGGAATTAATTCAATAATTGATGGGATTTGGGGATGAGAATGATCGCTGAAAACACAGAAACCATTCATATTTATCATACAAACGACATTCATAGTCACTTTGAAAATTGGCCGGGGATCAGTGAGTTTTTGTTGAAACAACGGGCGCACCACGATCGAGAAGGGGAGTCCTGTTTGGTTTTCGATCTTGGTGATTACGTGGATCGTTCCCATCCATTCACCGAAGCGACAGAAGGTAAAGGGAATATCGAACTGTTGAATCGCGCGCGATATGACGCTGTGACAATTGGCAACAATGAAGGGATTACGCTGTCGCATAATGCGTTAGCGGAATTATATAAGAATGCCCAATTTAACGTCGTCGTTGCGAATTTGCTGAATGAAGATGGAGAGCCGCTTGACTGGGCTTCTCCTTATACGGTGTTTACAACTTCGAGTGGCTTGAAAGTATCAGTTATCGCGGCAACTGCTGAATACGAATTATTTTACAAGAAGCTTGGCTGGACGATACAAGAGCCGATAAGCATTTTAAAGAAACTCGCATCAGAACTGCGCAGCACGTCGGATTGCGTAATTTGTCTTTCCCATTTAGGTGTCCATGAAGACCGCTTGCTTGCAAATGAGACATCCGATATCGACGTGATCTTAGGCGCACATACGCATCATTTGTTTGTACACGGAGAACTCGTTGGAGAGACACTCCTTGCTGCGACTGGGAAGTTTGGACAGTATGTCGGTCATGTGACACTGACAGTTCGAGCGGGACAAGTAGTCAATAAAAGCGCGGCTGTTATTCCGGCTGACGAGCTGGAAGCAGGAACAGATGGACTTAATGCAATTCAGAAGATGATCGACGAAGGCACAAAAGCGTTAGATGAAGAAGTATTCGTAACTCCCACAATGCTTAAGCAGAACTTATTTTGGAAAAGTCCGCTGTCCGACTTCTTCGGACAAGCTCTTCTTGCCTATACGAAAGCAGACTGCGGTTTATTCAATGCAGGGATTTTCCTTGGCAGTTTGCCCGAAGGAACAGTCACGAAAAGAGATTTACACCGGGTCCTTCCGCATCCTATTAACGCTTGTCTACTCACTGTAAAGGGCGAAGCGCTGCGGGATTATTACGTAGCATCCTGCCATCCCGATTGGCCGCGGACGGAAGTAAGAGGGCTTGGTTTTAGAGGGACGCTCATGGGCGTCATGATTCACGAGAATTTCGCGATGAAGGACGATGAACTTTACGTGGATGGAAAGCTAGTGGAGCCGCTCGCAGATTATAAATTAGCCACCTTAGATATGTTTACATTTGGGTTTTTTTATCCAAATATGAAATTTGAAAAGATCGACTACCTGGTTCCTGAACTCATTCGAGACATTACAGGATGGTATGGACAAAAGGTATTTGGAACAACTTCATAATAAGGAATAAGCGGCCTCTCCCCTTCATATTGTGGAATAGGGAGGCGTCGCTTTTTGAGATTTCATATGCAAGCTCCTAAAAAACGGAAATCTAAAAGAAGATGGCTAAAATTCATTATCCCTGCGCTTCTTTTGACGATAATCGGAAGTTTTTTCTACTTGAATATGAAGTTAAAGCCCGTGTACATGAATTATGCGGAAGTACAAACGCGTAAAATAGCAGCACATGTCATCAGTCAAGCGATACAATCAAGATCAACAAGTGTGCTGGATGCAAATGATGTTCTATTAAACATTCCAAACGAAACGAATGATACGGTTACCATGAAAGTCGATGCAGAAACTATCAATCAGATTATGGCTGAAATCCATGAACTTGTTGAACAGCATCTAGAGCGTGCCGAATCTGGGGATCTTGAAATGTTGCCGCAGAGTGATGGGATGAAATTCGATACGGAAGAGATGGAAAAGCATGGAGGCGTTGTGTTTTTTGTTCCAATTGGTCAAGTCGCTGATATCCCTTTGTTAGGTAACCTAGGTCCTAAAATCCCAATTCGCTTTCATATTGTGGGGGATGTACATGCGGACATAGATACAAAATTAACGGAGTACGGGATTAATAATGTTTACATGGAAGTAAATATGAAATTGACCGTGAATGTCCAAATCATTATTCCAATCGCAACAAAACAAAGCACCGTGGTTCAGGAATTCCCGATTGCAATCGGGATCATTCAAGGGGTTGTGCCGCAGATCTATACTAAAGGGGGCCAGAGTCCAGCAAATATCGAAATCCCGCTGCAAGATGTAAAGAAGCCATAAGTCGCCTTGCATGTTAATTCGATTATTGTTATGATGAAAGAGTAATAATGTAATCGATAGGGTAGAGGCTGCATTGTTTAAGAGTACCGCATGCGAGAGAGACATCGTAGACCATGCGCGAAAGGAAACATTGCCGAAGTCTGATGGAACGTCAATTCCATGAGGCTGGGGTCATTTCGAAAAGGGATGGCACTGTCAGGGACAGCTAATTTGTCCATGATGAGCTACAATCGTCAGTGAGATAACGAAAGTGATTATCAAACAACGACATGTAGACAGCCGGTACCCAGTCCACTTGAACAAAGTGAAACGGGTACCGGCTTTTTTGTTTCCCCGGTTACATCAACAACTTCAAGGAGGAGATTGGAATGATTGGAACTTGGCTGTCAATTTTGCCGCCAGTGATCGCCATTGTAATGGTGCTTACAACAAAGAGGGTGCTGCTTTCACTCGGCGCTGGAATTTTGTCTGCTGCATTACTCGTCGCTTCCTTTGCACCATTGGAAACATTGACGCATTTAGGCAAAGCGCTTATCGTCTCGTTTTGGGCGGATGGAGAATTGAATACGTATAATATATTCATCATGCTATTCATATTATTATTAGGTGTCATTACGGCACTCGTTAGTTTATCAGGCGGAAGCCGTGCCTTTGCGGAGTGGGCTGTAACACGTATACGAACTCGCAGAAGTGCAAAACTTCTTACGATTGTTTTAGGAATTGCGATCTTTGTAGATGACTATTTCAATGCACTTGCTGTAGGTCAAATCGCACGACCGATTACAGATCGACATAAGATTTCTCGTGCGAAATTAGCATATTTCATTGATTCCACATCTGCACCTATTTGTGTAATTTCACCAGTGTCGAGCTGGGGAGCATTTTTAATTGGGCAACTAGCAATCATTTTAGCAACGACAGCATCAGTCAATTATTCACCGCTTTCAGCATTTCTCATGATGGCACCGATGAATTTCTACGTGATTGCAACGTTAGCGATGGTATTCTTCTTCGCTTGGACGAATATCGACTTTTTCACGATGAAAGATCACGAACGGCGTGCAGAAGAAAAAGGAGAATTGTTTGATCCTAACAAGGAAATTCCGGGTCAATTGAAAGATGAGTTTCCAGAACACTCTCATGGACGTGTAAGGGATCTAGTGGCGCCGATTGTGACACTTGTAGCTGTGACACTTGCTTCGATGGTTTTTACTGGGTACAAAATCGGCGGGGAGTTGAACCTTTGGACGATCTTTGAAAACACAGACGTTCCGCTTTCTCTAGTCATTGGCGGTCTCACGGGTACTGCAATTGCCGTTATTTTATATGCATCCCAGTTCAAAGTGAATCAAACAGCTTCTGCTGGTTTGATAGGTCAGGCATTTGTCAGTGGTGTGAAAGCGATGATGCCTGCCGTATTGATTTTAATATTAGCTTGGTCACTGACTCACTTAATTGATATTTTAGAAACAGGATTATTCCTATCTGAAGTTGTTGCGAAGTCTCATATTCCTGTAGCCTTCTTGCCGGTTGTGCTGTTTGTATTAGCTGGTTTAATGGCATTCTCAACAGGAACTTCTTGGGGCTCATTTGGAATCCTGCTTCCGATTGCAGGAACGATTATGGTGAATGCAGCACCGGAACTACTATTACCAGCATTATCCGCAGTCCTTGCAGGTGCCGTGTTTGGTGATCACTGTTCACCGATTTCAGATACAACAATCCTTTCGTCAACAGGAGCAGGAAGCAATCATATCGATCACGTTTCCACACAATTGCCATATGCGATGATGGCAGCCGGAATTGCGACCTGCGGGTACATTGTCCTTGGACTGACAGGATCGATTTGGATCGGTCTTGCTGCCGTAGTTATCATTCTAGGGGCTTTGTTTACTATTTGGAATATTAGGAGTTCAAAAAAAGTTGTTAGCGTAACAGCAGAGTAATGAAAAAAAGGTATTCCCGCATAGTTGTGAGGAATACCTTTTTTATGTCTTGAAAAGATTTATCATCTAGGAAATTAGCAATAGTTCCCACTATCTAGAAAGTAGAAGCGACGGGAACTAAAACAATTTATCAATCTAGTAATAAGATTTTGAAAATTTGTATAGACTGAATAAGAAGTTTGTTTTAGAATAGGGATACAGAAAGAAAAGAAAGGGTGCGAATGTCGCTACTCGGACTAAGGATGTCCTTTCTGTTTAAATTTCAGAATAGTTAAATAAGGGGGAAGAGAAATGAAGTTTAAAAGAGCATGGAGTTTATTAGCAGCGATGACGCTTGGCGTTGGTCTCCTGGCAGGTTGTTCTCAAGGAGAAAAGGACGGGGCATCCGCTGGTAAGGACGGCGATACGATTAAAATTGGAGTCAACCTCGAACTATCTGGTGCAGTTGCTTCATACGGAACTTCTGAAGCGGACGGCATTCAGCTTGCAGTAGATGAAATCAACGAAGACGGCGGAATTGACGGCAAGAAAATTAAACTTGTTAAAATTGATAATAAGTCAGATGCTGCAGAAGCCACAAACGCAGCCATCAAACTGACAACTCAAGAAAAGGTTGTCGCTATTATCGGAGCAGCGACAAGCGGTGCTACAGTTGCACAAGCTCAAATTGCAAATGACAATAAAACACCGCTCATCAGTCCGTCGGGAACGAGCCCTACAGTTACAGTGAACGAAAAAGGAGAAGTTAATAAGTTCGTTTTCCGTACTTCATTCATCGATCCTTTCCAAGGAACGGTTGCAGCGAATTTCGCAGCGAATGACTTAGGCGTTAAAAACGTTGCAATTTTCTCAGACAATTCCAGTGATTATTCCAAAGGTCTAGCTTCATCTTTCAAAAAAGACTTTGAAGAAGCAGGTGGAAAAGTGGTAGCAGAGGAATCATACGTTGCGAAAGACTCAGACTTCCGTTCAACATTGACTCGTATCAAGTCTGCGAAACCGGAATTCATCTTCATCCCAGGATATTATGAAGAAGTTGGTCTTATTGTTAAGCAAGCACGAGAAATGGGCATTGACGTTCCATTGATGGGTGCTGACGGATGGGATTCTCCAACATTGCTAGACCTTGCAGGAGCAGATGCTCTAAATAATACGTTTACAACGAACCACTATTCTTCTGACGACCCAGATGGCGCAGTAAAAGCGTTCAGCGATAAGTTCAACGATGAATACGGCAAGTCACCAGATGCGTTCAACGCACTTGGATACGACACTGTGTACTTGTTGAAAGATGCAATCGAACGTGCAGGCAGTGTTGATGCTACAAAAATTAAAGACGCACTTGCTGAAACAGACGGACTTGATCTTGTCACAGGTAAATATTCAGTGGATGAAAACCACCACCCGATTAAATCGGCAACGATCCTTGAGTACAAGGATGGCGAGCAAGTGTTCAATACGAAGGTGAATCCTTAATTTCATGAGGGGTGGGGGGCTCTCTCCCCGCCTTCTTTTTTTGGAAGAATGGCAGATGAGGAAAAAGGAGTGAGACTTCATGGAATGGCTACAGCAACTCATCAACGGTATTTCTTTAGGCAGTATTTACGCGCTTATTGCGCTAGGGTATACGATGGTTTACGGCATTATTAAGTTAATCAATTTTGCACATGGTGAAGTGTTCATGATTGGGGCATTCATTGGATATATCTCGATTACTGGATGGGGGTTAGGCTTTTTCCCCGCACTCTTACTATCAATGGCGGTCTGTGCGGTCATCGGAGTCGTCATAGAACGGATCGCTTACAAACGTCTGCGAAATGCAACACGGATTGCCGCTCTCATTACAGCAATCGGCGTATCGCTTCTTATTCAAAATGGAGTGATTTACTTCAGAGGTGCACAACCTGCAGCTTATCCTGATGTGTTTGCAAACACATCATTTAACCTGTTCGGTGCACAAATCAGTACACAGGCAATTCTAATTTTGTCGGTATCCGTAGTCCTCATGCTGATTTTGCAGTTCATTGTACATAAGACGAAGATCGGAAAAGCGATGAGAGCCGTGTCGTATGACGCTGAAGCCGCAAAACTAATGGGCATCAATGTAGACAATACGATTTCAGCTACATTCGCAATCGGATCAGCACTTGCTGGTGCTGCAGGCGTCATTTTCGGGATTTACTATACGAAAATTGATCCATTGATGGGCGTTATCCCAGGTTTGAAAGCGTTTGTCGCCGCTGTACTTGGCGGCATCGGAATTATTCCAGGAGCGGTCGCTGGCGGACTTGTCCTTGGCGTGGTCGAAACGGTTGTTAGCGCACTTGGATTCTCCTTGTGGCGAGATGCTGCGGCGTTCATCATTTTGATTTTAATCTTAATCTTTAAACCTTCTGGCATCTTCGGTAAAAACACAAGAGAGAAAGTGTAGGTGAATTGAAATGATGAAAAAGTCTAAGCAGTTTTGGGTCTTTGCCGTTTTAGCGATTGCAATCTATGCTGCTGTCCAGTTTATGATTAGTGGTGGATTCTTAAATAATTTCTATTCCAATACACTGATCTTCATGGGAATCAATATCATGCTGGCCGTCAGTTTGCACTTGGTCATCGGTATTACGGGGCAGTTCTCACTTGGGCATGCTGGTTTCCTGGCAGTCGGTGCTTATGTATCCGCAATTATGACGATGAAACTGGACCTGCCATTCTTTGCAGCGATTCTAATTGCAGGAATTGCAGCAGCACTTGCCGGACTCGTCGTTGGAATTCCAAGTTTGCGGTTACGCGGTGACTATCTAGCCATTGCAACCCTTGGATTTGCAGAAATTATTCGAATCATATTCTTGAACATCGATTATGTTGGCGGAGCAGCTGGGATGCAAGTGACACACTTGACGACATGGACATATACATTCATATGTCTTTTCGTAACCATTCTAGTCATCGTGAACTTCACGAATTCCAGACATGGCCGAGCGTGTATCGCAGTGCGGGAAAACGAAATTGCAGCAGATGCAATGGGCATCAATACTACGTATTACAAAGTTCTTGCATTTGCCATCGGATCGTTCTTTGCGGGTGTGGCAGGAGCGTTATATGCACACAACTTTTACATTATCCAGCCTGCGAACTTCGGATTTTTAAAATCGATTGATATTTTGATCTATGTGGTTCTTGGAGGTTTGGGAAGCCTTTCAGGTGCAATTGTTGCAACTATTCTTCTTACGATTGTATCGACATTCCTTCAAGATTTCCCTGAGACCCGAATGATCATATACAGTCTTGTGCTCATCATCGTTATGTTATACCGTCCAAAAGGCTTGATGGGCAAAATGGAATTTACAGATTACTTGAAGATGTGGATGCGTCCGAAAAGGGGGAGTCAGCATGAGCAGTGAGGTTTTGTTAGATGTGCAAAACGCGGGCATCCAATTCGGAGGGTTAAAAGCAGTTTCAGGTTTCAATATGAAAATCAATAAAGGTGAGTTAGTTGGATTGATCGGACCAAACGGTGCAGGTAAAACAACTAGTTTCAACTTATTAACGGGTGTTTATGTTCCTACGGAAGGCAATATTTTCTTTGATGGTAAAAAAATCAATGGACTCCCGCCTTTTAAAGTGACACGCTTAGGGATGAGCCGCACATTCCAAAACATCCGTTTATTTGACGAACTTTCTGTACTGGATAACGTAAAAGTTGCTTATCATTCCCTCGCGAATGATTCAGTTATGAGTTCAGTTTTCCGTTTGCCATCCTATTTCAAAAACGAGCATGAGATGGAAAACAAAGCGATGGAGTTTTTGAAAATCTTCGAACTCGATAAATATAAAGATGAAACTGCTAAAAATCTTCCTTATGGGAAGCAGCGCAGATTGGAGATTGCCCGGGCACTGGCAGCGAATCCGCATCTATTGCTGCTGGATGAACCGGCGGCGGGGATGAACCCTTTTGAAACGAAAGAACTTATGGATCTCATCGCATTTATCAGAAGGCAGTTTGGACTGACGATTCTTCTGATTGAGCATGATATGAATTTAGTTATGGGAATCTGTGAACGAATTTACGTTCTTGACCATGGGGTTCTGCTAGCGGAAGGATCGCCAGAAGAAATCCGGAACAATCCAAAAGTGGTTGAAGCGTATTTAGGGGAGGAAATTGTATGAGCATGCTGAGCATCCAAGATTTGAACGTTTATTACGGCAGCATCCATGCATTAAAAGGCGTTTCTCTCGAAGTGAATGAAGGAGAAATTGTTACTCTGATTGGCGCGAACGGTGCAGGCAAGAGTACGTTGCTGAAAACGTTATCTGGCTTACTGAAGCCGAAAGAAGGTACCATCCACTATCAAGATTCATTGATTAGCGGTAAACCGGCTCAATCCATTGTGAAAATGGGGGTCTCTCAAGTACCTGAGGGGAGACGGGTCTTCGCTGATATGACGGTGGAAGAGAATATTGAATTAGGAGCCTACTTAAGGAAAGATAAAGAAGAAATTGGAAAAGACTTTAAAAAAGTCTATAGTATTTTTCCAAGACTGTATGAACGCCGTAAACAAACTGCGGGAACGCTCTCAGGCGGAGAGCAGCAAATGCTTGCGATGGGAAGGGCGATAATGGCGCGGCCTAAGCTGCTTCTATTAGATGAGCCGTCTATGGGACTGGCGCCGCTTATGGTTAAAACCATTTTTGAAACGGTTAAAGATATTAGTAAAGCAGGAACAACGATTCTGTTGGTTGAACAAAATGCCCACATTGCACTTTCAATCGCGGACCGCGGATATGTAATTGAAACGGGCAGGGTTATTTTGTCAGGAACTGCAGCCGAATTACAAGCAAGTGAAGAAGTGAAAAACGCTTATTTGGGCGGTCACTAAACAACTGAATTCAGCTAAGGAAAAGCGTCCATTATACGGGCGCTTTTCTTGTTGCAGCCCTTTAGATATCAAGTTGTTCGCTTTCTGAATATATGTTACATTATTGGAAGTGGGGAAAACAGTACACGTTTAACTAAATTCAGCAATAGTCTTCCTCTTCTATAATAGCGGTATGAATACGAACTTTTTTCTTTTTCGTGGGGCTAAGATTGGCTGAATTAAGTTAAAGGATGGCAACCTAAGTGCGCTACATCCTGTGGCACAGGTTGCATGACCGACATCGTGTCGGCCCGCGGGTGTCACAGATTATTAAGGGAGCTTTTCGAGCTCGCTCGAAAAAATCTGGACGCAATTACGCCAAGGCGCAATTGATATGGAATGGAGCTGAAGACTTTGTCTTGCAAACCAGGGGTGGAAAATAAAAAAGAGCATATCCGGAAACCGGATTGGCTGAAAATCAAGTTGAATACGAACGAAAACTATACTGATTTAAAAAAGTTGATGCGTGAAAAAAATCTTCATACGGTTTGTGAAGAAGCACGCTGTCCGAATATCCATGAATGCTGGGGAGAGCGCCGAACGGCTACATTCATGATTTTAGGAGATACGTGTACACGTGCCTGCCGTTTTTGTGCGGTGAAAACGGGCTTGCCAACAGAGCTCGATTTAGCAGAGCCGGAACGTGTGGCGGATTCTGTTGCGCTGATGAATTTAAAGCATGTAGTCGTCACTGCAGTTGCTCGTGATGACCAAAAAGACGGCGGATCTGGTGTGTTTGCAGAAACCATACGTGCCATTCGCAGAAAAAATCCGTTTGCAACAGTCGAAGTACTTCCTTCTGATATGGGAGGAGAGTATGATAATATTAAGCGATTGATGGATGCAAAACCGGATATATTGAATCATAATATTGAAACGGTTAGACGGATGACTCCGAGAGTCCGTGCACGTGCTAAGTATGACCGCTCATTAGAGCTGCTACGCCGTGCAAAAGAAATGTATCCGGAAATTCCTACTAAGTCTTCGATTATGCTCGGTGTGGGCGAGACGTGGGATGAAATCTTAGAAACAATGGATGATTTACGTGCCAACCAAGTCGATATTATGTCGATTGGTCAATACTTACAACCAAGTAAAAAGCACTTAACTGTACAAAAATATTACACGCCAAAGGAATTCAAGGAACTCTTTGAAATTGCGATGAGTAAAGGCTTTTCGCATTGTCAATCAGGCCCGCTCGTTCGTTCAAGTTATCATGCCGATGAGCAAGTGAATGCTGCGGCGAAAGAACGTCAGCGCAGAGGCGAAGAGATGCTGGATTCCTTGACTGTGAAAGGCTGAGTCGACATGACAGAACGACTAATTACGTTGGATCAGTACGAATTCGAGATTATCGTAAACTTCCGCGAAGGTTTTGACAGTGAAGCACTGATGAGTCGATACAGTGAGATTCTGTTGAAATACGATTATATTCTGGGAGACTGGGGATATGGACAGCTCCGTCTTAAAGGTTTTTTTGATGATCGGAACGCGAAAGCAACTTACGAAACAAAAATCAGCACGCTGCAGGATTATCTATACGAATACTGCAATTTTGGCTGTGCCCATTTTATTTTGAAAAAGTTAGGGAAAGTAAAGCAGGAACAAGCGGATACTGATGCGAAACAGGAATCTCCTGCAGCTGATGAAATTCCACAAACGTCATAACCCATTTTACTTGGGCGTCTTGGAGAATTCTCTGTGACGCCCGTTTCGGTATGTTCAATATAGGAAGACACATGAGGAGGAACTAGCATGTATTTTATCGACCGGAAGAAAATTAGTGAAACGCTTGCTTATATGGAAGAACTTCTCGCACACTTTTCAAGTGAGTCGAATTGGCAGGACAGTATGTTGAAGAAACTGGCACTTGAACGGATTGCACAAAGTCTCATCGAGTCCGTTATTGATGTTGGGAATTCCATGATTGATGGTTTTATCATGCGAGATCCTGGGAGTTATGAAGACATTATCGATATTATGGAAGACGAAAAAGTGATTGACAGTGAGATGGAAAAGCCGCTTAAAGAAATAATTGAATTACGTAAAATGCTCGTACGTGACTTTATGAAAGTTGATTTAACAGTAGTGGAGAAAACCATTTCTTCAAGCTATTCTTCACTCGAAAAGTTCCCGAGTTTTGTGCTGACATATTTGGAGAATGAATTAGGACCCGTATCTGCATTTCTTCCAGAGGATTCACCGCATGGAACGTTATAAGACGATATGCTTGGATCTGGATGGGACCGTATATAAAGGTAGCCAAGCAATTCCAGATTCGATTGCTTTCATTCGATACTTACAGCACTCTGGAATTGAGCCTTATTTTATTACGAATAATTCCTCCCGTACAGCACTGGAACAGCAGCAAAAACTGAAAGCACTCGGCGTTGAAACCACAGAACGGCAAATCATGACTTCTGCGATTGCCAGCGCGAAGTATTGTGCGCAGCACTATACAGGAAAGACCGTTCAAATGATTGGAGAATCTGGATTACGTGAAGCGTTACACGACGAGGGAATTACACTCGTCGATGCTGACGGAGAGATCGTGATTATGGGAATCGATCATGACATTACATATGATAAATTGGCTTCAGCATGTCTGTCTGTTCGAAAAGGTGCACACTTTCTCGCAACAAATGGAGATCTTTCGTTACCTAACGAAATCGGGCTGGTCCCTGGCAACGGTGCATTCATTGAACTCGTTAAAGCTTCAACTGGAGTGACACCGACGATTCTCGGAAAGCCGCAATCGTACATGCTGGAATTTATTCAGCAGCAAAGTGGCGCAAACAAAGATCAGATGATCATGATCGGCGACAATTATGAAACGGATATTCTATCAGGCATCCGTTTCGGCATCGATACAATCCATCTCCAAGGCGGCGTCACAGCCCTTGAGGAAGTTTTAACTAAAACGGATGCCCCGACTTATATGTTTAAAACACTTGCCGAATGGGACAAGTGAGGACAATTTTTAATGGCTTATTGAAGTTTTCTATTGGTTTAAAACGGGAACGATCCATAGTAGAATACAATAAAAGGACTTGCCCGCAACTCGGACAAGTCCTTTCGTATTTTCCTATTTTAAAAGAGAGGATTCTCTTCTATAAACTCGTAAATCTTCTCAGTCAGCTCTGCTGGCGTATCCGCTTCAACGACTTCCCCGTTCACAAGTGCATAAAGTGACTCCGCACACTTTGTGCAGTAACTCAAGCAGCCGTATTCCAGAACGTCCAGATTCGGATCCTTCTCAAGTGTTTCTAATGTCTCTTGAGAACCATTGGCTAAATTACTAATGCAAAACTCAACTATCGGGTTCACACCCATCACCTCACCTTGTACGATCGTACTCTTTTTTTCTTTACTCGTCAAAGCCCTTGCCTTATTGTGAAGAATGTCACAAACTGTTATACTCATACGTGAGGAAAAGACGGAAATCTCTAATACAAAGGAGACTATCATGAAAAAATTGCTATTATTAGGTGCCGGATACGGTAATATGCGAATCTTACTGCGAGTCTTGAACAATTTGCCTGCAGATGTAGAAGTGACATTAGTAGACCGCACGTCATTCCACAGTTTGAAAACAGAATTCTATGCACTTGCTTCAGGTACTGTACCCGATAGTGAAGTGCGTGTTGCACTCCCGACGCATGAACGATTAAAAGTAGTCGAAGGGGAAATAGCAGGAATTGAAGTTGGAGAGAAATGTGTCCTACTTACAGATGGCAGACAACTAGACTACGACCAGCTAGTCATTGGTCTGGGCTGCGAAGACAATTACCACGACGTGCCAGGTGCTGACGAATTCACGTACAGCATCCAAACGATTGGTCAATCTCGCGAAACGTACAAAAAGCTTTTAAATCTAAATGGCGGCGCAACAGTCGGCATTGTCGGAGCGGGCCTAAGCGGTATTGAACTTGCGAGTGAATTAAGAGAAAGTCGCTCTGATTTGAATATCAAATTATTTGACAGAGGACCGCGTATTTTACGTGACTTCCCTGAACGCTTGAGTAATTACATCCAAAGTTGGTTTGAGAAAAACGATGTAGATGTCATTGCCAACTCAAACATTACAAAAGTTGAGATGAATCTGCTTCATAATCACGAAGACCAAATTGCGGTGGATGCTGTTGTTTGGACTGCGGGTATTCAACCAACGAAAGTCGTTCGTGAATTAGATGTGGAGAAAGACAAGTCAAACCGTATTGTGCTAAATCAGTATCATCAGATTCCGAGCTATGAAGATGTATACGTAGTAGGAGACATCGCTTCACTTCCTCATGCACCCAGCGCCCAGTTAGCTGAAGGACAAGGGGAGCAAATCGTTACTGTACTCAAACATACTTGGAATGGTGAAGCGCTGCCAGAAAAGATGCCAGAGATCAAACTCAAAGGATTTATGGGATCACTTGGTAAAAAACAAGGTTTTGCATACTTAGCAGATCGTACGGTAACTGGAAGAATTGCACGACTTTTGAAATCCGGAGTTCTATGGATGTACAAATGGCACAATGGCTAATAGGTCAAAATAAAAAAGCGTGAAGACAGGTTTCTGTCTTTCACGCTTTTTTTCTAAAGGGAATGTCTTAAAGTTCTCAATTACATTTTAGGTATTATCACTCAGCTTGATGAAACGAAACCATGCTTTTCCAGTTCGTTGAAAATCGGTTTTAATTGAATATACCCTTCACCAATCACTTCTTCGTTGACGATCACAAGCGGATAGAAGTATTCTTCCTCTTTTACTTGTTCCGCTAAGATGCGCTGCCTTTCGTCTTCAATGACAGACTCGATATCAATATAAACAATCTTAAATGGGTGGTTTGGGTATTTACGCTGAATAGCAGCATCCAGCCATTCATATGTATCTTTTGAAGTAGGTGCGTTCACACAACTTGCACAAACGACGTCTGCACCGTATACTTCAACTGTAACGTGTTTAGCTTTCATAGCTAACGCCTCCTGATTCTCTATTGGATTTTTTTCTCGATCCAGTTTATAATAACTATAAGGAAAGGGGAGTATAAAACTTATGACAGAAGCAACGATGAACGAATCAGTTCAAGAAGTGTTGAATAAATTGCGTCCGTTCCTCTTACGTGATGGCGGCGACTGTGAACTTATCGACGTGGAGGATGGAATTGTTAAGCTCCGTCTACTAGGCGCATGCGGTACGTGCCCAAGCTCTACAATTACATTGAAAGCCGGTATTGAGCGTGCTCTTCTTGAAGAAGTACCTGGTGTCGTAGAAGTAGAACAAGTTTTCTAAGAGCCAATTGGCTTCTCAGGAACGGGCCAAACGTGTCCGTTCCTGTTTTATTTTTCTTCTCGTATTTCTTGCCACCGCTCTTTTGCCATTTCAATTAGTTGTGGTTCAGTAGAGGTTCTCTGAGTTTCAATAATTTTCGAGAAGTACTGAACCGCTTTTTCGCGATCTCCTGTACGCCATGACAATTCGGCGACCATGTAGAGAACACGGGATTCTGACATTTGGGTTCCTGCGTGATCATCTGCAGAGTACGCTTCTTCATAAAGATTTCTGGCAAGTGTTAAAAAGCGCTGCTCTTCCTCATGGTGTTCAAGAATGCGATAGAGCCAAGCTGTCCTCAGAGTAATTCCTGCGGTTGTGATTGATTTTTCTTTTTTTACCATAGCACTTAAATAGCCAAGTTTGTAGGCAGCGATTGCGTCCTCAATTGTGCGCTCGCCACTTAGCGAATGAGGTTTCCACCCGGCAGTAATGACAGAAGCAATTTGTTCTTTTGCTCCCGGAGCAAAATAGGGAGCAAAATCGTCCGTGAACGAGAAACCGCAAGATGGGCATACAGCTATATTATAAAACAGCGGATTCACGTCGCTGTCCGCATAATTCGGTTTGAAATCGCTATCTGTTGAGGCAACCCTCGCAAAACGAGACCGGATCCGGGTTGTTGTGAAGGGTTCTTTACAATTCAAACAACTCATTTTCTTATCATAAAATGGTGTGACTTCCATGATGCACCAACCTTTCGTACTTTCCCCTTTATTATAGCAAACCTTCCGTGAACAAGGGGGTTTCATTGCATTGCAATTTACATCATTGATATGATTGATATTACTTAGGAGGGATATAGATGACACAATTACTCAACTTATCTGAAGCAGCTGCCTATCGCGTTAAAGAAATGATGGAACATAATGGAGAGCAAGGTTCATTCTTGCGTGTTTCCGTTAACGGTGGAGGCTGCAGCGGTCTTACGTATGGAATGGGATTTGACGCAGAACAGCATGACTCAGATCAGCTATTGGAACTGCACGGTGTGAAAATTGTCGTGTCCTCTGAAGATACGGATATTTTAGCAGGAACAGTAATCGATTATAAAGAGTCTTTGATGGGCGGCGGGTTTACCATCGAAAATCCGAACGCCATCGCATCATGCGGTTGCGGGACATCGTTCCGAACAGCGAAGAAAGCAGGGACCCCTGCAAGTTGTGATTGATTCGTGCCAATAAAAAAGTCTCTTCGACAGGTTCTGTTCATTCAGAATCTAGTCGAAGAGACTTTTTAATTATTGTTTTTATACAAACCATTCCGATACTGGTAAACCTGTTGACCTTCAGCTTTTCAGATGAAACACGCAAGATGGAACAAAGTCCCGGTTGAAAAAATTAGTAAGAAAAAATAAAAAGTCATATTTGTTGAATTTGTGTCTTTTAGCTAAATGAAATTGACTTGAATTGCTAGTAAAATGGGGGGGATCCGTATTTTTCATCCGTTTATGAAGACTCTGCGAAGTTATTTCCATATGTCCGATTATATTCCTAATAAGCTATTGAAATAGCGGGTCAAAAAGGCTACTATGGATGAGGAATATAAATAAATAGCGCTGGATTGTAGGAATCACGTGATTTTTACAAACCGGCACATTATACATGAAAAGGTGGAACCGATTCCCGTGAAAAAAAGACCTACAATCCTTATTCTAGGTGCTGGATATGGTGGATTATCAACAGTTGTTAATCTGCAGAAATCTCTAGGCGTAGACGATGCTGAAATCATCCTTATTAACAAAAATGATTACCACTATGAATCTACTTGGCTTCATGAAGCAGCTGCAGGTACATTGAAGCCTGAACAAGTGCGTTATGACATTAGCAGAGTGATTCAAAAAGACAAAGTGAAATTCGTAAAAGCTGAAGTTCAAGCAATTGATGTCAAAGCAAAACTAGTAACAACTACAGCTGGACAGCAAGCATATGACTACTTAGTTATCGGTCTTGGATTTGAAGGAGAAACATTCGGAATTCCAGGTCTTGATAAGTATGCACTTTCAATTGCAAACGTAAAGGCAGCACGCCAAATCCGTGAGCATATTGAATATCAGTTTGCTACATGGTCTCTTGAAGAAGTGAAAGCAGACAGCCGTCTTACAATTATTGTCGGGGGCGCTGGATTTACAGGCATCGAATTCCTTGGTGAACTCGGAGATCGTATTCCGGAACTTTGTGAAGAATTCGATGTACCTGCTGACAAAGTAAAAGTACTTTGTGTAGAAGCAGCTCCTATGGTTCTTCCAGGATTTGACCCTGAATTGGTTGAATACGCAGTTCGTCAATTGAAATCTAAAGGAATTGAATTCTCAATTGGTACACCAGTTGTTGAAGCGACTCCTGAAGGTGTAAAATTGAAAACAGGTGACGAAGAATTTGAATTCATCGAAGCTGGTACAGTTGTATGGGCAGCAGGTGTCCGTGGCAACCGTTTAATCGAAGAGACAGGCATTGAAAACATGCGTGCTCGCGTTAAAGTTGAAAAAGATCTTCGTGCTCCAGGATTCGATGATGTATTCATCGTAGGTGACTGCGCATTAATGATCAACGAAGAAATCAACCGTCCATTCCCTCCAACTGCTCAAATCGCGATGCAGCAAGGAGACATGTGTGCAAATAACTTGATCGCTCTTATGAAAGGCCAGCCAACTCAAGCGTTTGTTCCGGACTTGAAGGGAAGCATTGCTTCACTTGGTTCTAACGATGCTATCGGTGTTGCTTTCGGTAAGAAGATGACAGGCAAGAAAGCATCCTTCATGAAGAAAATGGTCGATAATCGCGCTTTATACCTAATTGGCGGCGCGGGTCTGACATTAAAAAAAGGTAAGTTTGATATTCTTTAATACAAACGTTTCTTACACTCGTCCGCTTTTATAAGGACGAGTGTTTTTTTTTACTTTCCAACAATCTTATGACAGTTGCGTAAGCTGTTGAAAGAAGTGCCCCAATCCGGTAAAATGAACTAAGGAAAATGGAGGTCATCATTTTGAGTACAATTTCACTTACAGAGATTATTCTGTCTGTCCTCATCTTTATAGTTATGTTTTTCGGGATTGGCTTTTTGTTGAACATGTTACTGCGGATGTCGTGGGTCATGGCAATTGTTTACCCGATAGTCGTAATTTTAATTATTGATGAAGTAAAGGCATACGAATATATTACAAAGTCGGGACATGCGTTCAGTATGCTCGGAGATAAGTTGACGGCATTACATACAGTCGATATCGTGATTCTCTCAAGCGGTTTAGTGGGAGCCATTATTTCAGGGATTGTGAGTAAGCTTCTGCGCAAACAGGGATATCAGATGTTTTAAAAAAACGCTCAGGCAAAAGCTGCCCGAGCGTTTTTTATACAATAAATGAATACGTGATAACGGAAATTAAGATGCCGGTGACTGCGCCTGCGAAGACTTCGCTTGGTTTGTGGCCGAGGAGGGTCTTCAGTTCGACAATCTTTTGTTCTTCGTCTTTCTTAATCCAGTCTTTTGTTCCGCTGACGAACGTTTGGAAATCAGCACGGATTTGATTGATGATCAAGGCTTGCTGACCAGCTTGGTAACGCACACCGCTTGCGTCGAACATCACGATGACTGCAAAAATTGCGGAGATGGCAAACATCGGAGAATCCAGTCCTTGTTCAAAAGCAATCGCAGTGGTTAGGGCAGTGACTGCAGCTGAGTGAGAACTGGGCATGCCTCCTGTCGAGGTCATTAGCCTCCAGTCAAGCTCACGAGTGAGTAAAAAATGAATCGGAATCTTTACAAACTGTGCGAAAAAAATTCCGAATAGTGCAACTAACAGCGGCACATTGTTCAAAATTGTCATGTAGGCACTCCTCGCTCAAAATAATTATAGAAGATAGTCCGGTAACCGAAGAATTTTTTTCGTTTCTTCTTCAACTGGTATATAATTAAGAATGTATGAAAATGAGGAGGTAGTCAAATGAAAACATTCATTACAAACAAAGAGATAACGGAGACCAATCTGGACGTGGTCGTAATTGGTGTCCCTGAACATCCAGAAAACAAAACGAATTGGAATGTCATAAATGACGCATTCAATGGCAAGCTGACGGATTGGGTAAAGACAGGTGATGTGAAAACGTCTCTTAATACAGTCACTAAGATTCCGGCAATGGGAGACAGCACATTCAAACGCGCGGTTTTCATTGGTTTAGGAGCACCTAAAAAGCTAACAGACGAAGGACTGCTGGAAGCATTCTCTAAGCTTGGAAAAGAGCTTAAGTCAATGAAAGCAGAAAGCGTTTCCATTTGGGTTGATTCGTTCACAACAGAAGAGCTGGAAGCTGATGACGCAGCATTTGCATCACTGCAAGGTCTTGTATTAGGAAGTTATCAATTTGCAGATTACAAAACTAGCTCAAACGAAAAAGATTTTGAATTTGATACAATTGAGCTAGTGAGTACTGCTGACGAAGATGAACTTAAAGCAGCTATGGAAGTAGGGCTTGTACATGCGGATGCTGTAAATTCAGCACGGACACTTGTCAACACGCCTCCAAATATTCTAACGGCAGTTAAAATGGCCGAGCATGGCGAACTGCTGGCTGAAAAATATGGATTTGAAGTGGAGATTCTCGGTAAAAGTGAAATGGAAGAACTCGGAATGGGCGCGATTCTTGCAGTCAACAAAGGGTCTGTTGAAGAGCCTCGTTTAATTGTACTTAAATACGCAGGCGGTAATGAAGACTGGACAGACGTCGTAGGCCTCGTTGGTAAAGGGATCACCTATGATACTGGCGGATACTCATTAAAACCGCGTGAGGGAATGGTTGGTATGAAAGGGGACATGGGTGGTGCTGCAGCTGTATTTGGTGCGATGCAAATCATCGGTGAACTTCGTCCTGCCAAAAACGTTATAGCAGTCATCGCTTCCACTGACAATATGGTGTCTGGAGATGCGTTTAAACCAGACGATGTAATTACATCGCTTTCAGGGAAAACGATCGAAGTCTTGAACACAGACGCTGAAGGCCGCCTGGTATTGGCGGATGCTGTCACGTATGCAAAGCAATCAGGTGCTGACTATCTCATTGATATTGCAACACTCACTGGCGGGGTTATCGTTGCACTTGGTAAAGATAAAACTGGCGCATTGACGAACAATGAAGCATTCTTCGAAGAATTTATGGAAGCTTCTGTAGAAACAGGAGAATTCGTTTGGCGTTTGCCATTAACAGAAAGTGATAAAAAACGTCTTCGTAAGAGCGAAGTAGCGGATCTTAATAACTCACCAGGCCGTGATGGCCATATGATCTTTGGCGGCGGTTTTGTAGGAGAGTTTGCAGGGGATACACCTTGGATTCACTTGGACATTGCAGGAACATCCGAAGCGGATGCACCGCACGCACTAGGACCTAAAGGTGCTACAGGGGCGATGACAAGAACATTAGCTACGTTCATCGAGCGCTTAGCTGAAGACACTGCCGAAGCGTAATAGGTGTCAGCCTACCTCTTTCTTTGCCCAATGAATAGGATAAGTGGGAAAGGGGGAGGAAGATGTCACGATATAGAGGTAATAACTATGGTGGTGGAAGAGGGTACGGCGGAGGAAGAGGTTTCGGCGGAGGCGGATTTGGAAGCAACTTCGGATACGGCTTCGGCGGACCTTTCCTAGGCGGATTAGCCGGCAGCTTACTGGGCAATGTAATTTCACCTTACGGATATGGTGGAGGTTACGGCGGATATCCGCCATACGGAGGCTATCCGGGCTATTATCCATACTCTTACCCGCCTTACTACAGCCCCTATGGATATTGGTAAATAACAAAAAGACGCAGCGTCCGATGAGGGACACTGCGTTTTTTTTATTCCTCTTCATGAGATTTTTGTTCACCAATTGCTTCTCCGAGATCGTCTCCAACGGTTAGGTCTGTCGGTTTAACGCCAGACATATAAGCAGCGCGGCTCATTAAGTGTCCACCAACAGGCGAAGTGATGAAGAGGAAAACACTTCCCAGCAGTAATTGAATACTGAAATGTCCTTTAATCCACCAAAAGTGAAGGAACACACCAATCAGAATTCCGAGAACACCGAGCGTTGCACTTTTTGAAGCGGCGTGAGCCCGTGTGTACACATCGGGCAATCGTAATATCCCGACTACGGTAACCACTGTAAAGAATACGCCTACAAGGATGAACAGGGCGATGATAATATTAGCGACGAGTATCACGGTCTATAATCGCTCCTTTCTCGATGAATTTCGAGAACGAAACTGTCCCGATGAAGGACATGATCGCGATGAGCAAAATTACATCTATGAAAAATATTGTATCAAATACAATTGACAGCAGCGCGATAATGGAAATCAGCATCACACCGATTCCATCTAACGCAATCAGGCGATCTGGAGTCGAAGGACCTTTGAATACTCGAATGAGCGTACCGAGCATGGATAGGAAGATGATGATTAAACAGATCCAGATGAATATGTTCATGTTCGGCTCACCTCCAGAATTGCTTTTTCAAATGATTGTTTGATGGAATTGATGGCTTCTTCAACATCATCCACGTCGATTGCATGAACGTACAATGTCCTTTGATCATCCGAAACATGAATGACAATCGTTCCAGGGGTCAACGTGATCAAACTGGCAAGTAACGTGATTTCCCAGTCTTTTTCAAGAACAGTAGGCATCGCGAAAATCATCGGCTGTAATTC
>JARIBI010000225.1 GCA_029257435.1 Sporosarcina sp. | reverse complement strand
CGTTCCCATACCGAACACGGAAGTTAAGTTCTTCAGCGCCGATGGTAGTAGGGGGCTTCCCCCTGTGAGAGTAGGACGTTGCCAGGCAATTCATAAAGCGAGTCGAGGAATTCATTCCTTGGCTCGTTTTTTTGTTTGTTGAATTTTATTCTTATCCAGGGGGAAAGGCTGGTTGGATGGTGTCTATCTAGGAGAAACTTATTATATGTGGTGGGTAGGATAGGTGGAGGTTCGATTCTTATGAGCGGAATTGTGAGTTTATGATCAGAATGCTAGGGTTATGAGCGGAATTTCGGGGTTATGATCAGAATGCCGAGGTTATGAGCGGAATCCTGGGTTTATGATCACAATGTCTAGTTTATGAGCAGATCCCGAGATTCATGAGCGCACTCCATCTTCAATCTCTTCAATCCATATGCTCCATCTTGAAATCAGGACTTCTTTTTTGCGCCGGGGGACGGTTTCCATTATGGTTAAGGGACTACCCCACAAGGAGATGGCGCACATGGAATCAGTTTATGAGTTTACTGTACAGAAACCTGATGGGACTGAGCAATCACTCTCTGAGTTCGAAGGACAGCCGTTACTCATTGTGAACACGGCGAGTAAGTGCGGATTTGTGAAACAGTTTGATGAGTTACAAGAGGTCTATGAGACGTATAAGGATCAGGGACTGACCGTTCTAGGGTTCCCATCGGATAACTTCAACAATCAGGAGTTCGGCAGCAGCGGTGAAGCTGAGGAGTTTTGTCGGATGAACTTCGGTGTAACCTTCCCGATGTATGCGAAAGTGGACGTCAAAGGAGATCATGCAGAGCCGCTATTCCAGTACCTTTCCTCTGAAAAGAAAGGGATGCTCACGGAAGGGATCAAATGGAACTTTACGAAGTTCCTTGTAGACCGGCAAGGCAATGTGGTCGATCGGTTTGCTCCGCAAACAGGACCGTTAAAAATGAAGGATGCAATCGATAAACTGATATGACAGAAAAGGTCCAATACTTTTACTTATTACAGCTTCCTTGACACACCTCAACGCCGCTGATAACCTATTATCTAATATTTAACCGAAACTATAAGGGGGCATCAGGCATGTGGGAAACTAAATTTGCACGTGAAGGGCTAACATTTGATGATGTATTGTTGATACCAGGAGCATCTGAAGTGTTACCAAAGGACGTATCGTTGTCTGTTCAATTAACGGACAAGATTAAGTTGAACGTTCCATTGATTAGTGCAGGAATGGATACTGTCACAGAATCTAAAATGGCGATTTCGATGGCACGCCAAGGCGGCCTTGGTGTAGTCCATAAGAACATGAGTATTGAAGAACAAGCTGAGCAGGTTGTTACAGTAAAGCGTTCTGAGAATGGTGTTATTACAAATCCGTTCTTCCTGACCCCTGAACATCAAGTATTCGATGCGGAACATCTTATGGGGAAATATCGTATTTCCGGTGTTCCGATTGTAGACACGCTTGAAAACCGGCAGTTGGTCGGCATCATTACAAACCGTGATCTTCGCTTTATCCAAGATTACTCGTTAACCATTGATGATGTTATGACGAAAGAACACCTCGTGACAGCGCCAGTGGGTACAACACTTGAGGATGCTGAAAAGATTTTGCAGAACCATAAAATCGAAAAGCTTCCGATTGTGGATGAAGATGGAACGTTGCGCGGGTTAATTACCATTAAAGATATTGAAAAGGTAATTGAATTCCCGAACGCTGCAAAAGATCATCATGGCCGTCTTCTAGTGGGTGCAGCTGTTGGAGTTACATCAGATACAATGGTTCGTGTTCAGAAGCTTGTCGAGGCTGAGGCCGACGTCATTGTAATTGATACGGCTCACGGACACTCCCAAGGTGTTATTGAGATGGTGAAAAAGATTCGTGAAGCGTATCCTGAACTTGATATTATTGCAGGGAATATTGCAACTGCGGATGCTGCAAAAGCATTGTATGAAGCTGGAGCAGATGTTGTAAAGGTTGGAATTGGTCCAGGATCTATTTGCACGACACGGGTCGTTGCGGGTGTAGGTGTTCCACAAATTACAGCGGTCTATGATTGTGCAGCAGAAGCACGCAAGCAAGGCAAGACGATTATTGCTGATGGAGGCATTAAGTTCTCTGGAGATATCGTAAAAGCACTTGCTGCAGGCGGACACGCGGTCATGCTCGGCAGCCTGCTTGCCGGGACAACTGAAAGTCCAGGTGAAACGGAAATCTTCCAAGGTCGCCGCTTTAAAGTGTACCGTGGTATGGGCTCTGTTTCTTCAATGGAACGTGGTTCAAAAGACCGTTACTTCCAAGAGGATGCGAAAAAGCTAGTACCTGAAGGAATTGAAGGCCGCATGCCTTATAAAGGTTCCCTTGCTGATACAGTTCATCAGCTAGTTGGCGGTATTCGCTCAGGAATGGGGTATTGCGGAACGAAAGACTTGCATACATTGCGTGAAGAAGCACAGTTCATCCGTATGACAGGCGCAGGACTTCGGGAAAGTCACCCTCACCAAGTACAAATTACAAAAGAAGCACCTAACTATACAATTTCATAAAACTAGGATTTCAGGAACTTCAGCACCTTTCTTCTCGTCTTATATGGGCGGAAAGGTGCTTTTTTTTATTTTATATCCATCCCTTCCTTTAGGTATGATAAACTATGGGAGTAAATCGCGATGACGGAGGTAGAAATGTGAAGAAGATGAAGAACAGATGGCTGTCTGTACTATGTTCGGCAGTCTTGCTTGTAGCAGTATTTGGTGCAACACCCGCTCAGGCGGAATCGGCGCTTGGCCTCCATGTGGATGCTGCCATTCTAATTGACGCGGATAGCGGAAAGATTTTATATGAAGAAAATGCAGACGCTCCACTTGGCATTGCCAGCATGTCAAAAATGATGGTCGAGTACCTTCTATTTGAAGCAATCGAAGAAGGTTCGATTACTTGGGATCAGGAGTACAAAGTAACGGATTATACATACACGGTGTCTCAAAATCGTAAGTTGAGTAACGTTCCGCTTCGCCGGGATGGTTCGTATACGATTAAAGAATTGTATGAAGCACTTGCAATCTATTCAGCGAATGCCGCAACAATCGCGATTGCAGAAACAATTGGCGGAACAGAAAAAGAGTTTGTAAAGCTGATGAACGAAAAATCAAAAGAGCTTGGATTGAAAGACTTTAAGTTCGTCAATTCAACAGGATTAAATAATAAAGACCTTCAAGGCATGTATCCTGAAGGTGCGGGTCCGGAGGATGAAAACGTGATGCCGGCTAAGTCAGTAGCTAAACTTGCTTATTCGCTGGTTAATGATTATCCGGAAGTACTCGAAACGACTAAGATTCCTACAAAAATATTCCGCGAAGGCACTTCTGACGCGATTAATATGATTAACTGGAACACTATGCTGCCAGGTTTCTTATATGCATATGAAGGCGTAGACGGTTTGAAAACAGGAACTACGGACTTTGCAGGACACTGTTTCACAGGAACTGCAGTTCGTGATGGCAAGCGTGTCATTGCAGTTGTGATGAAAGCTGTTGATGCTAAAGGTGAAGGATCTTATAAAGCTAGATTTGACGCAACACGTTCACTACTCGATTATGGTTTCTCACAGTTCTCTGAAGTGGAGTTTGTTCCTGAAGGCTACCAGTTCAAAGGTGAAAAGACTGTAAAGGTTCTGAAAGGGAAAGAGAAAGAAGTTGCCATTCATGTAAAAGAACCCATTAAAATGATGGTGAAAACAAGTGAAAAGAAATTGTACACGCCTAAGTTAGTCATCGATAAGAAGAAATTAAAAGATGGTTCGCTTCAAGCACCTATTAAAAAGGATGCAGTTGTGGGGCATGTCGAGCTCGTGAAGAAAGATGGCTCTGAAGATTACGGGTTCATCAACGGGAAAATGGCACAATCAGAAGTAGTAACTAAAGAAGCTGTAGATAAAGCAGGCTGGTTCTCTCTGGCAATGGGAGGCATTGGTCACTTCTTCTCAGGACTTTGGGATAGTGGGACAGGCTTTGTAAAAGGATTGTTCAACTAAAAAAACGGAACAGACGCTATCTGGCGCTGTTCCGTTTTTTTATATTCCAGACGTTCATAAGTTTTTGAATGCCCGTTTCAATTTGCTGTTCGCTTAGTCCGCCAAAGCCAAGCAAAAAGGATGGTGACCCGGCCGCGCGAGTGGACTGGTAGTCCTGCAAGCTGTAGACACGGATCCCCGCTTGAAGGGCAAGGTCAGCGAGCTCGGACTCTGATTGTTGTTTTTGTACAGTTACGATGATGTGCATTCCGGCTTCATCACCAGAATAAGAAATGGATGGTTCATATGCGGTTAATGCTTCTGTAAGCAATTGAAGTTTTTTCCGATATACTTTCCGCATCCTATTTAAGTGCCGTGAAAACTGCCCTTCTGACATGAAGCGTGCAAGCATGTGCTGGTCAAGCCGCGGAACTGTAGAGGCATATTGGATGAAGGCCCCTTTATAACGCTTCAGTAACCCTTGTGGAAGCACCATATAGGCGATTCGCAGCGAAGGCATGAGTGATTTAGAGAATGTACTTAAATAGATGACATTTTCACCGCGATCCATTCCTTGCAGAGAGGGAATCGGCCGCCCGGCATAACGAAATTCACCATCGTAATCATCTTCTATAATAATGTGTTCCGAATTGGAGGAGGCCCAGTTCAGCAAAGCAGCTCTGCGTGGCGCAGAGAGCACGGTACCTGTAGGGAACTGATGAGAAGGTGTCACGTATGCAACTGTTGCAACAGAGCGCTGCAGTGCTTCCACATCCATCCCATCGTCATCCACGGAAATAGGTACTGCGGGTCTTAGGTGATGATCGAATACGTGATGTGTCAGCGGGTAGCCGGGATCCTCAACCGCATACACGGCTTCGTCTCCAAGAATACGGATAATGAGAGGAATGAGTTGTTCGGTCCCTGACCCGACAATAACTTGCTCAGGCGTGCAGACAACGCCTCTTGAATGGTACAGATACGTAGCAATCTCGTTGCGCAATTCCACATCACCATGAGGATCACCGAGCTGCAGCAAATGTGCCGCGTGTTCATCAATGACGTCTTTTGCCACTTTCCTCCATTTTGCAAATGGAAACAATTCAGGATCCACCATTCCCGGTGAAAAGTCGATGGCCGCTGCAGGTTTGACAGGAGTGAGCACTTCTTTCACCTCTGCAAACTCTGTATAGGCCAGTTCTTCAATGTCTTGAACATAATAGCCGCTGCGAGGGACTGCTGTAATGTATCCTTCCGAAACCAGCTGACCGTAAGCCACCTCTATAGTTGTTTGGCTGACTGAAAGAAATTCACTTAACTTCCGCTTGGACGGCAGTTTTTTACCAACAGGAATCCGCTGGTCCGTGATATCCTGTTTCATTTGCCGGTAAATTTGTTCGTAAAGAGGAATTGCATGGGATTTATCCAATAAAATCAGCCATTCTTCCATCATGAACCTCCATTCTGACCTTATTGACTTCTTCTGACTATTCAATGTGTAAAGGGTATAACGGAAGTATACCGCAAGCAGTTGAAAGTGAAAATGACCTTCGCCTTCTAAATCCGTCCTTTGCTTGCCAAACCTTCTGGCATATAGTAAAGTTAAAGTAATTTCATACGTAATACGATGAAGGGAAGCAGTAGCAGCTGCGTTTTTCTTAAGAGAGCCGACGGGTGGTGCGAGTCGGTGAAAACAACTGTGAATCCATCCTTGAGCAGCCAGACTGAACAAAAGTAGGTTTGTGCCGGCACCGGAGCCGTTATTTCCTGTAGAGTGGATCAGCATAGTGCTGATTAAACTGGGTGGTACCGCGGGTAGTTCTCGTCCCTATTGATAGGGGATGGAGGGCTTTTTTTGTGCCCGAATTTCGGAAATCGTTAAAACCAATTGAGGAGGAATCGTAATGTTAGACAGAAAAGTGTTGCGTACAGACTTTGAAGGTGTGAAGAAAAAACTAGCAGTTCGAGGGGAAGACATCTCTGAACTGGACAAGTTCCCGGCATTAGATGAAAGACGCCGTGAGTTATTGGCGAAAGTAGAGGTACTGAAAGCGGAGCGTAACGAAGTATCTCAGAAAGTAGCAGAGATGAAGCGCAACAAAGAAGACGCAGACGAGTTGGTTTTGAAAATGCGCAAAGTTGGAGAAGACATTAAAGCGTATGATACAGAGCTAAACGAAATTGAAGAGCAATTGGATTACGTACTGATGCGTATTCCGAACATCCCTCACGAAAGTGTTCCTGTCGGTGACAGCGAAGACGATAACGTAGAGGTTCTTAAATGGGGAGATACACCGGAGTTTTCGTTTGAACCGAAACCGCATTGGGAAATCGGTACGGATTTAAAAATTTTGGACTTTGAACGTGCCGGGAAAGTTACGGGAAGCCGTTTCGTATTTTACCGGGGCATGGGCGCACGTCTGGAGCGTGCACTTATTAACTTCATGATGGATCTTCATCAGGATGAGAATGGGTACGAAGAAATGCTTCCGCCATACTTGGTGAATCGTGCAAGCTTGACAGGTACAGGCCAGTTGCCGAAATTTGAAGAGGATGCGTTCCTTGTTGAAAAAGAAGACTACTTCATGATTCCAACTTCTGAAGTGCCAGTTACGAACTTCTATCGGGATGAAATCCTGAACGCAGACATGCTTCCTAAAGCATTTGCGGCATACAGCACAAACTTCCGCTCTGAAGCTGGTTCTGCAGGCCGTGATACACGCGGGTTGATCCGCCAGCATCAGTTCAACAAAGTGGAACTCGTTCGCTTTGTAAAGCCTGAGGACTCTTACGACGAGTTGGAGAAACTGACTGGACATGCGGAAAAAGTGCTTCAAATGCTTGAACTTCCATATCGGAAGTTGAAAATGTGTACTGCAGATCTTGGATTCACTGCCGCGAAGAAGTATGACTTGGAAGTATGGATCCCAGCGCAAAACGCGTACCGTGAAATTTCTTCATGCTCAAACTTCGAAGACTTCCAAGCGCGTCGTGCCAACATCCGATTCCGTCGTGAAGCAAAAGGGAAGCCTGAGTATTTGCACACACTAAACGGCAGCGGACTTGCGATCGGCCGTACAGTGGCTGCGTTACTTGAAAACAATCAGCAAGAAGATGGTTCAGTACTGATCCCTAACGTATTGCGCCCATATATGGGTGGAAAAGAATACATTACAGCTGCTGAATAAATGTAAATAGCGGCATTGGAAGTTATTCTGCTTCCAATGCCGCTTCTTTTTTCGCTCGTTTTTTCTTCTCACGCAACGCCCTGAAGAAGTCGGTAAGAAGTGTACCGCATTGTTCCCCAAGGACACCTTCACGGACCTCACATTCGTGATTGAACCGTTCATCATTCAGCAGCCGGTATAGTGAATCCACACACCCTGCTTTTCGGTCACGGGCTCCGTAGACAACTGTGGGGATCCTCGATTGTAATATGGCCCCGGCACACATCGGGCACGGCTCAAGCGTCACATAAAGGACGGTCTCTTCAAGCCGCCAGCTGCCTATGACCTCGCATGCATCTTGAATCGCAGAGAGCTCCGCATGAGTTACCGCATTTTGCGTTGTCTCCCGTAAATTATGAGCACGCGCAATCACTTCTCCTTGATGTACAATCACTGCACCTATAGGGACCTCACCAAGCACTTCCGCTTTTCTCGCTTCTGCTATCGCCAACTCCATAAAGTACTGATCTTGCTCGTTCATATTCATACTTATCGCTCCTTATCCTCAGTGTAGCATGAGAAAGAAATTAATGGTCTACACATTTTTTATCAGCAGAGAAGTCTAAGTACTGTTTTTATTTTTTTAATTTAGGGGTCAAGTTAGCTTTGACAATCGTCTAATAGTTGGAAGGTGTTGAAAGAGATGAATAGCGATGGTTTATATCCTGAGATTAAACAAACTGAACAAGAACTAATGGAATCATTGATTCGTGATTATGCATTAGACATTAAAAAAATCGCTTTTCTTTATGTGAATGATGTAATGGAAAGTGAAGACATCTTACAAGAGGTCTTCATCGCCTGTTATCAAAACTTGCATAAGTTCCGGGAAGAATCCAGCTACAGAACGTGGCTAATTCGTATAACGATCAATAAATGCAAAGACCATCATAAACGCTGGTCAGTTCGAAACCTTTTTTATAAGGCGTCTGTTGACCCGCAGGGGGATTTCCACTCCGCAGAAGAGCCATTATTAACTAAAGAGAAGACGGAAGAAATGATGTCCCAGTTGTCCCATTTATCATCAAAGTATAAAGAAGTTCTAATTCTATATTATTACCAAGAGTTAACGATGGAGGAAGTAGGAAAAGTCTTATCAATCAGCAGCAACACCGTAAAGTCTAGATTACTGCGTGCGAAGAAGAAGTTAAAAGAAAAGTTAGAAGGAGGCAATTGAAATGGATAAGTTCGAACGGAAGCTGGCAAATGAGATGAAAAGTTATACGGACGACCATGTGAAACTTTCAGATGGAGAAAAGACTCGACTTCATCAGGTTGCTTTACATGCTTCTCATCGCCAGAAGAAACCGCCTATTACGTATTGGGCAGTTGCTGCTGCAGCTTTTTCATTATTTTTATTCATGTCTGCTGGAATCTTTTTAAATTCATCAAAAAACTCTTCACTTTCTTTAGATGAGCCGCTGACTGCTGCAAGTATTTCCATGGAGGATTTAGAAAAAATCAATGTTGAACTACTTTCACAAGTCCCTATCAATGATGATGAAACTAAGTTCACGATACAAGTAAAGAACCAGACGAACCTGTCAATTCTAGATATGGATCTTTACTTAAGCTATGACATTCGTTTGAAAAATGAAGCTCGGGAAAATCCATTTCAAGCAAGTGTAGCTCAACATGTAACGATTGATGCCAATCAAACCAAGACGTTTGATGTGACTTTACCAAGCTACGTTTTTAATGCTGATATCGCCTCACCTGATGGGGTCATGATTAAAATGCAAGCATTTCTGGATGAAATCTCAAATGACCACTTCTTTACAATGGGAAAATCCAATAGTGTAATTGAAGCGGAATAGAAATTATCTTAACTCAGCTGTTCTTGAGATTGATAGTAAATTCGTATTTAGTAAGATACTGTTGATTGAAACGAAAGGCGGCGACTCCTGCGGAAATAGCGAAGGTTGAAGAACCCGCGGAAAGCGTCTGCCTGAAGCGGGAATCAGTACAGTCTACTATGAAACTGAAGAAGAATCGCCTGCGTAGTCAGCCTTGCTGAGCAGGGATTCTTTTTTATTTAGCGATTACTAAGAGGTGTGTCTTGCAAATGTTCCACGTGGAAAAAATGTCACAACCATATGAGGGTCGCCTATGATAAACTAAAGGGACGACATTAAGTGAAAGACAGGAGCGTTGGTTATGACCATTCCATTCATAGCAGTAGAAGGACCCATCGGGGTTGGGAAATCCACATTGTCCAAAGCAATTTCAGACACCCGCCAGTTCCATCTGCTCATGGAAATTGTGGATGAAAATCCGTTTCTCAATAAATTTTACAACGACATCGAAGAGTGGAGCTTTCAAACCGAAATGTTCTTCCTTTGCAATCGATACAAACAGCTCGGCGACATTCAAAAACACTATCTGGCAAAAGACAAGCCCGTCGTCGCGGACTATCATATATTTAAAAATCTCATCTTTGCACAACGCAGTCTTTCGGAAAGCGACTATGCAAAATATGAGCAAATCTATACCATTTTGACGGCAGGGATGCCCGTCCCGAACGTCATCATTTACTTGCATGCGAGTCTAGAAACACTTATGAAGCGAATCTCCATGCGAGGACGTGACTATGAGCGGGGCATGGATCCGAACTATCTTCGCCAGCTGTCCGAAGACTACGATACATTCATTGATCGATTTGAACGGTTGCATCCTGAAATTCCAGTTTTGCGTTTTAACGGAGACGAACTTGATTTTGTTGCGAACGCCCGTGACCGGCAATACATCCTTGACGCAGTCGATGCCGTCATTCAGAAAGAGGTTATTTAAGTGAACAACTTACGTGAAAAATACGGTATTCCGCAAAACGCGGTCATTACAATTGCGGGAACAGTAGGCGTTGGGAAATCGACAATGACAACAGCACTTGCTGAAGCACTCGACTTCCGCACGTCTTTTGAAAATGTGGACCAGAACCCGTACTTGGACAAATTTTATGAAGACTTCAAAAAGTGGAGTTTCCATTTACAAATTTACTTCCTCGCTGAACGCTTTAAGGAACAGAAGCGTATTTTCGAATATGGCGGAGGATTCATCCAGGATCGTTCGATTTATGAGGATACAGGGATCTTTGCACGGATGCATATGGAAGAAGGCACGATGGATCCTGTCGATTATGAGACGTATACGAACTTGTTCGATGCGATGGTCATGACACCGTACTTCCCGCATCCGAATTTGCTTATCTATTTGGAAGGTCCGCTTGATAGTATTATTGACCGCATTCATGAACGCGGCCGTGAGATGGAGCAAGAGACACCGATTACGTATTGGGAAGAAATGCATGCACGATATGAGAAGTGGATTGACTCCTTCACCGCATGCCCTGTACTTCGTTTAGACATTAATGATTACGATTTAATCACGAACGCCCACGAGGTGGAATTGATCGTCGAGAAGATTGGCGGCATTTTGTCTCAAACGGAATCACTTCGCAGTTCATAAAGGAACAAGACCTTTTCCGGCAGTGAAACCTGTCAGGAAAGGTTTTTTTCATTTTTTATCGAATGAAAGAATAGAGTAATCCTATCCGTGAATGTGCGTAATTGACGCGTTGAAAATGATTCACGTATAGTGAACCCTATAGAAAATTCCACTTTGAAGGAGCGATTTCCTATGACTGTGAACGAATTATCGACAATTACGTATGCTCATGAGCTTGAGCAGCGTTATGCCACGGCAAGCCGTCGTGATGAGTTTTACGTAAAAGAAGATGTGATCTACTTTGATGGCAACTCTCTTGGATTACTATCCAAACGTGCAGAAACCTCGTTACTCGCCGTTCTGGATTCATGGAAAACACATGGTATTGACGGATGGATGCAAGGGGAGCGTCCATGGTTCAACTTGTCTGAAGAATTGGGAGCTTCCATTGCTCCGCTAATTGGTGCTGAAGCTGAAGAGGTGATTGTAACAGGCTCGACTACTTCGAATCTTCATCAGCTGCTTGCAACATTCTTTAAGCCGGCAGAAGGTCGAACCAAAGTTTTGGCGGATGAACTAAACTTTCCTACGGATATCTACGCAATCCAAAGCCAGCTGCAGCTGCATGGACTGGATCCTGCAGAGCACCTAATTCAAGTGATAAGCCGTGATGGACAAACGTTGCAGACCGAAGACATTATCGGGGCAATGACGGATGACGTTGCCGTTGTGATTTTATCCGGAGTTCTCTATCGCAGCGGTCAAGTTCTCGACATGGAAAAGGTTACAGAAGCAGCTCATGCACGAGGGATTTTAGTTGGCTTCGACTTGTGTCATTCGATTGGAGCGATTCCGCATGCACTGGATGATTGGAATGTCGATTTCGCATTTTGGTGCAATTACAAACACTTAAATGGCGGACCAGGAGCTGCGGGAGGTATTTACGTCAATAAAAAGCACTTTGGTACGCAACCTGGACTCGCGGGATGGTTCGGTTCTGCAAAAGACCGCCAATTCGATATGGAGCATACATTTACACCGGCAGAAGGGGCTGGAGCACTTCAAATGGGTACACCAAACTTACTCAGTTCGGCTCCATTGATTGGCTCATTAGAACTCATGAATGAGGTTGGAATGGAAGCAATCCGTGAACGTTCCCTCGCTTTAACTGCTTACTTGCAGAAGTTAATCGAAACAGAACTGACGGACTATGAATTTACAGTAACCAGTCCAAAAGATGATGCTGAACGCGGCGGCCATGTCTTTGTCGTGCATAGAGAAGCAGCACGTATATGCAAGGCGCTAAAAGCAAACGGAGTTATTCCGGACTTCCGTACACCTAATGGGATTCGCCTCGCACCGGTTGCACTTTACAATACATTTGAAGAAGTGCTTGAGACCGTGAACATTCTAAAACGAATTATGGAAGAAGAACAATATAAACAATTTGAAAATAAGCGAGAAGTTGTCGCGTAAACGTAAACTGGGGGATTTGTCATGAATAAGGGAATTTCAGACTTGAATTTAGATCAAGAAGACATTCACACTGATTTTAAAAAGGAAATGACATACGGTGAATATTTGCGGCTCGATCAAATTTTATCAAGCCAAGAAAGATTGTCCGGCCATCATGACGAAATGCTGTTTATCATCATCCACCAAGTAAGTGAACTTTGGATGAAACTGACGCTGCACGAACTGACGGCAGCCATTACTGCAATCGATAAGGGAGAAATGCAATCAGCATTCAAAAAACTTGCTCGTGTGACGAAAATTCAATCACAAATTATTCAAGCCTGGGATGTCCTTTCAACAATGACACCTGCGGAATACTTGGAGTTTCGAGATTCACTCGGAAAGGCATCCGGATTCCAGTCCTATCAATATCGTTTGATTGAATTTGCGCTCGGCTACAAGTCTTCACATATTTTGAAGATTTACGAGAAGGACGCGAAAGTGCATGCTGTGCTGCAAGAGGCATTGAATCAGCCGAGTATTTATGATGTAGCAATCCGTGCTTTATCAAAAGCCGGTTTTGAGATTAATCCAGAATTGCTAGACCGTGATTTCAGCGTCACATACGCAGGAGATCCAACCGTTGAAGCGGCTTGGGAAGCTGTCTATCGCGATGTTAATAAGTATTGGGATTTGTATCAGCTTGCAGAAAAGCTAGTGGACGTTGAGGATTGGCTGCAGCAGTGGCGGTTCCGTCATATGAAAACGGTTGAGCGGATTATTGGTTTTAAAACAGGGACAGGCGGATCGTCTGGTGTGAATTACTTACGCCATGTGCTTGACCACAGATTCTTCCCTGAACTATGGGATCTGCGAACGAAACTGTAAGAATAAGAGAGAGCTGAAAAAGGGGGAGCAGTATGGAGGAGAGAAATCGAACGGAACAGTGGTCCTCTAAGTTAGGATTCATATTATCATCTGCAGGGGCTGCGATTGGACTCGGCGCCATCTGGAAATTCCCTTACGTAACAGGAATGAGCGGCGGGGGAGCTTTCTTCCTCCTGTTCATCGTGTTTACTCTAGTAATAGGTTTGCCGATGCTGCTATCAGAATTCATCATCGGCCGCGGTACAGGCAAAGAAGCAATCAGTGCGTATAAAGAGTTAGCACCGGATAGTTTGTGGGTGTGGATTGGCAGGCTTGGCGTTTTAGGATGCTTCTTACTGTTGTCATTTTACAGCGTAGTTGGCGGATGGGTACTCGTCTATAGCGGTCTTGCGATTCCGGGCAATGTAATCGGGAGCGGGACGAACTACGGCGAGTTGTTTGGTTCAGTAATCGGCTCCGTTTGGATTACGCTGCTCGGATTACTGGTTTTTACAATCATTAACGTCATCGTTATTGCGTCAGGCATTCAAAATGGGATTGAGCGCGCCAACAAATACATGATGCCATTACTATTCATCTTTTTCATTATCTTAGTGGTGCGTTCATTGACGTTAGACGGTGCAATGGAAGGCGTGAAATTTTTCCTGGCTCCTGACTTTTCTAAAATTACGGGTGAGTCCGTTCTCTATGCACTTGGGCAGTCGTTCTTCTCATTAGCCGTCGGGTTCTCGTGTATGGTCACGTACAGTTCGTATTTGAAAAAGGACGTTAGTTTGCGATCCTCCGCAGGATCCGTCGTGGGAATGAATATCTTTGTTTCACTTCTCGCGGGGCTTGCAATTTTCCCAGTTGTCTTTGCATTCGGGCTGGCGCCTGACGAAGGACCGGGCTTGCTGTTTATGGTGCTGCCGGAGGTGTTTGGACAAATGCCGTTCGGGGAACTATTCCTAGCATTGTTCTTGCTGCTCTTCTTATTTGCGACATTGACTTCTTCGTTCAGTTTGTACGAAATCATTGTCGCTGCACTGACGGCAAATGGCAAACGTACACGGAAGACCGTAGCGTGGCTGACGGGACTCATCGTGTTTGTGGCGGCGATTCCATCTGCTATGTCGTCAAGTTTGCTAGAGTCCTTTACGATTAATGGACTAAGCATCTTTGACAGTACGGACTATCTCGTCAGTAATATACTATTGCCTCTCGGAAATTTACTGATCTCGATTTTCATCATCCACAGAATGGATCGCGAACTTGTGAAACAGGAATTCAACTTGAGTACAAAAGAGTCCCCGGGATTGTTCCGTGTATGGATTATTTTGATGGCAGTGGTCTTACCATTGACGATAGTGGCCGTATTCTTGAACAAACTTGGAATTGTGTAACTAGAAAGGATGAAAAGTATGACGAAGCTAACACAGTGGATCGATATTACTCAGCCGCTCAGCAATTCAATTGCCGAATGGCCCGGGGATACGCCTTTCAATTATGAGCTGACATTTACGAAAGAGCAGACAGGATCGGTCAATATCGGTCAAGTGTCGATGAGCGTCCATACAGGAACGCACATTGACTCACCGTTCCACTATGATAGTGACGGCAAGCGTGTACATGAATTGGATCTGTCTTTATATATCGGACCAGCTATGGTTGTAGATGTCACAGGACATGCAGAAATCGGTCGTGCAGAACTCGAAGACTTCAATTTTAAAGATGTGGAGCGGCTCCTTCTTAAAACAGGGGGACATCCGGATCCGAATACGTTTCCGAAAAACTATCCAGTGTTGAAGGTAGACATCGGTCCTTTTTTGAAGGAACGTGGAATTCGGTTAATTGGCGTAGACGTCCCGTCCGTCGATTCAGTCGACAGCAAAACAATGGACGCGCATCACTCGCTTTACAATAATGGTGTGAACATTTTGGAAAACACGATACTGTCTAACGTAACAGCTGGAGTGTATGAGCTGATTGCACTTCCGCTTGCGTTGGAAGGTTCAGACGGAAGTCCAGTACGCGCAGTGCTGCGTTCGTTGGAGGGGAAATAAAAGAGCTGCTTAGAGGGGATTTGGCCCTTTGAGCAGCTCTTTTTGTATGGAGTAAGCCCGAGTATGAATTGCAGAATCATTTCCTTCTCAAGGATAAGTAAAGTGTGAGCTATCGAGAATATGCTGTAACAAACTGTCTTAACCTTAGAAGGTGATTCGGTTCAGACTAGTTGGAATTTTATATAACAAACTAATTGGTAATTTGATACAATAGGTTAAGATTGATGCATTCCGTGTACGGTAAAGGGCTAGAGGGTTGAGCGAAATAAGTAAATTTGTATAAGGGGACTAAGCTGATGAAAAAAATCGCTAGTAGATTAACTCTATTATTCATTCCATCATTATTAATTGCTTGTAATAATCCAGAAGATGAAGCGTATTTTATTTACAGTTCAAACTTCACCGG
>JARIBI010000010.1 GCA_029257435.1 Sporosarcina sp. | reverse complement strand
ATCAAGGTTCCTTTTAATGAAAAATACTTACATCTAGATTGCGTATTTAATGTACTATCCCCTGATACCGGATTGTACTTCCCTGAAGCATTTGATGATGAAACCCGCAGCAAATTAGAGTCGATGTATAAGCTGATTGAAGTTAACAAAGAGGAACAATTTACAATGGGAACGAATGTATTATCAATTGGAAAAGGGCAGCTGTTTAGTTTGCCTCAGAATCCTCAAGTCAATGCAGCGATGCGCAGTAATGGTTTCGATGTAATTGAAGTGGACTTCTCAGAAATTATTAAATCTGGCGGCTCGTTCCGTTGCTGTTCGATGCCAGTAGTACGAAACAATTAATTGGTAAAGCCGCTGCTTAGTTACAGGAGCGGCTTTTTCAATTTCTAGCTGATTATTTAGACCAATAGTCAGTACTAGTGAAGAGGAGGGCGTTCTATGGAGAAAGTAATTTATTTCATAAACCATGGTGAGACGGAAGGATTTACAGCGCAGGACTCATTAACGGCTGAAGGTGTTTTGCATGCATCCGAGCTTGCGCAGTTTTTAGAACGTTATCCAATTGAGCGTGTGATCACAAGTCCGCTCATGCGCGCACGTCAGACGGCAAATGCGATTGGGGACAAACTAAGAATTCATACTGAAGAAGACAGCAGGTTAGCGGAGCGGCAAATGAGTTCACAAGTTTTTGAGGACTGGTTATTAAAAGTTGAAGATACATTTTTAGATTTGAATCTATCTTATGGAGACGGTGAAACATCAAATGATGCGATGCAGCGGGCATGTGAAGTCATTGATGAGCTCCCCGATAACAGTCACACGGTATTGGTAACACACAGCTTGTTACTCGTACTGCTCATGCGCTGTTTTAATGAACGTATTGGGTTTGAAGAGTGGCAGGCCATTAAGCATCCAGACGTCTACGAGATGCGCATGACCAATGCGGGTGCACAAATCACCCATTTGTGGGAACATGAATAAAACAAATTAAAAGCGTCCATGGGGTTTCATGGACGCTTTTAATTTTGGATGATTGTCACAGGAAGAGCGTTAGGGAGAATTTGTTGGGCAGTGCTCATAAATCATCGGGGTCGCTCATAACCCTGGGGGAAATGATCATAAACTGTGGGGAGCGCTCATAACCCTGTCAAAGTGATCATAAACTCGCGAAAAGCGCTTATAACCCCAAGCACCAGCCTCAAAAAACTCCCCAAACTGCAGAATCACCTTCCGCAGACCCACAGTCCATACATCACATATGCTGCAATCGTCTTCCCACAGGGTGATGCAGTAATCGTGCAGCCAGAACCCCCCCAATCACCGCTCCGCTCACACTAGAAACGAGGAAAGGCGGGAGGAAGAAGAACGCCCCCACCGATGTCCCCATTAATAGGGATGCGTATGGAACTGCGAACAAGGAAGCGATTAGGCCGGTTCCAATCATCTCCCCTAAAGCTGCTGTCCAAACGCGACCTGTTTTTTGAAACAGCAGTCCAGCAAAAGCTGCACCCATCATCCCGCCTGGAAAGGCGAGCAAAGATCCTGTGCCTGTTAAAATTCGTATAACTGCGGTCATGAAAGCAATCATAATTGCAGGAATTGGGCCGAGAAACACCGCAGCAGCCACGTTAACCGCATGCTGAATCGGATAGGCCCGTGCAATTCCAGCAGGGAAGGAAACAAATACGGATCCTGCCACGGCGATTGAAACGAGCAACGCCATAATTGCAAGTTTACGTGTCCCCATTATAGATTCACCCTAACATACTGAACTGCATCTACAATCGAGCGAGCCGCCATTTCGGGATTTCCAGCTCCCGCGATTGCCGAGATGATGGAAACTCCGTCCGCGCCGCTTTTGATCACACTATCCAAATTAGCAGCAGTAATTCCGCCAATCCCAACAATCGGGAGTTCGGGGAAAAGTGCAGCTACTTCAGAAATTCGGGAAGTTCCTGCCACAGGCTTCGCGTCCGGCTTGGAACCGGTTTGATACACGGGTCCCATCCCTATGTAATCGGCACCCGCAGCAAGCGCGGCGGTTGCCTCTTCGATAGAATGCACAGAAACCCCTAACAACGTGTCTTCACCGATTTGTTTACGTACTTCCGCAGCAGACAAGTCATCCTGACCAACATGTACGCCGTCCGCACCAATCCGACGTGCAAGCTCTATATCATCATTCACTATGAACGGGACACCAAATGCCCGACACAATTGCTGACAACTTTTTGCAAATGCCAGTTTTTCATCCCCTTGTAATGCATTTGGTCCTTTTTCACGAAGCTGAAAGCACGTAATCCCTCCGCGCAGTGCTTGTTCTAACACTTCTAAGGGCTCCTTGTATGCTGCGTTAAACGAACCCATTATGAAATACACACGTACATCAACGTCTTTCAATGAGTTCTACCTCCTGTGTCTTCAAATAGCCGCTGTTCCTGAAAGCGGCATGATTGGTAGGGCCATGCCCGTGCCCGAGTTCAATTCCATCCTCTATTGCCAGTTGAATAAAATGCTTTGCAGTCACAACTGCTTTTTCCAATGAATGACCTTTCGCCAACTCAGCAGTAATCGCAGCTGCAAAGGTACATCCTGTTCCATGTGTATGTCGTGTTTCAATTCGCTTCGACCGCATTAGAAAATGCTCACCATTTGCCGTCAAGAACAAATCTTCTGCATAAGGAACATCTTCACGATGCCCTCCTTTTAATAGAACTGCAGAGGACCCGATAGACAGCAGCGTATTTGCAGCAAGTACCATGTCGTGTTCTGAACGAATCAGTTGACCGGTTAATGCTTCAGCTTCAGGAATGTTTGGTGTAATCAGTGTCGCTGTAGGGAGCAGCTGATCTTTCAAAGCGGCAACGGCTTCGTTTTGCAATAATGATGCACCGCCTTTTGCAATCATGACAGGGTCAACAACAAGCGGGATTGCAGAATATGCTCTTAGTTCATGTGCAACGGACTCAATGATGTCCGCCGAGAATAACATTCCGGTCTTAATCGCTTTCACGGGCAAATCATCGAGAACCGCCTGTATTTGAGCTGCAACAATTCCTGCATCCACAGGCTGTACAGCATGAACGCCCAATGTGTTTTGAGCTGTAATTGCCGTCAAGGCCGCTGTGCCAAATACACCCAGTTCCTGGAACGTTTTCAAGTCCGCTTGAATCCCCGCACCGCCACCGCTATCGGAACCGGCAATCGTTAACGCTGCTGATGTCATGACATCACTTCCTGTTCGTACTGGAATTGGCTATCGGTAACATCAGAGGATTCTGTGGAATGAAGCGTATTTAAGAAATTCATAGCAAAATCACCCGGTCCAAATGATTGCTCTGCTGCGATTTCACCAGCCTTTTTATAAAACGCAAGACTTTCTGCTGCTGTATGAAGGGCATCCCCCTGACTAACCGCTAAAAATGCTCCGGCCACGGCACTGAGAAGACACCCGGAACCGGTGACGAGCGACATTAGATCATGTCCGCCTAATATCCGAATCACACGTTCTCCATCAGTAACTAGATCGGACTCGCCAGTAACAGCGACTAAACAGTTATTCTGCAGAGCAACTTGCTTCGCTGCATCTGTAATATCAACGTCACCGTTTCCAGCGTCAACCCCTTTTGCATTCCATGCAACTCCAGCAATAGCTGCAATTTCACCGGCATTTCCTCGAATTAACGTAAAGTCCAATCTGTCTAATAAATGATCCGCAGTTTGCTTGCGAAACGCAGTAGCACCAGCCCCAACAGGGTCAAAAATGAGGGGGTGACCATGTTGGATTGCACTCTTTCCGGCTGCAATCATGGACTCGACTGTCGTCGGATCCAGTGTTCCTATATTCAAAAGTGTACAAGAAGAAATGGCAGCGATTTCCGCAGATTCTTCCAAGGAATCGGCCATGATTGGAGAAGCCCCAAGAGCTAATAAGCCATTTGCTTGGAAATTAGCTACTACACTATTTGTGATGCAATGGACTAATGGTTTTGTTTGTCTGAGGTTCTTAAGAATGGTTTGTTGTCTCATGAAACTGAAACCTCCGTTACACCGTCTGTTTCCCATTGTTGTTTCGTCCAAGCCATTTCCCAAAATTGCAACTCGTAATGACTGCTTTTCACAAAATGTGCTTTCAGTTCTTCACGGTGTTCTGCAGAAACAGAATCCGCCAGCTCGTTCATGCGGTTAATTTGTTCGCGTGTGGCTTGTTCAAACCATTCTGACCCGTAAGTCGCAATCCATTTATCGTAGATCGGATGATTCGGCACAGCGTTTTTCAATCGTTCACCAATCTCGTAATACAGCCAATAGCAAGGAAGTAATGCTGCTAATGTATCCGCAAGATTTCCATTCATTGCGGTTCGATAGAGGTGTGAAGTATAAGCATACGCTGTTGGCGCAGCCTGAAAAGATGAGAGATCCTTATCCGAAACCGAAAGCAATTCAAAGAACCCTTCATGAAGTGAAATTTCAGCACCGCATGTTTCTTCCGCGTGTTGCGCAAAGCGTTGTATGGTCGCTAAATCTTTCGCTTGGACTGCAGCCAGTGCATGAACTTTTGCAAAATGCTTCAAATAATAGGAATCCTGAAGAACGTAAAATCTGAAAATGTCTTCAGACAGTGTCCCTGCCGCTAAATGTTGGACAAATGGATGATTGAAACTAGCCTCCCAGCTTTCATTACAAAGCTCACGAACTTCTTCACAAAATGTCATTTAAAACCGCCCCTTTCGATGAATGAACTGAAAAAAAGCCGCCCCAATCGACTCATCAGTCGAAGGAGCGGCTCGCGTTATAGGAAGTTTTCAGGGATCTACCCGAAAAAAGACGTGTCCATTTGCGATCCACTTCCCTCCGCTGGTATGAGCCAGATCAGGTTCCAAGGGTCCGCATATCTATACGCGTCTCAGTCTTTTACAAAGACTCCCCCAGTGGGCAATCGTTTTCAGTTTTCCCCCTCACTATACCATAGTTTTAAAAATTGGCAATAAGGGCAAAATACAATTACTACGTAAAAAGGAGGCTATGTAATGTCGCAGCGTTTTGAAATTACATCTGTTACCCACGAAGTTGGCCGGATTGCATTTGATTGGGACGATGCAGGCGGGACGTATCATGTGTATAAAGACGGCGAGCACATTTATGAAGGCACATCCCCAGATTTTCAAGATACAGACATTTTAGCGGATACATTTTATAAATATACAATTGAACGACATGTAAATGATGAAGTGAAAGACGTGATTGTCATGCAGACATCCACGTTTTCCATGGAGAAGAACAAAAGCAATCCTCTTCAATCACTCGTCATGACCACAATCATCGCACGTACACAGATTGCTTTGTCTTGGGAACGCCTGAGTGATACAGAAACGTATACGATTTATCGTAATGGG
>JARIBI010000145.1 GCA_029257435.1 Sporosarcina sp. | reverse complement strand
CCTGCCGCGGCCGCTATCAGTTTCCCGGACGTTCCAAAATCGAACCGGTTTCATGATGAAATTCAATATCTTGTATCCAAGTCCATTATCTCGGGGTATCCAGATGGCACGTTTGCTCCGAAGAAAGAAGTTACGCGTGCAGAAGCAGCGATCTTTATTGGACGTCTGTTAAATTTAAATGGGGCAAAACGTTCAACTCAGTTTAGCGATGTCGGTAAGAATTTATCTGCAAGTGGATACATTGCCTCTGCTGCAAAAGAAGGCATTATTAACGGATATCCGGATGGTTCCTTTAAGCCGGATGCGCTAATTTCACGTGGAGATATGGCGGCAATCGTAGATCGTACATTCGACTTACAGTTCACGTCACAGTTTTTGTTTAGCGATGTCGGCCAGAATATGCGCGCAGCCATTTCCATCCGGAAAATTTCAGCTGCTTCAATTACAGCGGGATACCCTGACGGAACATTCAAGCCAACGGGGAACGTATCACGTGAACAATTTTCCGCTTTCTTAGCGCGTGGCTTGTCTGCTGAATTCAAGCAGCGTTCTGCAATTGCTGACACGTTTGCTCATGACAAAACGAAGCAGTACACCTATGGAGGATCCGCAGGTGACCGAATTCTTACTTATGTGAACAGCACGCTCCAAATCTCCGGCAGTAAGCTGGGATTCGTCTGGCAGGAAAAGGACGTGAAAACAGGAGAGAGCCAGTACTTCATCGAGGATGAAAGTTATCAAGGCTTCGCAACCGGGCTTCTTCAATCCGATTACTATACCGAATTGCTCTATCCAATCGAAACGGGCAAGTCATGGAGCTATTATCAGGAAAAAAGTACGTACACAGCTGTGCATAAGACAGTGGCAACACCTTACAAAACATTCGCGAATGCAGTGGAAGTGACCACGTCAACTGGGTACAAAAACTATTATGTAAAAGGCGTTGGGCTAGTTAAAGTGATTGATAAAAACGGGGATACCGTGTCTGTACTGAAAGGAATTAAGTGAGTTGATTTGTAGAGTGCACTTAAGTTCTTGAAGTGCAGATAAAATATTGAAAACGCTCATAAGGGTGTGGGAATGATCATAACCCATGGGAAAGCGTTCATAAAGTTGTAGAAGTGATCATAACCATTGGAAAGCGCTCATAAGGTTGTAGAAGTGATCATAAACCCATGGAAAGCGCTCATAAAGTTGGTTCTTACGGTGGTTTGGGGAGGCTTCATTTCGTCATTTTCTGGGTATAGTTTTAGAAAAAACGAAAGGGTGGCTCCCTATGGAATTGCTAACGAATTTAACACTTCCGTTCATAGAAAAAGAT
>JARIBI010000231.1 GCA_029257435.1 Sporosarcina sp. | reverse complement strand
GGTGAACGACAGTTATTCAGCACATTGAAAACATACTTGCCTGATGATTATATTGTCTACTACGAACCTGAAATCCGTGGAAAACGTCCTGATTTTGTTATTATCGGACCAGACCTTGGGTTAGTCGTTCTGGAAGTGAAAGATTATACGAAAAATACATTGTTTCAACTAAACTCTGATGAATGGACGATTGTCAATACCGCTGGGGAACAAGTCAAAGTTAAAAGCCCTCACCTCCAGGCCAGGGAAAACGCGTTTCATATTGTGAATGCATTAAAAAAAGACCGTAATCTTGTTCAACTAGAAGGTAAATATCAATTCCAATTGAAATTCCCTTACGGATTTGGAAGTGTGTATACAAGATTGTATCAAAAGGACTTCATTCAACACGACTTATACAGCGTCGTTGCACCTGATCTTTGTCTGACACGTGATGAAATCGACCCTGAACACGAAGCGTTTTCTGAAGAAAATCTAATCGAGAAAATTGTAAACATGTTCGTAGTGCCATATCGGTTGCGCGAACCTTTGTCGCAAGAAGATATCGATACCATTCGCTATCATCTATTTCCTGAAGTACGAATCAGCGCTGAATTCAGGCAGCCATCACCTTATCAAGATCAATTACTGCTATCTCTTCATGATATTAAAGCGATGGATTTGCATCAGGAAAAACTTGCCAAGCAAATCGGGGACAAAAATCGACTCATCCGCGGTGTTGCAGGCAGCGGAAAAACATTAATACTTGCGAGCCGTGCGAAACTGCTTGCAAAACAGCATCCGAACTGGAAAATCCTGATTTTGTGTTACAACATCTCGCTGTCTCGCTCCATTGGTCACTTAGTGAATCAAATGATGCAGGAACCGGATTCGTTGTTTGACTTTGACTTCACAAGTAATGAGGGACCGCCTGCCGCTGATCATCCTATCATAGTGAGAAACTTCCATGAATGGCTGAAAAATGATTTGCGCATCTCCGAAACTCAGTTACCTGTCATCTTGCAAAAACTTGAAAAAGGTGAAGGAATCTTACCTATGTATGACGCCATCTTAATCGATGAAGGACAAGATTTTGAAGCCGATTGGTTCAAGTTGGTGAGCCATCTGCTGAATCCTGACACTAAATCGCTGCTACTCGTTGAAGATCGTGCACAATCGATATACAAACGTGCACGTTCCTATGTCCAGGATACTGGTCTCGATTTCCGAGGGCGCTCCAAAGTGTTGAGCATCAATTACCGCAACACAGCACAGATCGTGGAATTCGCTTGGAAGTTTTATCAGGAGAATTCCGCCCTGCGCAACAAAGTTGTCAGTAAGGACTTTGAGAATGAAATTATCTCACCGCAGAGTACGCGCAGAAAAGGATACCAGCCCGCCATCTATAAAGCGAAGACATTTACACAGGAAGCCGAGATGGTGGCCAAACAAATTGTGAAGCTCCACAACGATTTCAACGTTCCATTCTCAGAAATGGTTATTTTATATCGCGTACGAAAAACGTTCCAAGCCGATTATGTCGCAACACTCATCCGAGCAATGGAGAAAGCCGGCATTCCCTATTACTGGCTAACAAAAGATACGAACGCCAAACGCAGATTCACGAAAGACAGCGATCAGGTCATCATCAGCACAATAGACAGCAGCAAAGGGTTGGATTTCCAAGCCGTCTTCGTTGTTAACCTGGACAACCTGCCGTTCCCGCTAGAAGAAGATACAGAACGCGAAGCCTCCTTGCTCTATATTGCAATGACCCGTGCGAAGGATTTCCTCTGTTTATCCTACTCTGGAGAATCAGCGTACACCCGATATTTCGAAAAAATCTTGCAACACCGAATAGAAGCGGGCATTACGATGAAGGACGTAAGATGAAAACTAATTAGAACAGATGTGCTGTGCAGGGAACTTTCATATTTCTATATACTCTCGTGATTGTTTCGTGCACAGACATCTGCTTTTCAAGATAATACATCATCGTTAATTACTCAGTAATTGTAAAATAAGCAGCTAACGTAAATTGATTTTCTTCCTCATTACTTTCCTCTGCAAGCTTCTGAACTAATCGATAGTCACCTTTTTCAAACTTACCTGATTTGTTATATGCAAATGCGCTGACAACTGTTTCATATACACTATTGGGATTTAATACGTGTACAACTAGCGGATACTGCAATTCTGAATCAAATGGGACCTCATACCACGCGTCATTTTTCTTTACTTCTAGATCAAATTGATAACGAAAATATCCATAAGTCACTTCACTTGAATTGATAAATTTGAGTTTTAAGTAATCCGTGGAGTCGTTATAACTTTCCTTTTTTAATTCCATCGTTACACCTTCAGCAGCAGATGCCAGCTCACCATGAGGCGACTTCACTGCTTTTAAGATTTGAAACGGCACTGCTAACTTAATATTGTCTCCGTCAGCGTCAAAAATAGTTTGCACCACTCGATATCGACCGGCCGTAAGAGGTGATTCAAAATATTCGTCGTTAAATGAGATCGACTATTGGTGCTTTTCTCCAGTTTGCAGAGTATACATGATGTCTGGAAAAGCAATATCTTTGCTGAACGGAACTTTAAACCAAGCACCATTTTTCATTACTTGTAATTCAAAGACTGCTCCAAACATCTGTTCAAGCGGGTTATTGTTGGTAATTGTTAGTTGAGGTGTATCTAATTTGGTATAGCTGTCTTTGTCCAAATTCATAGCTACATCTTTAGCCAACGACGGAAGTGAGCCAGACGGATCTTGAACTGGAGGTGTTTTACTGGACTCAAAGACTCTATGAATCATCATGGCCAGTTCCCCTCTAGTTATTGGTTCTGCTGTGCCGAAGAGAGTATCTGTCTTTCCCTTCACAATGCCATGGGCAACTAGAATTTGAACAGCTTCTTTGTATC
>JARIBI010000009.1 GCA_029257435.1 Sporosarcina sp. | reverse complement strand
GTTTAAGCAATTGATAGTTTACACGTTCAAAGTTCTTTCCGCTTTGCTTATCCAAATAAATATCGCGTTCATTAATATCTAACTTTTTCATAGCATCCAATTGCCGACCTTCATTTTGATCTTTGCTGCTGACGCGTATGTAACCAAATTTGCGTTGTTCCATAATTCACCTCGTAAAAGATTCTTTCCTTACATTATACCTGAATTACGTTCGTAAAAGTATTAGTGAATTAGTGAACGTTCGTAATTTATTTTAATACCTTTATGAACACTTCATTTGCTATTTTTGAGTCTGTTTTAAATAGTTCGTAAAAGTGTACTTTTACGAACGACAATATTTAACTTATATTTTAATGTATCATAAAGTGGTGGAAAACACTGGGATATATCATCACTTATGCTATAATTATCTGTGTGAAGTAGTGAATATTTAGTAAGAAGTATCTTACGCAAACGGGCCAAATTCATCAATAGGAACTAAAATATTTTTTTATTAAAGAAGGAAGAATGAATAAATGAAAATCGTAGAATATCTTAATGAAAAATTTCCGACTGTAGAATTAGTCCCGAGTGTATATTATCAATGGGATATTGGTATTCACTTTTCACTAGGTGAAGGAATCTATCAATTCAAGGAAAACGGTGAGCCCAATTTAGAAAGGTTCAGTACAGCATATAAGCAAACACTGACAATCTTTAACGAGCTATTCGATAAAAATGATGACTTGTTCCTTGTTACGAATAACTATAAGTTGAAAAAACAACGGCAAACAACAAAATTAAAAGTATATCAGCCGAACTTGAGGGATAAAAACAATTTAAAGAAACTTCAAGTCAAAACATTTCCTTATCCATTCGAAGAAGAAGAGAAAGAAGATTATGAGATGCAACAGTTTTCCTTACAGTGCAAAGTAAGCGATATAAACTTGGAGGGATTACTAAAAGCCTCGCTAAATGAAGATTTCCCACCTAAGAAACCGAGATTTGGACGTGATTCTATTTACTACCCTGATGTTTTCTTTGTGAATATTACGAAAGACATTATATTTTTTGTATATGATGATCGTGGGTGTGAGGTCATCGCACGAACAGCTGACCAATTGCGTCCACTTTATGAAAAACACTATGACTGGGTAGATGAAGTCGACCGAGAAAGAATAGAAAAAGGATTAGGAATGTGAGTATTCAATAAATCTGAGAAACAATAAGCATCAAATTGATTTCACCTATTCTAGAATAGGGGGCGATTGCTTCACAAGTAATCGCTCCAATACCGCAATAGGGCCAGATGGATAATGTTAAGAGGTGAAATATGAAGTATGTAGTTGGTATGTATATTGTCATGGCTATAATGGTAGCTGTAAATTTGATAAGTGAATTTACTCTTAAAGGCGAGTACTCGGCTATTGCCAGTTGGGCCATAGTCATGCTTTTTCTCTTAGGATGTGTTCTTTTTGCTAATGCAAGATACTATTTGTCGAGAAAGTAAGTACAGCAAAAGGGCGCGATTCTTGCGTAAGTGCTTTGCTGCGTTCGGGTCAGTTTAGTTAAAAAAACAAGAGATATTGAAGGATTATCAGCAAAATTGAAAGGAGACATATAGTTTGATTGATTATTTTGAACGTAAAATTAGATTAAGGGACTTTGAAGTGTGGGATGTTCGAATTAGCGACCAACATTATGCTTTAGCTATATTAGATGAATTCCGACCTGCCACATTTGATGATTTTGAAATTCCTAATTTAATTTATGAGGAAGATGACCAACGTGCAAACTATGTCTCCGCAACATATTTCTCTGAGGAATCTGTGAAAGATGACCATCGAGAAATACTCGGTCAATTTGCACGAATGCTTACAGAACACTTGGCATTGGCACATTGTGAAATGATTGTTAAGTTTTATCAAGAGAAACCTGAAAAAGCGATAGAACTAATAATGTTAACAAGATACGGTTTCAAAGAATCGGATATATTGTTAGATAAGTTATTGCACTTTAATCAAGAATAAAGATCTTTAGTCCCTCTTCACCTAACAGATGTATTAACCCGACAAAGTTGTGCAAGAATCGGGTGCTATTAGAATCAATTTAGGGTTAGGAGGAGACGTAATGAACAAATATCATCGGTCTAGCTTACTGTTAATTATCATTGTTTCTATAACGATAATATTATCTACGTATTGGTTGGATTTAGAGATTGGATATGGAATTATACTGTTGCTCATAGCTGTTGGATATACTATTTATCTAAATTTTAAAGCACTTAGATATGAACAAAAGAAAGATAAGCAGCTTCAATAATCGGGCGCGTTTGTGTAAAATCATAAGCCTAATTCCTTTTTCAAGGTTCGTGGGTTTAGGCTTTTACCTTCCAAAATCTTCAAAACTCTTTATTCCCACGTTATTGACGTTACATCACTGGTAAACTCATTGGCAACGAGTGGTGAATTTGTGACAATCGCTGGTAAAACCATGGCAGTAGCAGTACATTCTCGTGGTTGTACCCAGTATTTTTCGATTGCGTAACATCCCATACATTAGCTGCTGCCTGGTCTTTTCTGTCTTTACTTTCAGCAACTTCTTGTACGGACTGGAGCATGGAGTTATATTCACGCAACTCTGATATAGACAGTAAATTTTCTGTTTGGTATACTTATTTTAGATTCTGGATACATTAAAAAAGACCAAATGGGTTAGGCACCACTCGGTCTAGCACTAAAATAGTAATCGCTTCAAAGGCGATTCGCACACGAGGTAAATGTAAACCGCTCTTATGCTTGCAGGCTCAGAGGAGGTTTACTTTTTTTTGTGAAAAAGTATAGGACAACGCTAGAATTGTAACAATCGACCCTGATTTGAGACAATGGCCACCTTTGAAGTTTTCATGAAAAGTAATGGTTATGGCTTTCAGACTTACTTAATTTGAAGATAGAATAAGATATAAAGATTAGTCTAGGTTGGGTGTGTTTTGAATGGGACAAACAAGAAATATGAGTGAGTCACTTACAAATGTTGAACGACTTAAAATAGATTTATTGAAAAAAAAAATGGTGCAAGCTAATTCAAAAATTGGTGTTCTTTATTATGAAGCCCGTATTCATTTAATACTTAATAAAGTGAAACACAGAATCAAGTGAAACACAGAATCAAGTAAAAAGGTAAGGATATACACCAGTGAGATAATAAGTTGAAATTTGTGAAATACAACAAAAAACTGTGCTATTCTAGCACAGTTTATAAACAAAGGTAGAAATTTCTTCTTTTGAAATGTGTTAATATGTTATTAATTCTCATGAAAAGCCTCAATCATGAATCTGAATTGTCTTTGCTGGCGATCTGTCAATTCGTTTTTCACATAGCTATCAATTAAACTTTGAAGAATCACGTAGGTTTTATGCTCATCCATAAAGGAACCAAGTAAATTCAATTCACTGTGAATCAGAGTAGGAACCTTTAAGCTTTTGGTACTATTTGACTTTCCAACGCCTAATTTTGTAGGTGGAGTAGATGGAGCAAATTTTTTTGGATCGGGTACTGAGACAGGTGTAACAGTAGTAGGCTCTTCTTGCTTTTGTTGCCCTGTATAGCCAAAGTCCATATCACTTTTCTTAACAGGGACGGAAGGCTGCATGATTGTCGGTTTTTTTTTCTTTTTGATTAATCCACCTTTTTCATCACTCATACTTACCGGCCTCCTCGAATTGGGACAGTTTCGCTTCCAACTCGTCAATGACGTCCAAGAAAACTTGATGAGCTTTGCGGTCATGCATATCGTTATTCGTAATTCCGGTCACATCCCACGCTTTTAGCCGTTCTAAGTGTTTGATGACACTTTTCATAACGTTATCATTTCCGAACATCTCTCTTGCACGTTCGAGCGTAGAAATATCGACGCGTCCACCTGGTCGTAGCAGAACGGGAAGAACACCGGCGACTTGAATGTCTGCATCGTAGTTATCTGCCATGAATTGAAGGTACTTTATATACGTTTCAGCGCCCTCTAGTGATAGCTCTTGAGCTTGGAGTATGATTAATACATAATCAGCAGCCATCATCGCGTTATCAGAGAAGTCACTGATTGTCGGAGGGACATCAATGAAAATATAGTCATAGTCATTTCGAATCGGATCCAAGATTTTCTTTAAGTATGATACTTGGTCAATCTCTTCTTTTACATTGGCATATAAGAATTTCGGAAAGTTTTTAAAGGACACTTGTGCGGGAATCACATGCAGATTGTCCGTCATTTTGACGATACATTCCTTCAATGAGCCGTTTTGAAAACCTTCGAAAATACTTGTATTGATTTCAGTAACCCCTGTGGAACGCGCAACTAATGTGCTAGCATTGCCTTGCGGATCCATATCGACAAGCAATACCTTTTTATTGCGGGCAAAGGCTAACTCCCAACTTGCCATGACCGACACCTTCGTTTTCCCGACGCCACCTTTAAAGTTCCCTACCACGATTGTAATTGCCATTATTTCATCTCCTTCAAATCACGTTATCAAGTTCCAAATCTATGTATCAAGTATAACTCAACAAAAACACTTTGCAAAAGACTTCTTTGCAAAGTTCTACCTTTTAATATTTAGATTGATGAATCACGGTGTGCTTTTGAAAAGGGAAAAACCTTTGTAGCATTTAATGAGTCATTGAGGTGACATTATGAACAACGTTATCGAAGCAAGCATGAAAACCAGTGAAATAGCCAGCCGGTTGGGGTTAGAGACCGTTACGATACGTAAGTCTTGTCTTGAATTAAAGAAGCTCGGATTCATCTTTAAGCGTAACGATGGAAAAAGACAGAAATTTTACAAGTGGTGACTTGCATGTACTATCTCAGACGTAGCATGTAATTGAGGGTGCTAAGATGAATCGGATTGTAGCTGCCAACGTTGTCGTTGCTGGTTATGTGTTTTCTAATGATACGGTGAATGAACCATCGTCCGTTTCCGTATCGTTGGTTAAAACCTATACAACAGAGGATATGGACGATGGTTAACGTTACTCAGGTCGACAGGACGACAGGACGACAGGACGATTTTATTCGTAACGTTCAATGCCTCCTTAGAGAATCATGATCTAAAGAGGCATACCAAAGCTTTGTAACAACTGTAATGTCTATAGTCTGAGGGTAGCTTAAAAGCTACCCTTTTCGGTGTGGAATTGTCCTTTGAATATAGTCCTCAATCAGTGAGATTCTTTTCTATTGCCGCATCTTTTTTTAAGTGGTTGTACATCTTCAGAAACACATGTGACATTATTATTGACACATGTGAAAGGAAAATGTATAAATAACATACCAACACATATTGATAATATGTGATCACAGGAGGATTATTATATTTATGAAGAAAAACGTTTGGCTATTGCGCCCCTTACCCCATGGAAATGATTGCTTGAATGAATTCTTAGAAGAAAATTTTATTGCTGTGGGATACCCTGCTGGTAAAAGTTTCTCAAACTTATCTTATAACGTCTTGCGCGAAACGTTAAAAAATAATAATTGGGAAGAAGGAATTGGAAACGTAAATATTTTGGTGAATTCTATGCAAATTGGTGATTTAGTTGTTGTTCCATCGACAAATAAAAAGGATGTATATATTGGTGAAATAAAAAGTGACTACGTTTATTCACAAGATTTAGATGAAAATCGTGAAGGTACTGGATATCCTCATCAACGTAGAGTAACTTGGTTATTCAATAAACAAGCACTTCTACGTAGCGACTTACCTCATGAGTTACGGAGTTCCTTACGTTATCCAGGTGCAGTCGCTGATTTAACTAAGCACTATTTACTCGTAGAACAACTGATTAATGGAGGGATTATAAATAACGATTCAGATTTACAGCAACGAGCTTGGAAAGTCATAGAAGATTTACTTGAGAGCGATGATGAAAATATACGTCTACATGCAGCAACGCTTATTGTTAATAAATGAAAAATGCTGGAAATCAAGTGGGAAACATTGTTAAATCAACAATAACCTCAAAACTAAAACCGTGTGAAACCAAAGTTCTTACAATTTGGCTTCACGCGATTTTTTCATTCTATTGATTTTTGTCCCAGCCTCAGTATAAAGATTCGATCAATTTAACATTCCAAGTATCTATACTTTTAAATGTAAATAAGACGTATGCAGGAAGGTTTTCCTCTTTCTAACGTTGAATAAAACCATTGGGGTGATGTTATGGACAACGTTATCGAAGCAAGCATGAAAACCAGTGAAATAGCCAGCCGGTTGGGGTTAGAGACCGTTACGATACGTAAGTACTGTCTTGAATTAGAAAAGCATGGATTTGTCTTTCAGCGTAATGATGGGAAGAACAGAGATTTCACAAGTGAAGACTTACATGCACTATCTCAGATGAAACATTTAATTGAGGTTGCCAAGATGAATCGGGTCGCGGCTGCTACCGTTGTTGTTGCTGGTCACGGATCTTCTAATGATACAAGGAATGAACCACCGTCCGTTTCCGTATCGGTGGTTAAACCTGATGAAACAAGGGATTTGGAGAACGTACAACGTTACTTAGACCAACAGGAAGACCTTATCCGTAACGTTCAGAACGTCAATAATGCCGTGAAATCGATGAAAGAAATGCTGGATGGATTTCAACAGCAGCTGGCAACGGTGACCGAAGAGAATCGTGCATTGAAGGACGGAAATAGAAGTCAGTACACTACGGAATTTCTGACTGTCCAGAGGATTAAAAACAAACTTAGAGAAGAAGCTGAAGCTTTATGGCAACTGGAACCAGAAAAAAATCGGATTATAAAAAAATGGTTCCGTAAATCAGAAGTAAATCATATAGAGAAAGACCGATTTATCCGCAACTATGTCGATACCAACTTTGAGAAATCCTTAAGAACTGAAATAGATAACTAATCTTTTATCGGAAGTCGGATCTGCAATAAGGGGAGCGTCAGGAAAATGCTGATTTACAACGACAAGCATTTATGGGGAATTGAAAGATGATACAATTCAACAAACAGGGCCAGTATTGTCGAGGAAACATTTTGATATTGTGAAACTTTACACTTAAACTAACGAGCAGTGTAGTGTAAGAGTAATTCATAGTTGTTTTGAACATAATGAGTACCGTATTGTAATTGCAACTCATAAAATCTATATTTATTTCTGTATAACCAATATTGAGATATGCTATTTAAATTGGAGGACAAAACTTATGAAAAAATATATTTGTAATGAATGTGGAGGAGAATTCTCCAAAAACCAACTGGATTCAGAATTACTGATAGACGGTGAGTCTTTTTGTAAAGGATGCGCTAGCAGCTTAATGGAAGCTGGAAGAGACTTTGTTGATCCAAATCAGAATTTTGATTCGTACGAAGACTGGGACAAAAATGGACGTTAACTAAAATAACAGAAGTATTAAGAATAGACCCCAATATAGTTGGTTAAGATTTTTTATTGTTTCTTTGCTTACTATATTGGATGCTTTAATTAGATATTGGAAGTAATCATTATCTCGTTTTCCTCAATCGAGCGCGATTGAGGAAAACGTTTTTTGCCGTAAGTTACTTAACGTTGTGAATCCGCGTTTTCATGACTGTACCCAGAAGATCCCCAGTATATAGACGATAATAGCGGATAGGCAAAAACCTATAATGCAATAAAAAATTAGAGATTGAATTAAATAAAAACTTATTCAAAATAGTAGAACGATCCATACTTGGGACGTTCTTTTTTAAATGCATAAAATCTTTCAAACCTCAAATGAAGGCGATTCTATAACTCATTATTGCCTGTAACAAAAATGTAATATTACGCCAACTTCCTCACAAAAGTAGAAATTTCTACTTTTCTACTTTGTCAAGAAACGTATCTACTTAGCAAAAGTGGAAATTTCTACTTTTGAAATATACACGAACTTTATTGAATCTCATGAAAACCCTAATGCGAGTATGCATTGGGGCTTTTTATAGATTTATTTTACCAACTTAGAAGCCACTTCTACTTAACAAAGGTGGAAAAGTGGAAGTTTGCAATTTCTACCTGAAATCAACTTTCTCACAAAAGTAGAAAACCACAAAATTTGACAAAGTTGCTGTCAGATATAGGTTTTTTATAGGTTTACAAGTCTATTTGTATGTGTTTAAGTTAATAGTAATCAAGCAGTAGACAAAATAAAAAAGCCATTCCTATTTGTCTTTGGCCGGACAAGGAATGACTCGAATCATTTAACAACTAAATAAGTGAGCGTCCAAGACGTCTTATCCAAATTGAATAAAAGAGCGTCCATAAGTTAGCTGGTAACTGACTTATCGTCGTTAGAACATTGCTATAATCACTTAATGGTGTGCTGGTAACACGCCATTAGCTAATCTAAGGTTATATTGATTATAGCAATGGCAGACCTTTATTTCAATACACTTGCATTGGAATTTTGCGTAAGTACTTTTTTAAGTGCACCTTTTAACGAGATAGCTATGGACGCTCACCGACAGAGGGGAGTATAGGTCCATGGCTATTTGTGCATTTTCAGAGAAAAAGTCAGAAGAAGAGCTGGCTCAAATATATAACGTATTGCTTCATGAGGGGATAACGACTTTTAAAACAAAACAATCGAAGGCGAGCTTGCCGACTCGTGTTATGGCAGAAAAGCAAGATCGCTTACATAAAAAAGGCGCTGTCTTTGTCGTGCGTGACAAAGCTCACTTCACAGCAAACGGAGTGCGTGGCTATATCGTCACATCAAAAGAAACCTTGCTGGAAGATGCTCAAACATTGACGCACTTCACGCCAAATGTTTACCGCACATTTGGCTACACGGATGAAAGCCACCGTTATATCCATGGCTTTGAAGAACGGAACCTCCAGCAAATCAACACATTTGTCGTTGATATTGATACGAAGAGGTATAGCGTAAATGAACTGCTCTTAACGTGCATGGACGAGTCCATCGGATTACCGACACTCATTGTTGAATCAACACGTGGCTACCAGCTGTATTTTGCTTTGCAGCAGCCGTTCTTTATTTCCCCTAAAAATGATTTCCGTGGCTTGAAAGTGGCCAAGCGTATTAGTGATAATTTAAAGCAAAGTCTGCAAGTAGTAGAGGCAGACGTTTTTTGCAATGACTTCGGGTTCTTTCGTTTACCGAATGCGACAAATGTCGTTTATGTGGGGCTTGATAATGTGTATGCTGTTGGATCCCTCATTGATTGGTCGATGCGTCAAGACGACAACAAAGATCGACCATTATTTGTCTTGGCAACGAAAAGGCTGGCAAGCAGTGTCTTAGAAAGTGATTGGTTTGATGCGCTTGTCCATACCGTGAATATTAACGGAGAAAAGGGGAAATTGGGACGCAATAATACGTTGTTTACTCTCGCTTTAATAGGTTATAGCGAAGGATGGGATATGGAGCGGACAGAGAACTTTTTAGACGAGTTTAACGCGCGCCTGGAAGCCCCTCTGAATGCATCTGATTTACATACGGTCTTACAATCAGCATATTCAGGAAAATACCATGGACCGAGCAAGGAATATGTAGAAGTATTATTAGCTCTTCACGTGAAAAATGGCGCATCTTATAAGGTATCACTTGGACATAGATGCTGGTATAAGTTCAAAAAGGCAAGAGAAGATCGTCAGCGCAGTCATTACGACGAATGGGAAGATGACATTATTGAATACATAACGGCTCAGAAAAAGACAACAGAGCCGTTTATTTGGCTTACTCAAAAAGAAATGTGTGAAGCAGTCGGTATCCCTCAAAGTTCGTTGAATGTATTGCTGAAAAGTTCCACAAAACTCATCAAAACCGTCACAGGAAAAGGACGCGCGAGTAAAACTGGATGGACAACCGTGCAGCTGTTTATTACTTATGTCCTCGACCTGGTAAGAGCACAAAAGAAAGCCTATACAACCTCTGTACACCAAATCATCGTAGAACATGTAAATGAGCTTAAGCCAATAGCAGGCTATCATGCATTGATTCAAAAATTAAGTCTCTTAAAAGTACTACCCGACAAGAAAGGTTCATCGTATTCACCACTCGGAGGTTTAGGTTAAATTAATACTCTACTCTGCCTTACATATTTCTTATTACATACTTTCTCTATGGGAAGCTATTAACGCTATGGAAGTGGTAAATATAATGGTTTTTAGGCGAGCAGAGTCCACAGCGGTAAGCGTTCCACAGTCCAGCTTGCTGGGCGAGGACCTTTAATCTTTAATATAGGATTATAGGTTAAAATAGGGGTCCGGATAATGCGGATTTACAACGTTAAGACAGTTTTAGTTGTATTGACGAATCCAAAGTATAGATATGTTAGCAACAAAAAACGGAAGACATACGTTAAAGGCTTGTTTAGAAAAACAGCAGTTATTGAACAGCATAAATTCCTTATCTTTGTAAGTTCGCATTATCCGGATTCAACCTCTAATAGGAATACTTCTTATCAAAGGTGGAAATTTCTACTTTTGATAAGAAGATAAAGTAGAAGTAGCTATAGCAGATTTTTTAAAAAGTAAAGGATTTGATTGTGAAGTACCTTTGACGGGAAGGTAACCTGGAGTTGATGTAAAAGCATGTAAGGGGGTTATCCAAGTTTTTGTTGAATCTAAAGGGACTCAGAATAATTGGGATGAATAGTGAGGAAGTATTTAGTTGTGGCCAAATGGATGAGGGTTTAACAGGATAGCGGTGTAGTAGTTGAAAGTTCTCGAGGGGTTAACTACTACTTGTTTCAAGATTTGAACCTATTGTGATTAGTTGCTATTCTTATTTAATTGGGGATCTATTCATGGGGGATGGCGACTTTTTTAGTGATGTATGTTTTTGTTAAGTATCACGTGGTGTATAGACTATATTAGTTCAAACTATTACTGATTAATTGCAAAAGCCCTGCCTCTCGAGCTGGATTATCACTAATTTGTAGTACTTGGCGTGAGCGTGTTTAGAAGAGACATAAAAATGTTCTGACATACTTACTTAGACGGATGTAGTAGCTAAATGAACGTTCACTTTCAACTTGCAGATTTCGAAGTGAGTTGATACGATATAAACACTACTTGTTTAGATGATGAACTTGAATATTCCAGTCGTCAGAGGGATTCTCTGATTAAATACTGGTGTAGAATTTCAATCATTATTATTTAATACAGGACCCATAACAGTCAATCGGAGTACCCGGGGACACATTTGAACGCAGGAAATAACTGCGTTCAAATGTGGTCCTCTTTTTTTGTTCCAAAAGCAAGTTGACAAATCATTAATTTCATAATAAAAAACAAGGAGGAAAAAATGGTCATAGAAAAAGAATCCTATGCTGGACAAGTCTTGGCCGACGTCAGCAAGGATCCCGAAACTACTGTATTTCCTTACATTATAGCAAATCCCAATTCACAAATAAAGATGTTGCACGGTGATTCAGAAGGGTACATCGCTTTATTTAAAAAAATTAAAAATGGTTCTCTACAACATCATTACAAAATAGACAGTATTGAAAAAAGTTTGCAGCCATTGCTGCAAGCAGATAGTTATGTCAGCATGAATACGTTTTATACTCCGAAGCGCTTGGTAACCAATTTGAAGCAAATTCGCACCTCTTTTGTCGATATTGACTGTCAGAACATCGACCGATCCGCAGAGGAAATCAGTTATCTATTAAAAAAAGAATACTTTGGTATTTCGCTTCCCACGCCTAATTTAATGATTTACAGTGGTAGAGGATTGAACTTGTTATGGATGCTTGAGCCTATGAGCGGATTAGCTCTTGAACGTTGGGAGAAATTGCAAAGAGTTATCTACAAAACTGTTAAAAGTCTAGGAGCCGATAACAAAGCTCTTGATGCATCCAGAGTTTTTCGCCTTGCTGGATCAACGAATAGCAAGAATAACGCACAGGTATTTTGTGAAGTATTTCATGAAAATCGTATTTCATGGAATACTTTTGTTAAGACCTACTTTCCAGAAATTCTAAAACGTATCAATAATCCTTACAAGGCCTATAAAACCCGAGGTAAGATAAAGCATATATTCAATCCATACACGCTTGTCCAAGCGCGTATGGGCGATATTGAGAAGCTTTTGGAGTTACGTGGTGGCAATATGACTGGTTGTAGGGAGTATGCATTATTTTTGTATCGGTATTGGGCATTAGTTGAACGGAATAACAAAGATCATGCAGCTGATCTCATGTTGAGAATTAATGAAGCATTCAGTACTCCATTACCTAGACGGGAAGCGTTAGCTGACACGAAAAGTGCTGAGAGGTATTACGACAATGACAAATCGTTCAGAATCACTCATAAGAGGGTTATAGAATGGTTGTCTATTACTCCTGAAGAACAAAAGAGCATGAAGACCATTATTGCGCGGTCTGAGAAGCAAAGGCGTGATACTATTAAGCAAACAGAAAGACGCAGAGAAAATGGTGTTAGAGAACGTAGTCAGTATGATGCTAGCCGTAAATCTAAGAAAATGGAACGACTAGAAAAATTACGTACACTGATGACGAAATCCCCCCAGGCCACGCAGAGAGAATTAGCAGATATGCTGGGCGTTTCTGTAATGACTGTGAACCGTGATATCGCAGAGCATAACTTGTAACATTGTGTGTCGGCTTATATTGAGGGGGGCCACCCTTGGTTTGTTTTAGAGTCAAAAAGCATAAGAAGGACTTGAAATTTTACTCTACATACTTGTCTGAGCTACGGCTCTGGGGAATACATAATGAATGCTGAATTCAACAATTTATAACATTTAGAGAAAATGGGTTATTGGGATGGCAAAATAAACAGTTGTGTTTTCAGAAGACAACATATGCATTTAATTACTGCGAGAGGGGCAGTATGTCAGAGAAATGTGAGACGATTGCAGTCGACATTCGGTTTAGTGTGTTCCAGCATAGAAAATGCTGTATATTGTATGTGATGAAGACGCTGTACGTCTTCTTGATTAACGTCTGTTCTTTCTCATTTACAGTGAGGGAAGATCGTGTTAAAAAGGACTGGTTGGAAGGGTTGCGATACAAGATCCTGTTCCACCTCGGGCGCAAGGGCTTACTGAAACAGGAGATTCGGATGTTTCGATTCAACTCTTATGTAGGTGCAAGGAGTGCTAGACGGGGTTCTTATGAAGATCATTTACAAGATTACTTATCTGAATGGCAAAGTATATGTAGATAAAGATTTGACGGATAGCATTAATTATTTTTGGTGTGCTAATAGTTTACGGTGTTAAGTGGGGGAAAAGCTGGAGATAACTTCAAAGGCTTATCTATCCCTATAAGTCTTGGCTACCTTATCCGGCAGCTTTTTTGTTGTTCGGTAAAAAGTTCAGAAATCGCTCAAACGGATGATTAGTCACGCTGAAATCTGCTGAATCATCGAAAAATCTGGTTAAAGTATCATTATTAATGGATAGACTCTGCAAACATCGAATATGATGCTCATTAGCTTCAAAAACCCTGCTGACATAAATTCAAATCAACACCAATAACTTCAAATTAGAAGGTAAAATCCCCTGCTGTTATTGGATTCCTTCTGTATGTTCGAATTTCAAATAGGGATCTCATTAACTTCAAAATCTCTGCTGACATAAATTCAAATCAACACCAATAACTTCAAATTAGAAGGTAAAATCCCCTGCTGTTATTGAATTCCTTCTGTATGTTCGAATTTCAAATAGAGACTGAACTCAGTTGTTAAATACTATCTTTCATACTTATCCAAAGGGTAGATAAGTAATCCCCCTGATGCCCCACGCAATAGTGAATATATCAGAGGGGGGACTATTTGAAGCGACCAGCACGTGTTCTTTTCATATAACCTACTCTAATAATTTTATGAAGCTCGCTTATGCTAGTTTGTTGTAAAGCGGCTCTAACATCGTCTACTTCAATTTCATAGCCTAACTGATTCATTTTATGGACGACTTTGTTTAAGCTACCCAGGTGAGCATAGTGCTTGATCATCTGATCATCCAAGCTCTTTGCTTCGAGCGTTTCAGCAAGATATACATATCTGCTAAGCTCTTGAATTTTTAATTTCGCCTGTGCTACGGTCATGAAGTTTTGCAAGTCATTAACCCCCACTTGTTTCAATAGTATGAATATACCGTTTAATCGAGATAGTGTCACGGTTTTTAATATAAGTAGGAAAAATAGCAATGCTGAATATTCTTACCACGGTAAGCGTTAAAACCACAATCTGTGGTTTTAAATAAGACTTTCAGAGATTTACTAAACGAATAACAGCCTTTATCTACACAATTCTATATAAAACTTAGAGATATATTGATGTGTACTTTTTGGCATCCTCGTTGATTGAAAAGGGGAAAAGTCATGTGTAGTCTCTACTTGTAGACACCATACACAATTTCCAATGAATTCTGGGATGCATTAACCTCCATAAACCTCTAGACTACGTACTTAATTCATAGTGTTCACATAAAGACACTATGAACCATTCTACTAGTAAACAAACGTATTTAATCATGTAATTAAGGTGTTTTTTAACTTCAGAGTGTCTATATTTAGACTCTATACCTAATCAGAGTTTACATTTAGAACGACAGTCTAACTGTAGATGACAATTACGGAAATAAGTTGTACAGTATAGAGTATAAGTAAATATAAAATTAACAGGAGCACCCTGTTGCAAGAATGAGCTATTCTCATTCCTGCAACGGGGTGCTCTTTTTTTCGGGAGGTAGAGATGAAAAAAGATAACATGGGGTACGTGCGTAATCGTAGAAGGCAGGTCATTTTAAAGTCTTATGAAATCGATTTGTTAGAGCAAATGATGATTCATCGGTGGATGGCAGCTAAAGGAATTCATAAATACATTCAAAGCCATGCGCCGAGAAAGATGCATCCAAATTCAATCAGTAATCGATTACGTGTTTTTCTTGAAAACGGATTGATTTTCCGGAAAACCAAAAATATAAGTGTCACAAGAGCTGAAGTCCCTCAGTATTACTACAGACTATCGAGAAGGGGCTATTCCGTTCTTGTTACTGAAAACAGAATGACAGAAGAAGAGGCTAGTCGAAGCTTTCGACAAGTAAAAGAACTAGGGATTCCTTCCACACATACCCTAGCAATATCCACATTGGCTAATAATATTGTTGTTGAAAATCGAGAATCTAAATGCTTAGAGTTTTTCCACTCACGTACACTTCTAGAGTCTTTAATACCGCCGGAATTAAGAGGCTTAGTTATTCCCGATTGGGTCTTCACGTATAGGAATCGTATTATTTGCTTCGAATTGGACACAGGCACGCAGTATCAAGGAGTTATTGAGAGTAAAGTTAAAAGATACGAATTGTTGAGAGCAAGTCTGGAACCAAGAGCTATTCACTTAGTTGTCTTTTTTGCAGTTCTCGACTCAAGTGTGAGTGGAATTGTCGAATCAAAGAAGAATGATCGCCGAAGAAGGATAACATCGATAAAAAAGACCATTTCTCAAACCCTTGAACAAGGATGGGAAGATTACTATGTAACCTCCACTCATAGGGCGCCACATGCTGTCTTAGCGTTAATGTATGAGTGGGCAAATAACATAAAAAAAGGGGAGGATGCTTTCAAATGCTGTGTTCTTATGAAAAATATCCTGTCTTTGGAAAACCGATATCAATTGGAGTTATTTAAAACTGGGAATATAGAAGGATTTTCAAAGTTGAGCTACACCCCAGCTTTGAAGATAGAAAGAAATGAGGCGTTACAAGTTTTATTGTTTTTGTCATGTAGGGAAGGACAAGTGTGGACATATGCACTAATTGAAAATGCTATGGAGAACTCCGTTCATGTCAATCGTGTAGGATCAAAAAATGAGGCGATAGGCGTTGCTGTATATCCTGACTATGAAGCATCAACAGAAGATGTGATGACGATGAACATCCCTACAAGACTTTTAGTAACAGACATTGAGACTTGGGAGGAAGCGAATAACGGAGATAAGCAAATTCCTCAAATGAAAGAAATAGGAAGGAAAAGTACATGAATATAGCTTCTTTTGTAGAAGTTAGAACCTCCGAAATGTAAGTAAAAGGTGGTGTGTGGGAGGGGATGAGTGGGAACCTAGTAGAATACCCTCCCGGAGTTGAGAATATCGCCGTTCTTAAAGTCAGACTAATACAGTATAAGAGTCTGCTACTCTACGCTTAAGCAATGGTGTGCGCAGCAGAGGAAAATATAATCCGAAAATCGGATGGGGAAAATAAGAAAAGGAGATGAATTAATGATACACAAAAGTGAGCGCGGTAGAGAAATAGAAATTGCTCCCAATAAAAAACTCGTCTTAAAGCTAAGAGAATTTCTCTTGCTGAAGGAGATATTTATCCATGGAGTAATGCAAAGTAGATCGGTCCATGACTTTATACAAACACTTGCAGAGACACCCATACATTCGAACACAATCAGTAATCGGCTTCAACGATTAGTAGATACAAATATACTTTCCATACATAAAGAAAAGCTAACATCCAAGTGGTCTTCGGAGTTCCGTCATCACTACATGTTAGGTTCGTTCGGCGTAGCCATTTTAGAAGAAGAGGGTGAGTTAACGTCTGAGGAAGCTGCTAATGTCCTTTCTTCTATTAAGGGAGTTAAAATTCCAGCTTTAGAACACGTAGCGGCTTCTATTATTGCAAACGAGGTGTACTTAGAGTGTTATTACAATCAGGATATGTTTGATCTCTCTCACCAAAAAGCAGCAACCCATGAGTGGGTGACTGGAACTAAGTGGTTTCAGAAGGAATGGAGTAATCAACTACATTGGGTATTTGAAACCAATGCCCTGTTTATTTGCTTAGTTGTAAATCCAAAGATTGTTCCTCGGTATGAAGAAGTTGAGCAGTTCGCACAGTCAAAGGGGAAACAATTCGTTTTAATATTTTCAATTCTAGATAGTAGTCTTCAACTTGTTCCAGAAGAAAAACTACCGAATGTTGTAAAGCGAGTTAGAGATACCAAAATAAAGTTGCAATCCAATATGAGGATAAAGGGAGGTGTGGAGATTCTCGTTTTACCTACTAGTCGTACAACAACGATGGTGTCACGCCTCCTAACGCGTGAGATTACTTTTAGGATGGAAGATGAATTCCATGAACTAGAATATTTTTGTTTGGAAGATTACATAGCTCAATTAGATAGAAGAGACATCATGGTTGAAAAGGGCGTGATCCCCAAATCCAGAAAAAATAAGAAGGGTACTGATGTGTATACGTTAACTTACAAAGGGCAGCTTCAAGATATCATCACGATCCATGGGGTTGAAGGCGCGATGTACACATTTACTCGTCTTATGGATGCACTCCAGAGGATTTCTAATACTCGTCTTAGTATCCCCACAAGTATTTGGATTGTGTATGATTCCCCAGATCAACCCGAACACGACGTATTGATTTCTCTCTTTGGAATTGAGTTCTGGTTATCTGATGATTGGACTTGGTATGAAGAAATCCATACGAGCCATGAGACACCAATGATGTTAAAAGTGAATCGTGTAAATCGGAAGAGCAGACAAAAGTACTTTATGTGAATTTCGGATATAGGATAATTATTTGGTGTAGCTAAAATTACGAAAAGTATAGTAATCTTTCTAGCTTTGCGTTAGCGAAACCAATTAATATTGCATACGACAGGTTCGGGAAAGATGCTATCCTTCTTAAAGGCTAATCATATCCTTGCAAATAAACCTAGTGTGAAGAAATGGTGGATCAGAAGGATTTATAATGCCAGATAATCACCGATTTTAATAAGTTTGAAGAAGTTTCTGTAGCTCCTACCGACAAAACGGATTTACTTGTAGAACAAATCAAAGCCATAATAAATCCGTTCA
>JARIBI010000140.1 GCA_029257435.1 Sporosarcina sp. | reverse complement strand
TAGTACAATTCATCCAATTCTCGGGTACGACTGTATCTAGATGGATCGACAAACGATAATAGACAGGAGAAAACAATGAAAAAAATTCTTTTACTTTTAACGATGAGTATTATTTTAGTATTGGCGGGCTGTAACAAATCAGATTCTGCCAATGAACCCGAAAAGGCTCCTGCAAAAGAAGACGATGTTGTTACGTTGAAAGTCGCATCCCTCATCCCACCAATGACAGAAATTCTTGAATTGGTGAAGCCAACATTAGCAGAAGAAGGCGTTACCCTTGAAATCGTTGTATTAGGAGATAACGTTCAACCGAATAGCGCACTTGCTGCGAAGGAAGTAGACGCAAACTTCTTCCAGCACGTACCGTACATGGAAGAGTTCAACCGCAATAATGATGCAACCCTAGTTCCGATAACTCCTATTTACTTTGCCAATTACGGCGTCTATTCAAAAGACTATGATTCCATGGACAAATTGCCGAAGGGCGCGAGTATTGCAATCGCAAATGATGTGTCCAATATTGACCGCTCACTTGCATTACTAGCTCAGCAAGATGTTATTTCATTAAAAGAAAAAAAAGGACCTTATCATACAACAGCCGATATTTTAGAGAATCCGGAGAACTATGAGTTTAAAGAAGTGGATTTGCTAATGCTTGCGAGAATGTATGACGACGCGGATGCAGTCATTATGACACCTGCTTACGCTGCGCCTTTAAACTTAACACCGAAAAGCGATGCACTCCTAACTGAAGGCGTCGAAAATGACTTTGCCATCACACTAATTGCCCGTGATGATAATGCAGATTCGGAACCGATTCAAAAGTTATCGAAAGCAATGACTTCCGATGAGGTCCGTAAGTTTTTGGAAGACAACTACGACGAAACGGCAATTCCAGCATTCTGATCTAAATATAAAAAGGCTTTAAGAGCAGATGTCTTCTGTCTCTTAAAGCCTTTTTCTCTGCTTACAGTCATGCCATTATTTTGTCATCAATCTCACGGATGAATGAATTTAAAATAAGGATTTGTTCCTCTAACTTCTCTTTGTGCTGGAACAGAATCGCCTTCGTATTCACATGTTCATACGAGCCATTGATGTCGGCCAGGCTCTCTCGAATATCTTCTAACGACATACCGAGGTGCCTGAAGCATCGTATTAAGTTCAGAACTTCGATGTCTTTATCTTCAAATGTACGGTTGCCCTGGGCGTTTCTTGTAATTGGAGGAATCAGTTGGATCTTTTCGTAATATCTGATAGTACTGGATGGAATTTGAGCTAGCGTGCTTGCGTGCTGAATGGGATACATGGAGCATCCTCCTTGACTTAAAGTTAGGTTTAACCTTTAAAGTGAATCATATCAAAGAATGAGGAGTGATTGAAATGAAAAAGATTTTAGTCGTCACAACGAATGTATCGAAGTGTCCCAATCTAGAACGGGCGACAGGATTATGGTTAGGTGAAGCAGTACATTTTGTGGATGCAATACAAAAAGAAGGACACCAGATAGACTATGTAAGCCCTAAAGGCGGTTACACACCGATTGACCCGCATAGTTTACAAGCAGATCAGATGACAGAGCTTGACTGGAAGTATTACGAAGATCAGACGTTCATGGATAAGCTGGGTACAACGTTAGCTGCAGCTGAAGTGAATGCCGAGAATTACGATGCAATCTATTACACTGGCGGACATGGAGTTATGTGGGATTATCCGGAGAATGAAAGTTTACAAAAAATCGCGAGCACGATCTATCAGAACGGTGGAATCGTTTCAGCAGTTTGTCATGGATCTGCTGGGCTAGTGAATATTAAAGATGTATCCGGGCAGCCGTTAATCGCGAACAAGAAAGTTTCTGGCTTCACGAATACAGAAGAAGCTGCATTAGGATTAGAGAATACCGTTCCATTTCTAACAGAAGATGCGCTAGTGAGTAAAGGCGCCAATTACGTAAAAGGTGATGATTGGGCAGCGTTCGCTGTTGCAGATAATCGCGTTGTTACTGGACAGAATCCCGCTTCTGGCGGTACAGTCGCAGCTGAGGTTTTAGCCGTTTTGAATACAGTAAACTAATTGGATTTTAATCACTACAAGCATGGTTGGGTCATTCTGATCCCAACCATGTTTCTTTGTTTTTGAATAGATTTCGATTTGATGGGTCAGATGACCAAGCAAAAAAGGACTTTCACAGAAAGTCCTTTTTATAGATTGCCCTGTTCAATTTGTTTAATGGCTTCTTCTAGCCAATAAATTGTATGATCAGATTTAGTTGTAAAATAGCCAACAAGCAATTCATTGAGGTTTTCACTTTTTTTGTCTCTTTGGGAAGTGTTTTCAAAGTTCATGATACGATCCCAGTGGGCTTTATAGTCGGCCAATCGTACATTTAAAAGATCCACTGCCTTTTCAGGATCAACATATTTGATATTGGCCAGGCCAATTACGATGTCATTAATATCATTTGCAGATTCAAACAGCTTATAAATCTTTTTAGGGAGCTCTTCACGGCCTTTAGCGGTAATCCCGAATACTTGTTTATCAGGCCGATGTTCTTCTTTTATGATTTCAACAGGTTCAATTAACCCTTTTTTAGCTAAGGCATCGAAGTGATAGTACAGTTTACTCTCTGTGATTCCGCCTAACTCGTCTAAAGGAATGGGTTCAGCCATTTGTTTCTTGAGCTCATAAGGATAGGTTTTTCCTATCATTAGTTTGCTTAATATAAACACTTGAATGCTCATTCACATAGCCCCTTTAATAAGAATAATTATTCTTATTATATCATGATTAAGACAACACTTTTGTTATCTCTTCTAGTTCAGATTTTACCGCGGACTTGTTTGTGGGCTTAGATTTATGAACAGTTGCTACAATAACAATATTTATAACCATTGCTGCCAGGCCAACTGCTGCCAAAGACCAAACAAACGGACTCGGACTAATGCTGCCATATAGATCAGCGATATAGCCCTGGACAGAGTAATACATAGGTGTGATGTGACTTGCCCATTCATAGGGTGCGTACATCATATCCCGTGAGATTACTGCCCCATTTGCTAAAGTCTGTACAAAGATTAGCGGGATATTGAGAATCATACCGGTAGGTCCAAGTAAGAAAATCAGGATCGCTGTGAAATTGAAACTTGCCATATAAATGAGGATTTGATGACCTACGATACTTAAGAACATGCTTCCGTCAGGCTGGTTCACTAAATAGGTGATTCCTGTCGCCGCTAGGGAAGATAACACGGCTATCAAAAGCGCAGTCAATTGTAGATAGATGAACAGCTGAGTCTTGCTTGCTTTTCCACGGCTTTCTTTAAAAGCTTCTACTAGTTGCATGGAACCAATCATAGCCCCGATATAGCTCGCCATGGTCAGGAACATAGGAAGCATATTGTTATGCATGCCATCTGGTATTTTATTGATGTTCACCACGTTTCCTGCATAAGCCGTTTCAATTTTTTCAGCTAATTCAGCAGCTTGCTTTTCAGGTACATTAACGTTCATTAATACACTTTGGGCAGTTTGTTGAGAGAACTGCTCACTGAGCTGATTATTAATTTCTGTAACAACCGACTTCATAGAAGAAGGGATCACTGTTGCTCCTGCGTCATTAATTGTAAAGTCGATACTAGACGACGTTTCACCATTTTGCATATCCGAAGAGAATGATTCCGGTATGTGAACGACTAAAGCCAAGTCATTTTTTTCAAGATCTTTTAGAGCCTTTTTATTTTGTATATCTGTTTCTATGTCTTTAAAAGGTAAATTTTCTTGTAGTTGATCAGCAATCTTTGCACCGTATTCGCCTGCGTCGTCATTGACAATCGCAATCGGTAATTTGTCAATATTTCCTGGAATTGCGGTATAGCCTGGCAAGAAAATTCCTAGCATGGCAATTGCATAGAAGACCCCCATGATGATGGCGGCAATAGAACCTCTTGATTTTAGAAATTGTGTGAATTTCATGTGTTTTTCCTCTCTCCACTTCAATATACACTTTAACTTTTGGACTTTTTGAAAAGTACTTTGTTCAAAGTATCTAATCATTTTATTCTTTTTACATAGAAAGTCAACTGATTTGGTCTAAGAAAGGGTTTGTTTAAAGGTTGAAGAAAGGTTAATGTGAAAGTTTTAAGTCAGCACAACAACTGTCAAATGAATGAAACAGCTGCAGCTTATACTGTTTATCAGGAGTGATGTCATTGATACAGCAACTGATTTGTTGGATAGAAGACAATTTACAAGGGGAATTCTCTTTAGCTGGTTTGGCAAGTCATTTAGGATATTCTCCATACTATTGCTCGTTTATGTTTCATGAAGCAACGGGGATGAGCATTCGACGATAAGTTTTACTTAGAAGATTGTATTTATCAACGGAAGATTTAAAAAAACAACGGAAAGTCATCGATATCGCTATGGACTATGAATACTCATTACAAGAAGCTTACAGCAGGGCATTCAAGAAAGTATTCGGGGTTAGTCCAAGAGAGTTCCAACTACACAAGATGCCAATTCAATCATTTACTAAACTTACTATTCATCAGGGAAAGGAGGGGACTGCTATGACAAACAGGGAGACTGAGGTTGCACAATTACAAAGGACTAATCGTGAGCTATTTGATCGGGATATATTGAATTTATTAAATGGACAAATGATGTATGAAGAATTTAAAAGTAAAAAGCTGATGGGTGAAGCCGATTATGCCCCATTTAATGAAGCCATGTGTGTTCATGCAACAACTTCAACCATTTTTGATACAGCATTCATACAGACCAGGGCGTCAGGACATCATGTGTCTGAAGAAAGTTACAGCAATACAGTTATCAAACCGTTGAGTAGTTTGTTCAACAAACGGTATAACTATATCGTGTTGTGGTTTGGTGAAGACATGTTCTGTCAGATGAATTTGCTGACCCTTCTAGCCTATATCGAGAGATCGAACTATGGCGGAAAGGTATTTTTAAATAGCTTTAGGGACGATGATTTTAAAGTGAATCAAATGGAGCTTACGTTAGGGAACTATTCCTCTGTATATGAAGACGTGTTAGTGAGTCATGTAAATCCTTCGCAAGAACTAATGCCAGTGATGTACCAGGCAGTAAAGCTATTCTTAGACATGCAAAGTGAAAATAATGTAGTCACTCAATTCATCCTGAAAAACAAGCAGCTATCTCAATCTGAATTGTTGAAGCGATTATTTACGGTCTTCCCAATGATAGGATATGGCGATACACAATATATAGAGCTAATCGAAAAAGCAAAGTAGGAGGACTGCTCATGTGTAAACAGTTAATCGACGCACACATTCACCTGGATATGTATGAAGAACCAGATCGTTCACGTCTTATACAAGAGTTAGGAAATTCATCAGTGGAAGCCTTAATTTCTGTATCGAATAATTTGGCGTCTTCCTATCGTCAGTTGAAGCTCGCCCAACAGGATAGTCGAATCAAGCCTGCAATCGGATATCATCCTGAGCAAGCGTTGCCAGAAGAGGTAGAACTTCAGTCAATCTTACAGCTCATTGATGACAATCGAAATCAGATTATTGCAATCGGGGAAGTCGGGCTTCCGTATTATTTAAGGCAGGAAACACCCGGGTTGGAGTTGAAGCCATATGTTGAGTTATTAGAAAGGTTCATCCAGAAATCAGCAACATGTGACTTGCCGATTGTGTTGCATGCGGTCTATGAAGACGCCGAAGTTGTTTGTGGCCTGTTGGAAAAACATCAAGTGGCTCATGCACACTTCCATTGGTTTAAAGGAAGTGATCGGGTGCTGGAGAGGATTCTATCAAATGGATATGTCGTTTCCGTCACCCCGGACGTTACGTATAAGCCGGAAATACACCGTATTGTGAAGCAGACGCCATTATCACAGCTCATGGTGGAAACGGATGGGCCCTGGCCTTTTGAAGGGCGTTTTACAGGAGAAATGACATCACCAGCAATGATGCATGATAGTGTTCAAAGCATTGCAAAGTTAAAAGGGATGGAGCTTGGGGAAACCTATCGCCAGCTTTATGAAACGACAAAAGCATTCTATCGGATTAAAGCATAAATATAGAGGATACCCAGACCAGCTGACAATTGCTGGTCTGGGTGTTTTTACTTGTACTTACTAAAATTTACCAATTGTATGGGCTCTATCTTTCAGCAATTTTCATTCAATGATACGATAAAGGAATAGAAGACCTGGGGGTGCAAAACTTTATGTTCCTAGATGAGTTGAAAAAGCAATTGAAAGACAATAATTCGTTATTTATTGGCGAAGAGACCGCATTTCGATCTGCAGTGCTGTTACCGCTCGTTCAAGACGAAGGTGAGTGGCATGTTGTATTTGAAGTACGTGCGTTTACGATGCGCAAGCAACCAGGAGATATCAGCTTTCCGGGCGGTCGAATTGACGCAGATGATGCTTCACCGATGGCAGCAGCGTTACGTGAAACAGAAGAAGAATTAGGGATTGACCGTAATACGGTTAAGATCATAGGGAAGCTGAGTCCGTATATTGCCTCTCCTTCGTTCGTTGTGTATCCATTTGTAGCCGTATGTGATTATCATGAAATAATTCATTCCTATAATAAGGCCGAAGTCGAAGAGGTTTTTACGATTCCGCTGCGTTGGCTCATGGAGCATGAACCTGTATTGCATTGTGTGCCCGTTCAACCCACACCGCTGCCCGACTTTCCGTTCGACAAAATCTTCAACGGTGAGAAGTATCAATGGGTAAAACGTTCACAGGAGGAGTGGTTTTACGAGTATGAAAACTACACCGTTTGGGGATTGACCGCTAGAATCTTAAAGTACTTTATAGAGATCATGAAGCAGATCGATTAACCAAGGAGTGATGAAGATGAAACAAAAGAAATCGTGGGCAGTCAAAATTCTAATCGGAATTTTGGCGTTACTGATGATTGCAACAGCAGGGGTTTCGCCTTCGTCAGCTCTTCATATGAGGCTAACCCCTCTGCACTGAAAAGCTTACAATCCGATGACCTGGTGACAGTAAAAGAGAATGGAGACATTGCGTTTGAACCGGTTTCGGATGACAGTGAGATTGGTTTTATCTTCTACCCGGGAGCGAAAGTCGAGGCATCTCCCTTTTAACTTAGCAATTCTTTCCCCGAACCATGCAGATCAAGTTAACCATGATCATCCAGAGATTAAAAGGTGGGTCATTGGCGGCCGCTCGCTCGGAGGGGTAATGGCTTCGGATTATGCGCTGGAACATGAAAAAGTAGAAGGCCTTGTGTTACTTGCCTCTTATCCGCAGAGTAAAACCGATTTGAGCAAGACTTCTCTGAATATGTTGTCCATTTGGGGAGCAATGATGAAGTAGCGGATCTGGAGAAAGTGAAAAATGCGAAGATGTCCATGCCCAGTAATGCTGAATTTATCGAAGTAAAAGGCGGAAATCACGGCGGGTTCGGAGAATACTGCTATCAAAAAAGAGATGGAGAATCTTCACTCCCAGGTAATCAGCAGAATCAGGACACCATCGGTTATGTTGCAGCGTTTTTAGAACGACTGAATGAGTGAAAAGAACGTTGCTGTATACAATGTGAAATTCCCCGCATGCAGGGAACTCTTCTTTTACGAACATAATACAACAATTTGATAGGGTGTTGTCTGCGCGGGGATACTGCGAGTTGTTGCACCATATACGACGAGCAGGTCCCGGTTGGACAGGTTTCCAGTGAAAGGCTGCCCATTTTTCAGAACAACTTTAGTGGCGGGATTCATAGTTAACTGTAACGTGTGATCACTGCTCACTAACTGGTCATCAAAATGATCCACTTTCACAAATTGTCCGGATGTGTTTTTACACATGATTAGCGCATTGAATTGCGGTGGGAAAATGAGCGGAGCAGGAGCATTCGCATCATAAAACCCAGTTACTTGATCCCCGACGGATAGGACTTCTTGATCGACAAAATAAGTAGTTGGAGCAACTACGAAATTCACTGTGTTTCCATAACCATTGTCAACTGACATCAGCTTATAACAGCCCGTTTCGTTGTATTGTCCAATTGAAAAGTCATTAATGGCAGTTACGACGCCTGCAAAGGGTTGATAATTAATCATACCGATTCCTCCTGTTTGTATCTCCTGTCTATATAGCCTATGTCGTTCTCGCCCTATGGTGACAGTTAAAATACCACTTAGCGATTATAAGTTTAATGGAACCTCATGTACCTTTGATTCCTTCTTTAAAGAATGCTAAAACCCCAACGCCTGTAAACGTTGGGGTTAACTTCATTGAAAGCTTTTTGAATTAAAGGGTTTCCAATGTAACTTCTATATTGTCGCGCGTTGCTTTTGAGTAGGGACATACTTGGTGTGCTTTCTCGACTAACTCTTGCAGCTGGTCTTTTTCAATGCCCGTGCCTTTCACTTGCAACTTCACAGATAACTTGAATCCTTGGTCTGTTTCGTCTTTCTGAAGGCTGACATTTGCAGTTACTTCAGAATCGAATTTTACTTTCTCTTTGCCCGCCACCAATTGTAGTGCACCGTCAAAACAGGCTGCGTAGCCAGCAGCGAATAATTGTTCAGGATTTGTTGCGTTCTCAAGTTTTTTAGCTCTGGGAGTTCCTGGCATTGCCGTATCGAAACTGACAACACTGTCTGATGATTGAACGTGTCCCTCGCGGCCGCCTTTTGCAGTTGCTGTTGATGTGAATAGTGTTTCTGACATAATATCACTTCTCCTCAACTTGAATTTGTCTCATACATCGTGTTTACCCCAATGGAATTCTTTTAAGCGTCGGATGATGACTTTTTATGTGAGAAAAATGAATACGAGTAAAATGAACAACGTTTCTTCCTGATTGGAAAAATTGGTATAATGAATGAGAATCAAAAGGGAATGGACAACCCCTTCTTTTGAAAAGATTGATTTTATGGATAGAAAGCAGGGACTTAGAATGAATAAAAAAGACATTGCTGCAATTCGCAAGCAATTTAAATTGGATACGGACTTACTGATGATCACGGATATTTACAACGTATATGTACGGCAGGAAAGTGATGAAATCTATCATGAAGAGAGTCAGGCTTTTGGCTTAATGGAAAGGGAACAACAAGAATTATTTTTAGCGAATTTCAAGAAAGTGCTCGGTGGAAAATTAGATATGAAGCTGTTTGAGGTGCGGTTTGCAGAACCGAAAGAGGAGCAGCCGGATAATACCCAGCGGTTGTTGTACGCGGGACTTAACACCAGGGAAGTTGAGGACTGGAAAGAAAACATGCAGGGGATTGCACAGAAAATGGTGCAGTCTGCTCAGTACGAAAAAGATTTAGTTATTACGTTCATTCGCGGGAAGTATTATAAGCCGACGAAAAAGAACTTGGAGGAGCTGGAGATGGCTGAAGGGGATGAGGCATATACAACGCCATTCATCCTTTGCAGCATGAACTATACGGAACTTCCAAAGCCCTCACTCATCTTTGATTTTATCGAACGTGAATTTAAGTCGAGCGAGCTGGCGGATCCTGTTGTAAAACTCGCATCACCGATTGGCGGATTCCTTTTCCCTTGCTTTACGGATAATGCAGCAGACGTCAATCACATTTTGTATGCAGCGGGCAAGGCGAATAAGCCGGATTATCAATTTATTGAGAACGTACTTGATGGAGAAGAAATTATGACGGCTGAAGACGACAAAGCGGTCTTCGAAGAAATCGTCAAGCATGTCGTTGGGGACGAAGTGAATACCCAGATGCTGACAAGTGTCTATGATGAAATCAATCGTATGAACACAGTAGAAGAAGAAGGGGAAGACGAAGAATACATCCCAACGTTAGACACAAAAGAGCTGGAACGGGTTCTAAAGATGAGCGGCGCGGAAGACGTAGACACTGAGAAAGTGCAACAAGCATTTCAATCCGTTGTAGACGATGAATCCTATGAATTAAAAGCACGTCACGTAGTACCAAGTTATACCTCGAAATCGATTAAAATCAGCACGAAAGTTGCGAATATCGCAATTAGCCCCCAAGACTTGAAATATGTGAAACAAGTCAATTACAACGGCAAACGCTGTATCCTGATAGAGGTAGAAGAAGATACGATGATTGAAGGGTTTACCCTGATGGAGGAAGAGTTGTTTGAGTCGTAAGCGTGTTTGCACTTGATGTATCCATCCAAACGCAAATTGTAAAACTTCTTGAAGACCTGCAACACGAACTGGGCCTTACATACTTATTCATAGCCCACGACTTATCGAAGGTAAAGCACATCAGTGATTGTGTAGCGGTTATGTACGCAGGGAAGATTGTTGAGCTGGCAGATAGCGAAGAGTTGTATAATAACCCGCTGCATCCCTATACAAAATCTTTGCTGGCCGCTATTCCTATTCCTGACCCTAGAGCAAGAACAAACAAGCATCGTCAACTTGATAAAGAGGGAGAAACAGATAAAAAGTTTGATGTAACAAATACAAAGTTGGTAGAGGTAACGGAGGGGCATTGGGTGGCAAGAGTAAATGAATGAAATGGATAGAGAATCTGAGATACTTAATTGATGAAGAATCTACAAAAACCGCATTCAGCTTAATACTGAATGCGGTTTTAAATGTATTCCGTTTTAGATTTAATCTTACTAACTACAGATTAATCTTCTGTACGCAACTGATTTGTCCGATAGGTGCATTAGAAAAGGTTTGTTCCAGGAATTGTTTCACGTGTAACGCAGACAAACCCGCGTCCTGGATTGCTTTCTCCTTTAAAACAATAACTTGCTTTGGTGAAGCATGCTGCATAGTATCCGTTATTCCTACTATGGCATCAACGTTATCAAGCTATTGTTTGAATGCATCTGAAAGGGTTTGTAAGGTATCGAAGTCATCACTTTTAATGATCACTTAAGGGGATCCGGCCAATCTCTCCATAGCACTTTGAAAACTCGTTATCAGCGTGGAAGGTAAAAATTCGCGCAAGCTTTTAAAAATCTTCTCATTAACTTCATTGCTTGAATCTTTTGTTCAAGTGGTGAGGTAATCTTTCACTCAACATCGATTGCGGACAATTCACCAGCATCGATGTTGACAAAGGCACCATCCATACCGATTGAAGGCATAATTTCCTTGTCCAATTGATGTACAGCAACTCCTCCAAGAGCGATAATCCATACAGAAAGCAGATTGCCCAATACCTATTCTCTAACGATATATTCTTAAATACGCTTAGCAAGACCTCCTTTTGATTTCCAACTATTAACAACACAACATAGACGTCGTGAAATTCAGGTAACGTTAAGTCTGGTTTTGTCTCAGCTTTTGGATGCAGTTGAAAGCCCGGTTGTACTCATTCTCAACACTATTCTTTAGGACATTCAAACAGTACTCATACCGTACATGCTTTTTCGTGGGAATAAGAAAACCTGCACATCACCTAAAATTAGTAGATGATATACGGGTTTTGTTCATTACAAATGTTTCTAATTGGTTTACCATCTATTTCAAGTTATGCAGAAGTCGAGTGTACAATACTATTGTCCCTGAAATGGTTGCAACGGGGAACTGTCGATTGGAACTTCTGCGTAAAGGAAGTTATGCCGTTAATCCAAACATCTCTCTTTTGTATCTCTTTGAATTAGTCTATAATTGGGAGAGTAAAGTATGTTTATTTATTAATGAATTCAATCGTATAGATTTTGACAAGGAACAACTAGACGAAAAAGGTGCCGATATGTAAGCCGTCATTTTTTTTGCAAATTCAGTGTGTAAGGATGGGTCAAATGAGCAACAGAGATACGAATACAGACGTTATTTTGATTGGCGCCGGCATTATGAGTGCTACGCTTGGAGCAATGCTGAAAGAGGTAGCTCCAGAGTGGAATATTACCGTGTTTGAAAAGCTTAACCGTGCAGGGGAAGAGAGTTCGAATGAATGGAATAATGCCGGTACAGGTCACGCTGCATTATGTGAACTGAACTATACAACGGAAAAGGCAGACGGTTCCATTGATATTAACAAAGCGATTAAAATCAACGAACAATTTCAAGTATCTAAGCAGTTTTGGTCATTTTTAGTGGAAAACGGAAGAATTCAAAATCCCGAAGACTTTATCCGTCCACTCCCTCACATGAGTTATGTGCAAGGTAAGGACAACGTGATGTTTTTAAAGAAGCGCTATGAAACGATGAAGCAAAACCCGCTGTTTCAAGATATGGAGTACACGGAAAATCGTGACACGTTAAAAGAGTGGGTTCCGGTGATGATGGAAGATCGGACAACTACTGAGCCGATGGCGGTTTCTAAAATCGATGCGGGGACAGACGTCAATTTTGGTGCGCTGACAAATATGTTATTTGACCATCTGCAGCGTGAAAACGTAAATCTTCAATACCGTCGCAGTGTAGAGGATTTGAAACAGAAAAGCGATGGACGCTGGGAGCTGAAAGTTCGAAATTTAGTGAGCGGAGAAATCGAACGTCACACTGCGAAGTTTGTTTTCATCGGCGGCGGCGGCGGCAGCCTTCACTTGCTGCAAAAGTCAGGAATTCCTGAAGGTAAAGGAATTGGCGGGTTCCCAGTCAGCGGACTGTTTTTAGTATGTAACAACCCGGAAGTTGCAGAAAAACATTACGCAAAAGTATATGGTAAAGCATCAGTCGGGGCACCGCCGATGTCAGTTCCTCACTTGGATACACGTTATATTGATGGCCAAAAATCTTTACTGTTCGGTCCGTTTGCAGGCTTCTCACCGAAGTTCTTGAAAACAGGTTCAATGATGGATCTGCTCTCTTCAGTAAAGCCGAACAACGTCGTCAATATGTTGTCTGCCGGTATGAAAGAGATGTCACTAACGAAGTATCTCGTTCAACAGCTCATGCTATCAAAAGAACAGCAAGTTGAAGAGTTACGCACATTCATCCCGAATGCGAAGGTTGATGAGTGGGATGTTGTCGTTGCAGGGCAGCGCGTACAAGTTATTAAAGAAACTAAGGCTGGCGGAAAAGGAACGCTCCAATTCGGAACTGAATTGGTTAACGCAGCAGACGGTTCAATTGCTGCATTGCTCGGAGCGTCTCCAGGAGCTTCAACAGCAGTTCACGTTATGATCAATCTTTTGAACACGTGTTTCCCTGAGCGTAAAAATGAATGGGAAGCGAAATTCAAAGAGATGATTCCTTCTTACGGAACAGCATTGGTGGACAATCCAGAAATGCTCCGTGATGTGAAAGTAGCAACTGCCAAGTCGCTGAAACTCGATGCAGAACTGGAAGTTGATGAAATCCCTGAAGTAATTGTGATAGAAACTGAAGAGAATTGAAATCTTGAAAACCCCCTTACAGTCTGTCTGTGAGGGGGTTTTAGTGTGCGGATATGTAACTGCTATAGACGCCGGGTTATTGAGGTCCTCGCTGTATTCAGGTTCACAAGCATTTGCAAAGTGAGAGTCAGTTGCTGTCACTTCCACCTGGCGGTATGATTTCGTGAAATTTTACACTCTCCAGTTTTTCAGTTTCCGTTATATATGTCACTCGAACGACAACGCCGTATTCCCGTTTCCCTTCACGCAGCCAGAGACGGAACGTAGCAATCGTGGCACTATCATTCTGTGTGCTGCCCATATACAAGTAGTCAATAATGCTCGCTTGCGGATAGTTCGCTTGCGTTTGTTTAATGGCCAGCCTGGACCACTTTGCATAAGCAGGCGCACCTTCCTGTACCACTTCAGCAATTGGTGAATGAGGGGAATAAGAGGCGATGAAAAGTCCGATGGCAATCGCAATTTTAATCATCAAAACGCATCACTCCTTTTAGATAGGATGCGTTTTTTTGTTTGACTTATACAGAGCTTATCGTTGTGAAGTAGCGTCAAGTTTCTTTTTTCGTTACACTATAGAAAATGAAAATCGGGGAGGAGATTGTCATTATGCAACCATCGATTTATCATGAAGAAGCTAGTACTGTCACGTCAAAAGTGGATTATCAATCGCCAATTGGCGTGATTGAAATAGTGGGAACCGAAGATGCAATCGTTTCAATTTTGTTCACGGATTCAGACGTTGTCAAAAATGGTCTAACCGATTTAACGTTTCAAGTAATCAAAGATTGTTGCTATGAACTGGATGAATACTTTAGTGGAACACGCAAGGAGTTTACGGTTCCTTATGAAAACGAAGGAACTGTATTTAGACGGAATGTCTGGCAGGCACTCACGGAGATTCCTTACGCACAAACTGCATCCTATCGCGATATTGCACGTTTTATCGGCAACGAGAAAGCAGTGCGCGCAGTCGGTACGGCTAATGGGAAAAACAAATTGAGTATTATCATCCCGTGTCATCGTATTATCGGATCGAACGGAACGTTGACGGGGTACGCAGGCGGTTTGTGGAGAAAAGAATGGCTGCTGGCACATGAACAAAAACATACAGACTAACCTTTAGTATGTATGGAATGTGCAGGTTTGATTTATACGCGCATAGCATTCAGTTAAATGTAAATACTACCTCTAAAAATGGGGCGGTGTAAGTAGATGAAAGCTGGCCATGTGGTGTTTTTGATGCTGATGTTCAGTTTAATGGCTATATTTGTTATAACTATGGAAAGACCATCTGAGGTACAGGCGCTTATTAAATTGAATGGCAATTCTTCAAATGGGATTCCAGAGCCATGCAGTGTGGTTTTGGAGCCGGCTGATAAAAAGCTGAAGAACGCGAAAGGTGCAGCATTAGTATACAAAGTGCAATTGTATCCGCCCAGTTTTGCATGGACGAACGTCAGTAACCTCGCTGTTCATCTCCCTGAACCTTCCTCTTATGGCGACTACGACAGCTATGAAGGATTTGCCTATATACCAGGAGAAATCAGCTGGAGGTTTAACCTATATCCAACCCCTGAGATGAATGGTCCAAGCTGGGCGGGAAGGTTTGACTTAATTACCGCGGAAATGCAGGATGCGGTAATTCAGGTACGTCTCACGAATACTAAAACAGGCAGGCTTGGTCCTAGCGTCTTAAGCAACTCGGTTAGCAACTGTCACTGATTTCTCAACGGGATACTAGCCCGCTCATTCGCACGTCTGCGAACCCGCTCGTTCCTGCGTGGAAGCCGCTCGTTCCGTCGTGGAAGCCGCTCGTTCCTGCATGGAACCCGCCCGTTCCTGCGCGGAACCCGCCCGTTCCATCGTGGAAGCCGCTCGTTCCTGCGCGGAACCCGCTCGTTCGTTCGTGGAAGCCGCTCGTTCGTTCGTGGAACCCGCTCGTTCCTGCGTGGAACCCGCTCATTCCTGCGTGGAAGCCGCTCATTCCTACGGAGAACCCGCTCGTTCCGGCATGGAACCCGCTCGTTCCGGCATGGAACCCGCCCGTTCCCGCGACCAACCCGCTCGTTCCGGCATGGAACCCGCTCATTCCTGCGTGGAACCCGCTCGTTCCTGCGCGGAACCCGCTCATTCGTTCGTGGAACCCGCTCGTTCCTGCGCGGAAGCCGCTCGTTCTGGCGCGGAACCCGCTCATTCGTTCGTGGAAGCCGCTCGTTCCGTCGTGGAACCCGCTCATTCCCAACCCACTCCTCCGCCAACTATCTCCAAATTCCCTATTATTCAAAAAACATTTGGAATTTCCCTGGCATCTTGTTACGCTTAGACAAATAGAGCGGTTTGGGGGAACTAAGAGATGCCGACAGAACCAATTATTTCACTGCGTGACCTCGTCATGGAATTTCCGGGGAAACGTGTTCTCGATGGAATTTCACTCGATGTTTTTAGAGGACAGATCATAGGGTACATCGGGCCGAATGGTGCCGGGAAGAGTACAACGTTGAAAATCCTGCTGGGTCTGCTTCAAAATTACAAAGGGACCGTCGAGATTTTCGGAAATGATTTACGGAACGAAAACCAGGATGTTAAACGCAGAATCGGCTATGTGCCGGAGAATGCAGAAATTTACGATACGCTGACACCTATGGAGTATTTGACGTTCGTGGGTGAACTGTATGGGATGAATCGAACGGCCGTTGAAGAAAAAGCAAGCCAACTTCTGACTGTACTGGGATTGGAAGATGTCTTGCACACACGAATTTCCTCTTTCTCTAAAGGGATGAAGCAAAAGGTGCTGATCATCTCAAGTTTACTTCATAATCCTGATATTTTATTTTTGGATGAACCACTGAGTGGGCTCGATGCGAATAGTGTCATGGTCGTTAAAGATATTTTAGCGGCGCTTGCAGCGAGTGGGAAGACCATTTTTTACTCATCACACATTATGGATGTGGTCGAGAAAATCAGTAACCGTATCGTGCTTTTGTACAATGGGAAAATAGCGGCCGATGGGTCATTTGATGAATTAAAAGGAAAGAGTGAAGCAGGATCGCTTGAAATGATTTTCAATCAGCTGACAGGTTTTGACGAACATCAGCAAACAGCGAAGCGCTTTGTAGAACTTGTCACAGGCGGTGAAACGGATGGGTAACTTCCGTTCGCTGCGTATACTGGATGTGTTTAAAGGGATTTTTCAAGCCTTTGGAATTGACTATCCATCAATGCGGGCAATTGTCGGATTGAAATTAACAATGGATGAACGGCGCATTCCTGTTGTGTTTTCACAAACGAAGTTGAAAGAAGGCAACCAGTTTCTAAAGTCGCTTGCGTTGTATGTGTTATATGGGCTCGCAACAATCCCTTTCCTGTTCTTTGGCGACAGTGTGATGTTGCAGATGGGAATTGTATTCGGCATTGCAATGTTTATGATTATGACATCCCTGATTGCGGACTTTTCTAGCGTACTCCTGGATGTAAGGGATCGGATTCTCCTTGCAGCTGCGCCAGTGGATGATAGAACGTTGAATGCCGCCAAACTAGTCCATATCAGCATTTACATGATGCTGATTGCACTATCATTACTCGGTATTCCTTCACTCGTTATTCTTGTGTCTAAAGGAATTTTATTTTTTTTGCTATTCCTTGTGATGCTGCTCTTTATGATGCTGCTTATTATTGCACTAACTGCAATCACATACATGATGATGCTGCGTGTTTTTGATGGTGAACGACTAAAAGATATGATCAATTACGTACAGATTCTCTTATCAGTAGGAGTCTTTGTTGGCTACCAAGTAGTCATTCGTTCGTTTGATCTGGTAGGTCTCAATGTCACGTACGAGTTCAATTGGTGGCACCTCTTAATGCCGCCGCTATGGTTCGCGGCACCATTTGAATGGCTGCTTGGAGGAAATACTAGTCAGTCTCTCGTAGTACTTTCGGCAGCCGCCGTCAGTATTCCCATTTTGTCGATTTGGATGTACATCCGTAAGATGCCTTTATTTGAGCGTGATCTTCAGAAGCTAATGGCTGAAGCGCGTGGCGGGAAGCAGCCGCATGCTTTAGTAATGAAGTTTTGGGAGGCAGTCTTGTGCAGGAACAAAGAAGAGCGTGCAAGCTTTCGATTTTCATGGCAATTAATGAAACGCGAACGTGATTTTAAACTGAAAGTGTATCCGTCGTTAGGAATTGGATTCATTGCACCTTTTCTCTTTCTTTATATTTTTTTATCAGATGGAACATGGGAAGACATGATCAACTCCAACACATACTTTATGATTTACTTTGGATTTATCATCATTGCGCCACTCGTGATCATGCTGAGCTATTCCGGTAAATTCAAGGGAGCGTGGATCTATGCGGTCTCTCCGATAACTAGTGCGTCCCGTGTGAAACGCGCTGCTCTGAAAGCGAGCTTGGCTCAGTTGTTTTTACCTGTGTACATTCTACAGTCAGTAATTTTCACGTTCTTGTTTGGATGGCGTGTGGTTCCGGATCTGATAATCATACTGCTTTCGGCTGTCTTCTATGCAGTCATCTGTTATGCGGTGGGGTCAAAAGGAACATGGCCATTTTCACTTCCAATGGGTGAGTCCGTGCAATCCGGAACAGCTAAGCAAATTATCTTTATGCTGCTCATCGGAGTTTTTGCAGGTATTCATCTCCTAATGTCCAAGATTCCATATGGAACTCCGATACATTTAGCCGTAATTGCAGTTGGATGTCTAGTTGGCTGGAAAATGCTGCTTCCGATAAAGTCGCAGCGTGTAAATTCGTAAAATAGACCTGCCTAGCGCATTCTGCTAGGCAGGTTGTTTTCTAAGCTCTAAGATTATAATTTAATCAAACCTTACCCTTGCTGTTTTTCTATCGTGATTAGTTTTATTGACAACGTGAAACTCAAGTCTCATTTTAGCAGAGTTCTTTAATTCAATAGTTTTTTCATACTCCATAGGGGATGCAGCGCGTTGTATATTGACAATCCAATTATTCCAATGAAAAAGCCAAACTCCGGTTCAAATGGGGTTTGGCTTTTGAGATTTTATTTAAACATTGTGACGTTCTTAAGTAATGCACAAACAGGAATGGCAATAGCGATCCCGACAGCATTTTGTACAAGGTTTCCCGGAATTGAAGCGAGTGGAACTGCCCAGCTTTTGAAAATAATACTTTCTCCTACGTAATAACCAACAAGCATGACAGGTATAGAAACAGCCATGGCAATTACGTTAAAGGTGGTACTGCGTCCTTTACGGCCGCTGGACCAAGCGATTTTCCCAACGACATATCCTTGTAGACCTCGAGCTATAAGGCTAATTGGCGCCCATAGCGTCCATCCGGAAACTAAGTCGAACAAGCCCATTCCCAATGCCCCCGCAATGGCTCCTTTTTTCTGACCAAACAGAATTGAGAAGATAAAGAGCATCCCTGTACCCAGATGTACAAGTCCTCCATTGGCTGTAATGGGCAATTTAATATTCAATAAGAGTGTAGCGACAAATACAAGTGCAATTCCCATAGCGGATAAAATCATATCAAACGTAGTAGATCTGGTTTTCGTTGTTGAAGCAACAGCTTTCATCAATCATGACCCCCTCATCATTTCTGCGGTTGTTGCAGTATTGCTAAACTTTAGCAAATGACTGGTCTAATAGAAAGTGTCAACTTCGAGCAAAATGAAGGGGTCAGATTGGTTGAGTGAAGTGACGAGTTACGATAAGCGCTCGATTGGACCGGCGATTCACTCGTTTCGGCTGGCAACCCGCTCATTAACGCGAGCGACCCGCTCGTTTCGAGCAAGACCCCGCTCATTAACGTGAGCAACCCGCTCAATTCGGCCGGCGACCCGCTCGTTCGGAGCAAGACCCCGCTCATTAAGACGCACAACCTGCCTGTCCAAAAATCAAATCATATCAGTTAATCGCCAGTAGCTGACTTCATATTTTAATCCCTCGCTTCAAACCCTAACTGTGCAGAATCTGCAATCTTCCGGTATCCGACTTCCTGATAGATCTTATTAGATGTAGGGTTCATCATATCTGTATAGAGCATGCAGAATTGATAGTCGCTTAACAAATCCTTGGAAAAATCAGCAACGAGTGTCCGTGCATACCCTTTTCGACGGGATTCGGGCGGGGTGTAGACGAAGGAGACAGTGATGCTGTTCTGGGTTGGTCTTGCCCGTTTGGCACAGGCAACAGGGACTCCATTATCTTCCCACAGCACAATTTCCTGAAGTTCGACAGCCCGTGCCACCCACTCCGCGGCCTGGTCAGGAGTGGCTTCCGGCATATTCGTATCCACTATGAACCCGACTTACCATTCTTCCAGCAGGGCGCTGTCTGAGTCTTCAGCCAACCTGTAGTTACCGGGACTTTTTTCAAGAGTCTCATTCACGTTATCCAGCCGATAAAGCCCTTGATCCATAATGACTTTGGAGGACTGACCGGTCTTAGCTGTCCAACTATCTGCGAATCGCTCTGCCCACGGCTTTAGACTAATGATGGAAGGCGGTTCAATTTTATTGGACAGTAAATACTCTGCTAGACTGTCAATTGCTGAATCCATGTGCCGTTCATCCGTAAAAATCATATTGAGCGGAAAAGGGGGCGTCATTTGGAACAGCGCAATCACGCAGCCATCCAGTTCAACTGTAGCCATGAACGGGTCTTTCACCTTACCTGCTTTAATGGCTTGCAAGACCCCATTAAATAGACTGTATACGTCCTCTCCTTCAGATAAAATCGGTTCTGCTTTACAAGCAAATGCTAACGGATCATCGTACGTCAATAATTTCATAGAGACACCCCTTCTCATAATGAATTGAGTATACTTAAAGAAGTAAGAACTTTCAATCTGCCATTTTGGAATTAAAGCAAGTGAACCATAAAGAGATGAAGGCTTAAAGAGACGGGGGCAAGGGTACAGAGAAATAGATTGATGGACCAAGGAGGCGGATTATGTGGCAAAAAGAAAACCGGTCATAGCAATTGCGGGAGCAAGCGGATATATTGGCCATAACTTGTTAGATTGTTTAAAAGGGAAAGCAACTGTAATTGGACTATCTCGAAACGGGGGGAGCCGTCAAGATACAGATGATGTAAAATGGCGTTCGTGTGATTTGTTTTCGATGAAAGATGCGGAAAAGGGGTTAGAAGGTGCAGACATTGCAGTCTATCTAGTCCATTCAATGATGAAATCCGCAAAATTGACTCAAGGTAACTTTGAAGACATGGACGTAATTTTGGCGGATAACTTTGCGCAAGCCGCAAAACGTCAAGGTATTCAGCAAATTGTCTATTTGAGCGGGATCATTCCTGAGGAACACGAATCGAAACTCTCCCAGCACTTGAGAAGCCGGTTGGAAGTGGAACGGGTTTTGCGTGCTTATGATGTACCTGTGACCGCACTTCGGGCAGGCTTGATAGTCGGACCAAAAGGCTCATCATTTCCCATCTTGTCGAAGCTTGTGAAACGACTGCCGATTATGATTTTGCCGAAGTGGACGAGCACAAAGACTCAGCCAGTTGCGCTGAAAGATGTGTTAACGGCATTAACGTCTATTATTATGGACTTTGATTTGCAAGACCGCTCAATAGATGTCGGAGGGCCAGATGTGATGTCGTATCGAACGATGATGAAAGCGACCGCTAACGTGATGGGAAAAAACCCCAAGATGATCAACGTGCCATTTTTCTCGTTAACCCTTTCAAGATTGTGGCTTAGACTCGTCACGAATACTCCAAAAGAGATGGTGTATCCACTTGTGGAAAGCTTGAAGCATCCGATGATCGTCCATAAAAGTCATACTGTAGCAGGTATTAGTAATGGGCAGACCCCGTTTAAAGCTGCGGCACAACTCGCCTTAGATGCAGATACTAAGAACGAAAAGAAAGCCACGCCGCTATTGCCAACATTGGGTCCATTGAAGCAAGACGTTCGCTCAGTTCAGCGGATTAAATTGCCGCATGGATGGACGGCAGATGAGGCTGCACGTTATTACGTAAAATGGTTAGAGACGTTCTTAAATCCGTGGGTACATACGACGGTAGATAGTGATTTAAATTGTAAAATAGGATTCCTGGGCAATCGGACGCTGCTGGAATTATCGTATTCCGGTGAACGCAGCACAGAAGACCGCGCGCTGTATTACATAACAGGCGGTTTTCTGCTGGATGACCAAGCGAATGAACGGGGACGAATGGAGTTCCGTAAAATCCCAGGTGCAAATGAAGCCATTATTGCAATTCACGACTACTTGCCATCACTTCCGTGGTTTGTCTACTACGTTACTCAAGCAAATATGCATGCATTTGTTATGAGTGCATTCCGAAAACATATGAACCGATTGAGTGTCAGTGAACAAGATCGTCAGTATGTGCGAAATTTAACAGTCGAAGATACTCCATAATTAGTGACAGCCTGCATCGTCAGTTGACGATGCAGGCTGTTTTTTCAGGTGTAACTGATGGAGAGAGGAAGATTAATGTGTCCGTACAAAAACGCACCCAAACGATGGATGCGTTTAATTTTACACTTATACAAATGATGTGATTTTTTCAAGAGGCAGGCGAGTTGACCCATATGCAGGTGCAGCTGCTTTACCAAGCGCAATCAGCACGAGTGGAGCGTAACGGTCTTCCAAGTTAAATTCTTTAGCAAATTGTGCTTTATCGAACCCGCCCATAGGAACTGTGTCGTAGCCTTTTGCTTTTGCAATCAACATGAATTGCATGGAAACAAGACCAGCATCGAATGCAGCAATCGTTAAACGTGCGTCTGCAGGGGCATTCGGATAAAGAGCCTTAGCATTATCAATTTGTCGCTGGACATTCACTTCATCAATGTTGCCGGCTTCTAAATTTGATAAATAGATTTCATCGATATTGTGATACATTTCTGTGTCACCAACGACTGCGATGATGGCAGAAGAAGTTTCCATTTGCTCTTGGTTAAATGAGAACTCTTTAATTTTCTTTTTCGCTTCGTCGTCTTGGATGACGATGAAACGCCAAGGCTGCAGGTTACTTGAAGAAGGAGCAAGTGTTGCTTCTTGCAGCATCTCTTCAATCACTTCTGGTGCAATCTGATAGTCCGAATCGAATTTCCGTACGGATTTACGAGCGTGAATAACTTCTGATAGGGGTGCAAATAGTTCTGTCATATGAAAAACTCCTTTGTGGATTCATTTGAATTCAACTTACCTTTAGTAAGTACAGAATTTAGCTTACTATTGGTAAGCTTGTTTGTCAACTATGACTATGGTAAAGTGGAATTAACTAAAGAATAGGGGTTTTAATGATGAAAAAAACCGGCGAACTTATTCAATCGACACAGCAAAATGGACAAGCAGCTTGCGACAGCTTTCACGCAACAATCGAATTTATCGGGAAAAGATGGATGGGTATCATCATTTATCATTTAATGGATGGACCGAAACGTTATCACGAATTAGCTGCGGAGATTGAAGGCATATCAGACCGGCTGCTGACTGAACGTTTAAAAGAATTGGAAGCGCATGGTTTTGCAGTGAAGCGTACATTACCGGCATCCCGCAAAGTCGAATACGAACTAACGGAACAAGGAATAGCATTCGATCCAGTCATCCGTTCAATTTTAACATGGGTGAAAATGAATGGTGGCTGTACACAGTCGAAACCAGAAAGTGAATCTTAAATCTGAAAGGGTGAATGCATGATGACATTTGAAGAGATTTTACCGCGTCTAAAAGCAGGCGACAACGTCATTCGGAATGGATGGGGCGGTGCTGAACTTTATGTGAAACTTGTAGAAGCTGAAAAGCTGGATGGGGAAAAGATGAATCCATATTTCGTCATCAATGTAACTGGTGAAGGCTATACGATGTTTACACCGACGGTATGCGATCTGTTAGCGGAAGACTGGTCGATTGTAGAATAAGTGAACACACAAGCTCATGAGCAATCATGAGCTTTTTGAATGGAGGAATCCAACAATGATACAAAGTGAATTTAAAGGGAAAACGGTGTTCATCACAGGTGCAGCCTCAGGAATTGGGTTCGCCCAAGCAAATGCATTTCTAGAAAACGGTGCATCAGTCTACGGCTTAGATGTCGATCAAGCTGGACTGGAAAAACTAGCAATTCAGTATCCGGCAAACTATCGGTACAGCAGAGGAAGCGTGAGTAGCCAGACTAATGTTACTGAAGCAGTAAGCCGAGCAATCGATGCTTTTGAACACATTGACATTCTGTGCAATACAGCTGGTGTGCTTGATGGATTTGCAAAAACGTTAGATACCGATGAAGCGTTATGGGATCGAATTATGAACACCAATATAAAAGGAATGTTCCTTGTGACGAATGCGATTTTGCCCTATATGCTCAAGAGGAAATCCGGCGTGTTGGTAAACATGGCTTCCATTGCTGGACTAGTAGGCGGCGGTGGTGGAGCAGCGTATACCGCTTCTAAACATGCAGTGGTCGGTTATACAAAACAAGTGGATCTCGATTATTGCCGAGAAGGAGTTCGTGCCAATGCAATTGCGCCAGGTGCGATTCAAACACCGATGAATGCTGCTGACTTTGAAGGCGATGGGAAAATGGCAGAGTGGGTTGCTGACGAAACACCCGCAGGTCGCTGGGCACAACCTGAAGAAGTCGCGAAGTTGATGCTTTATTTAGCGGGAGTTGCTTCCGATTACATTCACGGAACGGTCATTCCCATTGACGGCGGCTGGACGGCTAAGTAACCATTTTCAGGACGCATGAATTCTGCTATACTGGGCAAGCAGGTTTTTAACCTGCACTGCGGCACTTTTTGACGAAGCAATCGGCTTCTTCTTCCTTTGGTCGCAGTTATTACTAAAACAGCAATTTTGCTGTTTTACAAAGGAGGACTATACATGACGTTACTCGCAAAAGAGCGTCCGCGGATTGCGGTCGGAGAGCTTGCGAAAACGGCGGTAGTGGTGGGACTTTATGTTGCTGTCACGCTTACGCTTGCAGTCATCAGTTTCGGCGCAGTCCAGTTAAGGCTGTCGGAGATGTTCAACTACTTGGCGTTGTTCCACAAGCGATATATTATCGCAGTGACAGCGGGAGTAGTACTTGCGAACTTCTTCTCGCCAACGTGGTTCCTGGACGTGCCAATTGGCGGGGTAGCCACGTTTCTTGTGCTGCTTATTAGCCGGGCTGCTACCAAAAAGCTGAAGTCAGACAAAATGAAATTTGTCTGGACTGCCGCGATTTTCGCTGTTTCCATGTTCACCGTTGCCGGACAGCTGACCCTATTGTACGGCGCGCCGTTTTGGATCACATGGTTTACGGTAGGCGCTGGCGAACTTGTGTCTATGACCGTCGGCGGCAGTATCATGCTCGCTTTAGCGAAAAAAATAGATTTCACAAAATGATAAAACGCATCCCGATTGTACAGGGATGCGTTTTTTATTCATTCATTATGAATGGGATTAGCTTGAAAATACATACATCGGTGTACTGGTTTCTTCCGGTTCAAAGCCAAGCGACTCATAAAATCCAACCGCTTTTGGATACGAAACGAGTACTTTCGTGTGCATATCTTGATACTTCTCCAACATCATCTTCATAATCTTTTTACCTGCACCTTGCCCTTGGTAGGCTGGGTCTGTAAGGACGTAATGGAAGTAGACAGCCATAGATCCATCAGAAATTGCATTCGCGAGTCCAATCAGCCGGTCGCCGTCCCATGCAGTTGCAACAGAATGAGAGTTAAGAATAGCATTGTACAAATCATTTGGATGAGAAGCAGATTCCCATTCTACAGACAGAAATAATTGTTGGATATTTTCTTTCGTTAACTGATCTGTTTTAAATGTATATGTGAGTGACATTTGTGAATTCCTCCTTCAGAAAGTAGCGGATAAGTGTCTCAATTTCTATAAGCATCCATCCTATTAGTTATTCTTATATCCTACTTCAGAACAACTTAACCCGCAATTGAAAGAATTCAGCCGACGTTGTTAAGAAATTTGCTTATTCAAGTTCGCCATTTCTATTGCAGAGACCGCTGCATCCCAGCCTTTGTTACCGGCTTTTGTTCCTGCGCGTTCAATTGATTGTTCAATAGAATCCGTTGTCAGTACACCAAAGATGACTGGAATCCCTGATTGCATTCCAGCTGATGCTACGCCTTTAGCGGTTTCGCTGCAAACATAGTCAAAGTGTGGAGTCGCTCCACGAATAACAGTTCCAAGAGTGATGACCGCATCGTACTTGCCGGAGTCCGCCATCTTTTTAGCAATCATCGGAATTTCAAAAGCACCCGGCACCCATGCCAGATCGATGTCTTCTTCAGAAACACCATGGCGTCTGCATGCATCTTGTGCAGCAGAAAGCAGCTTGCTTGTGATGAATTCATTAAACCGACCGACTACAATTCCGATTTTTAATCCTGTACCAACTAAATGACCTTCATATACAGTTCCCATTTCGACTGCCTCCTATAGGGTCAATAAATGACCGAGTTTTTCTACTTTCGTTTCCATATATCGTTTGTTTTCAGGAAGTGTGGGGAGCTCAATTGGAACACGTTCTGTAATTGTGAGTCCATACTCCACTAATCCTTCCAACTTTCTAGGGTTATTCGTCAGCAATCTCACGTCAGCAACTCCTAAGTCTTGTAGGATTTGAGCGCTGATTCTGTAGTCTCGTAAGTCGTCGGGGAATCCAAGCGCTGCGTTTGCTTCGACAGTATCTAGTCCTTGCTCTTGCAATTCATACGCTTTCAACTTATTCATGAGTCCGATTCCCCGTCCTTCTTGACGCATGTAAAGAAGGACGCCGCGCCCGTCGTCTTCAATCTGCTGCAACGCCGCGTAGAGCTGTGGACCGCAGTCGCATCTGGAAGAACCGAAAATATCCCCAGTCAAGCATTCAGAATGAACTCTGACCAGTATAGATTCTGCGCTCGTCAGATCACCTTTAACCAGAGCGACATGTTCTTTACCAGTCAATTTTTCGGTATAGCCAATCATCTTAAATAGACCAAATGACGTTGGCAACATGACTTGAGCTTCACGTGTAATGAGCGTTTCATTGGCAAGACGGTAATGAACTAGATCCTCGATGCTGATCAATTTCAGCCCTTCTGAGTCTGCAAGCTTTCTTAACTCTGGAACCCGAGCCATCGAACCATCTGCGCTCATGATTTCGCAAATGACCGCTGCGGGCGCACTGCCAGCAAGTCTGGCCAAATCGACGGAAGCTTCGGTGTGACCAATTCGACTGAGCACACCGTTATTTTGTGCAACCAGCGGAAATACGTGACCAGGCTGCTTAAAGTCACTTGGCGCTGCTTGCTGCTCAAGCATTTTTAAAATCGTTTCCGAACGTTCAAATGCACTGATACCGGTATGAGACTCAGCGTGATCGATGCTCACTGTGAATGCCGTTCCGAGTGCATCCGTATTGTGCGCGGTCATCATTGGGAGCCCGAGTTGGGCCGCTTTCGATTCAGTGATCGGCGTACAGATGAGTCCGCGTCCTTTCATTGCCATGAAATTGATCATCTCAGGGGTTGCGTGTTCTGCTAAGCAGATGAAGTCGCCTTCGTTTTCACGGTTTTCATCATCCACAACAATAATCGGTTTTCCGAGTTTTAAGTCTTGAATCGCTTCTTCGATCGTATCAAACATGAGCAAACACCCTTTCCTTATAAAAATCCGTTTTGCTGCAAAAAGTCCTCGTTCAAAGGTCGTTTTTCAGAAAGAGTTTGACGCTGCAGCATGTTGAACATGTATTTTGCGAGCATATCAAACTCCACATTGACACGGTCACCTGGCTTGCGCTGTGCCAGCACCGTTGTTTTTTGAGTATGCGGGATGAGTGAAATCGAAATGCTTTCATCAGCCACGTCAAAAATTGTTAAAGACGTCCCCTCGAGTGCAATTGAGCCTTTCGGGAGCACGTAGTTCAATCCGTCAGGCGGGAGTGATAAATGCATGACAAGCGAATTCTCGATGTGCTGACACTTTTGGACGATCGCAGTTCCGTCGATATGACCAGAAACAAAGTGGCCGCCCAAACGACTATCCGCGCGAAGAGCACGTTCTAAATTTACTGAAGTACCCGCTTTCGCGTTATGTAACGACGTTGTTCGAAACGTTTCAGGCATCACGTCTGCGGTAAACTGACCGGCAGTAAATGATGTCACGGTTAGACAAGTACCGTTAACAGCAATACTGTCTCCTAAACGGACATCTGTCAGTATTTCTGCAGCTGTTATAGTGAGTCCCATCGATTGACCTGATGAGTGGACTGTTCGTACAGTCCCGATTTCCTCAATGATTCCTGTGAACATTAGAATCACTTCCTTTTGGTACAGCCGTTACCTTTAGATCCGGGCCAAGCTGTTCTGTTTTTACAAAAATAAAATCTTTCGCATCACTCATCAAGGCAGGACTTTCTCCGCCGAATGGTGTGAGAGAATCTGCACCGCCAAGTACTCTTGGAGCCATGTACGTAATGATTCGATCGACAGCATCCGCTTGTAAAAAAGAAGCATTTACAGAAGATCCTCCCTCTACAAGAAGGGTCATGATGCCACGCGCGCCAAGTAGATCTAGTACATCAAGCACTGCAATGGCAGGCTTCTCCATACGAAAAACTTCGACGTGATTATACGGCAAGAAACTCAATTCGCGTTCTTTTGAAGCGGCGCAGCCACAAAAAATCCAGGTAGGGGCGTCCGTGTTTTGAATAACCTGACTCGCAACAGGTATAGATAATTGTGTATCTAAAATTACTCGAATAGGGTGAAGTCCACCTTGGGGCAATCTGGTGGTAAGAAGGGGATTGTCGTGAAGAATCGTTTTACTGCCGGTTAAAATGGCATCATGGACATGACGAAGACGATGGACGTCAAGTCGAGCTTGCTCGCTTGTCACCCATTTGCTGTGTCCTGAAAATGCTGCGATTTTACCGTCTAATGTCATAGCTGTTTTTAATGTTACATGAGGTTGTTTGGTTTGAATGAAATGAAAAAAAGGTTCATACAATTCACGGGCTAAATCTGTACAGACTCCGTTTTGAACCCCGACACCTGAATCTCGAAGCCGCTGGATTCCTGACCCTGCAACTAGCGGATTCGGATCTAACGCCGAAACGTAGACACGAGAGATGCCTGCTTGCAAAATTGCTTCTGTGCATGGAGATGTTTTACCGGTATGCGAACATGGTTCAAGAGTGACGTACAAATCCGCGCCAACAGATTCTTTGCCTGCCATATCTAGAGCAACCCGCTCTGCATGACGTTCGCCAGCGCGCAAATGAGCCCCCATTCCGACAACCCTTCCTTGGTTCACAATTACAGAACCGACTGGTGGATTCGGAGAAGTTTGACCTGCCGCACCTTGAGCAAGTGAAAAAGCCATTTGCATATAGTGTTCAATTTCCAACGATAACAACACTCCTGATTATAGATTCCTCAAGTAACAAAAAAGCCCCGCAACAGATGTGCGGGGCTGGGTAAGCATGACAAAATAAGCGTCAGTCAAAAGAAAAATTTGAAAAACGCACCATTCCTTCTCCCATCCAGACTTTAACTGTCGGCCTTGGAGTTTCACCAAATCCACCGTCTGCAAAATTGCATCCGGGTCACGGACTAAGAGCCATCAAAGCTCATCACCGCCGGTAGGGAATTTCACCCTGCCCCGAAGGAATATTATTCGATTGTCTCAAAGTCTAGCACAGCTATTAGTGAGCTTGCAACCTGCATGTTCATTTTTAAACGAGCAGGTCTTTCCATCCGCCCGAGAAGAAATCTACGGTTGAAAGTGTTCCCATACATAGGATATATAGTGCAATTGGAAGTACTAAAGCCGTTACTAGCTGCTTCCGTGAAATGGCTATTTTTCTATTTTTAATAAGGTGATCTACAGCAAAAAACAACAACGATGCAATGAGTCCGTATCCTGAAAAAACGAGCCCGAAGCTGGCGTGGAGAAATCCTGAAATAGGTAATTCTAACCCGTTAGGTTTAACTTTTTTACTAATAAATCCAGCTAGACTTTCACTGATTATTGAACACGTAATGCCGTAAAAAATTATAATCGGAGTGCCGTAAAGCAGATAACCGGAAATACTCAGAAACACGGACTCGAAATAGTGGGGCACGGACGTGATCGTTTCCCCGAAAGGATCAGGGATAAAGAAGCCGAGCAATATGAAGAACAACACACTTGAAACAGAGGCGGCTAGTATCTTTCGGGATAACATGCAGCACCCTCCCTAATATAAGATGGAAATAAGTAATGACTACCTGGAATTTTAGAATAAAAGCTTTCGAACCCACTGATTATTGGATTCGGGCAATTGCTTGCTGAATACTTGAGAATGTCCTTAGATGATCATCAGACGCTCCTGTTCCAGTAAGCGACTGCGCTACTTTTGGAGAGATACCGGTGATGTAAAGCTGGGCTCCCATAAGTCTTAGCACGTCCTGAACAGCAAATAAACTGGTTAGCGGAGACTCATGATTCCAGTACAATCCTGTGATGTCGATAATGACATGACCTACACCATTTGTTTTAACAAATTCACTAAGTTTTTGTGTCAGTATATTGAAACGTAGAGGACTCATTTCCCCAATAAGAGAAACGGCAGCTAGATTGTCCTGAATCATCATTATGGGAAGCATGAGTTGTTCAATTTCTGAGTCCTTATTAGTTAATTCATCGCGCTGTCTATATTCAACGGATACGTTGGTTTGTGTCCCGATGAAGAAAGAATGACCTTCAATTTGGACAGGCGTTATCGAAAGACGGTTCCAGAATGAAGTGCCATCTTTCCTATAGTTTTTTAGCGTTACGGTAATTGCTTTTTGATCATGAATTGCATCACGAAGTTGTTTGACGGCAAGCGGATCTGTATTCTCCCCTTGAAGAAAACGACAATTTTGACCGAGTGTTTCCCTTAATGAATACCCTGTCATCGTTTCAAAAGTTCGATTTGCATAGATAATAGGATTGTCTGGCTGAGATGGATCTGTGACAAGAGTGGCTACCCGGCTGCCGTCCAACATCGCTTCTAATAGTTGCGTCTGTGTAGATTGTGTGAGATTTTTCATTACCTTCACGTCCTGACCTATTTAGAATCCTGTCTATCATTTGTCTGGCACGAAACAGACAATCGTTTACGAAATGACAGTCATGCTTTTACCGTTTCGTATTGGTAGCCTGCGAACTTATAATTTTGTCGCAAGTACATTTCTTTTGGCGTATCTTCACCGTCAGCGACGAGAATAACTAGTTTGTCAGGATACTGTTCCATCAGCCACCGCTGCAATTGACTCCCAATACCTTTATGTCTCATTTTTTCTAATACATGCAAACCGTCAATTTCGACAGTTTGTTCATTAACAATCAAATCTACAGAGCCTGCTAATTCATCGTCAAAGGCTGCGACGAGCTGCACAACATGAGGATCAGAGAAATTCTTTTTATGCTGCAGCCGTTTTTGAACTGCAAACTCTTTCCCGAATTGCTCATCAATGATTCGCTGCAAGTGGAGGAAGTCTTCAAGATTGCTCTCAGTTACTGGTGACACTTGAATAGTTGAAGATGGAGGAACGTCGGGAAAGTCTTTTGGATTTAGTACATATAATTCTAGAAACCCAGTGTCATAATCATTCCTGTTCAAATAAGCGTTCACTTCTTTTGAAATAGGCTCATCCTGAGGGAATGTGAATTTCAAGTGATGTTGATCTCGTGCGGTATGATAGACTTTCAATGCCTGTTCTGCTTTTTGAAACTCACGGATTGTAGGCATCCTTTTAAATGCAATATAATTACTGTCATAATAAAGCGGCATATCGGGCAGATGATAATGGATATATGTATCAGAAGATGAGGCGACAATCCCAGCATTATAAATGTCTTCGAATGTGACCGGATTCATAGGTAATCCCTCCTTCTGCTATCCTAACATATAACGCAAGAATGCAATTTACTTTTCTGAACATTCCGGTTGACATATTAATTTGGCGGGAATATACTATCACTACTTTGCAACGCAAGGTAGCTATTTTTTGGAACGCTACCTTGTTAGGCAATATACTAGATGGAGAGTGGTCTCGTGTCGGTTAGAAGTGAATTACTTAAGGGAATTTTAGATGGCTGTGTTCTTGCCATCGTTGAAAACGAGACAGTGTATGGATATGAGCTTTCCGCTAAGCTGCAGAAAGTAGGACTTGACGATGTGAGTGAAGGCACTATATATCCTGTTTTGCTGAGATTACAGAAAAATAATTGGATTTCAGGTGAAATGCGTGCATCCGAAACAGGGCCCAGACGGAAATATTATACGTTAACGGCAGATGGCAAAGAGGCACTGGAACTCATTCGGTGTGAATGGGGAAAACTTGCGAAACCGGTAACGACTTTATTGAAAGGAGTTGGTGAAGATGGTGACAACAAAGGAATTGATTCGGGAAAATAATGAAAGACGTCAACATTTAACTGAAGAAAACGAACAGTACTATACCAACCTCCTCGTTTACATCCGTTCAAAGTTTCTCCTCTCTGAACGGGCAACGGAAGAGCTGCTAATGGAAATGCTTGAACATCTTTTAGAAGGTCAACAGGATGGAAAGAGCGCAGAAGAACTATTCGGTGGAGATCCAAGAGCATATGCAGATGAATTGATTGGACAGATGCCGAAAGAGAAAAAGAAAAACCAGGTGTTGTTTGGGGTACAGTTAGCAATCAGCGTGTTAAGTTGGATGGTTCTCGCACGCGGTGCTGTTTTAGGCGTATTGTCATTTTTCCAACCAGTTGACGAACATCTCTATCTGGTTTCAACTGCCGCTTTGCTGGCAGCAGTACTTTTAATAGTCGCAGTCGGCGTGATAGTGCTTATGAAAGTAGTAAACAAAACTGCATTTGAAAAGAAGAAAAGTACTTGGAAAGTTGCAATTGCCGGAGGGTTTTCCGGAATAGTGGTATTTGGTTTGTTTATGGGAATAGCATTTTTCTTTAAAGATAAAGGTCCTGTCATTGAATTACCTTGGGTAGCCTCTTTACTAGTAGGTTTCGTCCTATTACTTGTGAGTCAATGGATTACCCGTAAAAATGATGGAACCTCTTGATGGAATTGAAACCGAATAGACTTTCGATTCGTAGTATAGATAGAAGTCTAGACGGATCAGGAGGTTTACACTATGGATGAAAGCTATTTTGTTGGATGGGGAACACTTATGTTGATCAATGCAGTATTAGCACAAGGAAAAAATCGATCAGGTCTAAACTGGTTCTTGCTTTCACTCTTTCTTGGACCAGTTGCGACTTTCTTTCTAGCATTATCTGAGAAAAAGTAAATCCATGTAAGCGCAGATCTTCGGTATCTGCGTTTTTACATGGGCTAATTTATTGATTTAATATACCCGTGCAGGTATATTTAAGGAAATAGAAAACAACTGGAGGAGTTACCGATGAGTTGGATCATAATCTTATTAATTGTGGCATTCTTTGTGTGGCGCATGAAACCGGCAAAAGGAATTCGGACAATGTCTACAATTGAAGTAAAAGCATTAACGAAAGACAAATCAAAGCAATTTATAGATGTTCGAACACCCGGCGAATACCAAAGCCGTCACGTAAAAGAATTTAAAAATATTCCCTTAAACGATTTAAGTAAGAGATTAGACGAGCTGGACAAAAACAAAGAAACGTATGTGATTTGCCAAAGCGGAATGCGCAGCGCCCGTGCAGCTGGAATACTGAAAAAACAAGGATTCACTGATGTGATCAATGTTAAAGGCGGAATGTCCGCTTGGCGGTAAAGGTAGTAATAAACTAGGTTAACTGATCCGTTTCACCGCAAACTTCCGGGAAATATCTTGTCGGAATATAAATTATTTCCGGGGAAATAATTGAGAATTGTCGGGAAATAGCGATTGGAATAACTTGCGAACAATTTAATCCTTGCTATAATGAATAGACTAACTGACAGAAAGGGTTGAGGGTGGCTGATGGATAACTAATTCCTAACTTTTCAAAACGAATAATTCGTTAAATGAAAAACGGGATTGGTCTGTCCATCTATAATTGCTGCTTTTAACCTTTGCTGAGTCGATACAACAATGCTCACCAATAGAGTTGAGGCTTTTTTGAGATGCTGACAAGACCGATCCTTCCGATTAATTTACGGAGGGATCTTTTTTTATGTTCCCTTCCAACTGGAGGAATGCAGATGTTACGAGGGATATTGAACAAGGTATCAGCTGGATATGGGGATGTGAGTATTTTTAACAGACTCAGCGCAGAAATCCCATTAGGAGCAAGAATAGCAATAGTCGGGCCGAACGGGGCAGGGAAAACGACACTTTTGTCAATTCTGGCAGGTGAACGAGATCCTTCTTCAGGAGGAGTTGATTGGGTTGGTCGGACGCCATCCATTTCGTATTATAAGCAAGAGGCTGAAACAGAGGAGCCAGTGGATTGGTCGCAAGCCGGACTCCTTCAGAATCGCAGTCAGTGGCACGTACCGAAAGGAGCAGAATATGCTCATGCAAGCGGGGGAGAAAGAGTCAAGATGAGGCTTACAGCTACGCTCGCTGAAAACCGTGAAGTCTTGCTGTTGGATGAACCGACCAATCACCTGGACGCATCAAGTGTGGAACTTCTTATTCAAACGATTCAAGAACGTGAAGGCACATTACTATTCGTCTCCCACGATCGGTATTTCATCGATCGTCTAGCGAATCTCATTTTCGAAATTGAGAACGGGAAATTAACGGTCTATGAAGGCAATTACACAGATTATCGCAAGCAGAAAGACCACGCGCGGTTCATTCAGCAAAAACATTATGAAGAGCAGCAGCAGTACATCACCGAAATAGAAGGACAAATTGAGCAGTTGGATCAGTGGTCTGAGAAAGGGCATGCGGAGTCTGCGAAAAAAGGCGGCCGCGCCATGGGAGCTAAAGAATATTACCGAAAGAAAGTAAAGAAGCGGAATGTACAAATTCGTTCGAAGCGAACTCGATTAGAAGCTGAACTGGAAAAAGGTCGAATAGAAGCACCTGAGGCAGAGACGTCAGTTTCGTTCGAACTGGAAGGGCTGCGTAAGAAGGGAAAGCGTGTACTTGAATTGAAAGATGCTGGCAAAGCTTTTAGTGACAGACAACTTTTTCATCACGCTGCATTTACAGTACAGTCAGGTGAACGACTTGCGCTGTTTGGACCAAATGGCTCCGGTAAAACGACACTGTTCCGTATGCTTTTAGGAGAGACTGATTTTGAAGGCGAGGTCTGGTTGTCTGAAGGGTTGACTGTCGGATACTTGCGTCAAACCGCATTCGATTTACCAGATGAGCAAACGATGGCCGAGTATTTTTATTCACCTTCTTACGAGGAACAAGGGTTTCTTCGAATTCAGCTGACGAATTTAGGATTCTCGACCAGTCAGTGGCAGCTGTCGCTCGGGGCACTCAGTCAAGGCGAACGGTTGAAAGTGAAGCTGCTGGATTTCATCCGTAAAAAAACAGATGTACTTTTGCTCGATGAACCAACGAATCATCTGGATCTTTCTTCACGTGAAGAACTGGAGCGGACGTTGGAAACGTATCCGGGAACGTTGTTGTTTGCATCGCACGATCGGTATTTTACGGAGCGTCTAGCAGACGGGCTGCTGTTGTTTGAAAAAGGGACGGTTCGTAAAGTGCCGTATAGTTTGGTGGAGTGGGAAAGTAGACAGTCCTCTCCCGCCGTTCCGTCATCTGAACAAGAAAAACTTTGGATTGAAACCCAATTGCAGGAAGTATTAGGGAAGTTGAGCCTGCTGACACCGAGGAATCCAGAATACAGCAAACTAGATCAGCGGTTTTTTGAACTATCCCGACAGTTAAGAGAGCTGGAAAGCTAGAATGAGTAGAAGCAGAGACACCGCGCTCTGCTTTTTTGTTTGCCGTAGAATGAAAATGAAACCATATTCCAATATGTGTTGTCTAACAGATAGAGAGAAAGTGGAGGTGGCGGATTGGAAAGACATGAACGTGACCGGCTGCTTGTTGAAGCGATGGATCTACATGGCGATTATCTTCTTCGGGTTGTGTACGCACTCGTTAAAGAAAAGACTAAAGCAGAAGATATCGTCCAAGAGGTTTTCATTCAATACTACATACATATCGATGAGTTCGAGCACCGTTCATCTGTTAAAACGTACTTATATCGAATAGCGATAAATCGATGCCACAATCTTTTTAAAAGCTGGCATTATCGAAAGCTAGAGCTTTCCTGTCAAGTCGGCCAATTACTAGTATCCCTTCAAAATACGGAGGAACAGGTGTTACATGAGGAATTGAGTGAAGAGTTAAAACGACTAATTAATTGTCTTCCGTTAAAGTACAAAGAGGTGATTTGGCTGTTTTATTATGCAGAAATGAAAGTTTCTGAAGTAGGAGAGGTACTGGGGTGTTCTGTCAACACAGTGAAAACCCGATTAGCGCGTGCACGAAAGCTTGTAAAAGGAATTCTGGGGGAGGAGAACACCGATGACTAATAAAATGCAGGCCCAATTAGACGCAGTATTGCCGGAACGACTGATTTTGGAAAACCCGTTAAAGCAAAGGATTCTTCATCAAGCTCACCAACGGCTCGATGCTGAAGCGGTGCAAAAGCGATTAACGCTGAAGCCGCTCATGACAGCTGCGGCTTTTGTTGTTGTGGCAGGTGTTCTTGCAGTCCCTTACGTGGAGCAAGGGCAGCAAAAACATGCTTTTCAGGAAGCACTTTATGAGGAAAAGATCCAAAAAGTTGTCGTACCAAATGTAGCTTACCCGAATTTAATTAATTCCATTTATGTTGAAGAGAACAGCGAAATCATTCACACGGATGAAAAAGGGATATATTCGTATTCCATCAATGATAAAACAGAGACTGTACTGGTGCCGCCTTCAGAGACAATTGAATTTTCCAGTGTGTCACTTGAGGCAAGTGAAAACTGGGTGGTCTGGGGTAATAGTGAAATTCACATTTTAAATAGGAAAACAGGTAAAGAACATGTGCTGCTAGAGGATTATATAGAGGTTCAATTGATAGGCGACCAAATTCTATATCTAGCGATCACCGACCACCCAGTATATTATCTTTATGATTTGGAAACCAATTTAAAAATTAAACTTCATGATATGAATGGGAATGGAATCAGTGTGACAAATGTACGGAATGACAGAGCAGCTATAGTGGAAGTGTTAGAAGGAGAAACTGGCTCATCGGCTCACGTATCCATTTATAATCTTGAGAGCAGAAAGCTGTGGCAAACCTATAAGATACCTTATGAGAGTGTTTCTTATCTAACATTGGAGGACGATCGGATGTATGGTCAGTTTTCTTATAATGGGAGTGATTTTTCACTTGGTTATCTAGACTTAAATACTGGTAAAGTCCATATGTTGGATATCCCTGGAAATAGCGCGTATGCAATCTATGATGATTTTTTGGCGCTCAGTGTGAACGAGGGAGATAGCGATACCGTGAAACTATTCCACTTGAAAGAGGATACTGCAGAAGAGATTAAGACGTTGAACGGTGTCGGTGAAAGACTTGTGAAACCGCGCTTCAATGATTCCGGCAAACTCATTGTAAATGGAGAAGGACAAAAAACACCACTTTACATTATAGACACCAAAAAACTGCAGGATAACTAAAACCGGTGGATTGGACGGCGAGCCTAGAGCCCCACCGTAACAATCCACTGGTTTTCTCTGTTACTGTATCGGCATGAATGCAACTTGCCAAATGCCGTCTTCGTTTTTGATTAATTGGAATCCAGCAGGTGGTTCGTTTTTGCCAGTTGGATAATATTCAATGTACCCTTCAATTTTACTTGTCTGAAGAAAACGCCCCTGTTCAAAACTTTGAAATTCCTGAGCCACTTGTTCAGGGGTACCGCGATCAGTTTCAGGAATCGCTTGATCTTCCTCTTTACTCCATTGGATGTACTCTTTGCGGTCAGTGTAAAGTGCATATACTGCCTCGTAATTTCCTGAATAAGAGGCGTGAATGTAAAGCTTTGCAACACTCATAGGGGATAACCCGACTAAATGTTGAGTATCTAAATCTTTCTCAAATGCAGTATATACATTCTGTTCAGCTGTATTTAACTTAACGGCAGCCTGATCATTAGACGTATCTTTAGCAAACGTCTCCAAGCCTTGGATGATACCAGCTGCCAAGAGCTGTTCTTTTTCTTCACCGTTCACAGAGTATCGAATTTTAATGGCGCGGGTTTTGTCGGGGACTACATTTTTCAGTAGCGCTTCCAATATTAAACTGCTTTCATCTTCAATCACAAAGTCATGAATATCAAAAGTCTTTCCAATTTGGTTCCGTGCGTAAACGCCGGACTTTTTTGTCGCGTTACCCCCGTAGAATGTATAAGAAATTCCATCGGTCGTCTGTAGGGATTGCTCATTCTCTTTAACTAATTCAACCTCTTTAATGGTTGCAGTGCTGTTCCCGTTCCAGGTCAGTGGTAGGACAATATAATAGGTTTCATTGGAGTGAAAAGGACCTGAAGAAAGGTTTGCTATCGTAAACTCCCCTGTGCTATTCAAATCTTCATTGGATTGGCCGTTTTGTTTTGCAGAATTCAACAGTTCATCATTTATTAAAAACATTCCAATGAAAATTAAGGACACAGCGAAGAGCGTACCGACAATAGCAGGAATGAATTGCGCTGGACGTTGTGTGCGCCGTATTTTTCGTCTAACAGTTTGTTTGTCCTGTTGGGTAAATGACTCTTTATGAAATACGGTTTTATCTAAAGCAGAACGAATTTTTTTCTCCTTATCGTTCATTCGGATCCCCGCCTTCCAGCACTTGTGCTAAATTTTCCCGGCCTCTTTTTAACCGAGTCCGAAGAGTGTTTTGGTTGACGTTCAGCAGTTCGCTAATTTCGGGTACTGTCAGATCCTCGTAATAATAGAGCAAAATGACTTCTCGATACGTAAGTGGAAGTGCAAGCACGCATTGCGCCAGCTGTTCATCTTTACTGTTTTGAAGCATGTAATCCTGTGGGGTAGGCTCTTTAGATCGAAGAAACTGAAAAAGCGTACTCCCAACAATCACACGTTTAAACCACGAACTTTTCAACACATCTTTACATCGATTAATGGTAATCCGATACAGCCAAGCTTCTACGGAACGAATTTCCTCCAGTTGATACGCTCGCTGAAAACATGCCACGAATACATCTTGGACAACTTCCTGCGCCCGACCCCAATCTTTGAGGTAACTGAACGCAAGATTCGTCAACCGATTTCCGTATTGGTCCATCAATTGTTCGAGCCATTCCTCCTGCTTCCAATCTGGAACGGATTTGTTCTCACGAGGCATGCCAACCCATCCTTTCTCAAGTAGCCCCACTCGGGTATACCTTAAAGACGAGTGCAAAAGCACTGTCGTTTCATTTATCAGTCAAAGAATTCATTTTTCTAACGTTTTTGATCAAGCTAGGGGTAGTATACAGGTAAAGGGAGTGATCACGTGGTCTTAGAATCAGGATGGAATTTGGACAGCAGCTACAGTCGACTGCCAGAAGTGTTTTTTGCAGAAGCGATTCCTGAAAAGGCAACTTCTCCAAAAGTGATATTGGTAAATAAAGTTCTTGCGGAATCACTTGGACTGAACGTTGAAGAATTGAACCCCGAAACACTTTCTGGAAATGAAATTCCGGATGGGGCTGTGCCGATAGCACAAGCCTATGCGGGACATCAGTTTGGGAATTTCACGATGCTGGGTGATGGACGTGCAATTCTATTGGGAGAGCAAATAATCCCTTCTGGTGAGCGAATTGATATCGGATTAAAAGGATCAGGCCCTACAGCATTTTCACGAGGCGGTGACGGTCTGGCGGCACTTGGTCCCATGTTGCGTGAGTATATCATTAGTGAAGCGATGTACGCATTAGGCATCCCTACATCGCGAAGCCTATCTGTTACGCTGACAGGGAATGACGTACATCGGGAAGCCGCATTGCCAGGCGCGGTTCTCGTCCGGACTGCAAGCAGTTATTTGCGAGTAGGTACATTCCAATATGCAGCTGCCCGTCAAGTAACTGAGGATTTGATGATGCTTGCTAATTACGCCATAGAACGGCATTTTCCAGACGTTGCATCTGAGGACAATCGATATGAACTGCTCCTCAGAAATGTTATTGAGCGGCAAGCAGCATTGATTGCCAAGTGGCAGCTTGTTGGGTTCATCCACGGAGTCATGAATACCGATAATATGACGATTAGCGGGGAAACAATTGACTATGGTCCATGCGCATTTATGGACGTATACGACCCAGCAACAGTGTTCAGCTCCATTGATGTAAATGGGCGTTATAAATATGGCAACCAGCCAGGTATTGCATCTTGGAACTTGGCGCGGTTTGCAGAAGCTTTGTTGCCACTGCTTGATGAAAGTCAAGATGCAGCTATACAAATAGCGGAAAAACAGCTAGCTCAATTCGGTAAAGTGTTTGAGCGTGAATGGTTGAATGGCATGCGTGCAAAGCTCGGTTTGCTGGATGAAAATCCTGAAGATGAAGCGCTTGCGAAAGAGTTGCTGCTGATTATGAAAGATAAGAAAGCGGACTACACGAATACATTCAGAGCATTAACAGATGCCAGTGCCGAACAGCCAAGTTGGTTCGCAGAAGATGATTTTAAGGAATGGAAGAATAAGTGGGAGACTCGCAGGGGCCAACAGACAGAATCCATAGAAGAGTCCAATGAAGTAATGCGACTTAGCAACCCCGCTGTGATTCCGCGCAACCACCGGGTAGAAGAAGCAATTGAAGCAGCAGAAAATGGTGATTTTAGTGTGCTGCATAAGTTGAACCAAGTTCTCGCTTTACCATACTCTCATTCTAAAGAGCAGATTCCTTACACGACGCCATCGACTGCTTCGGTACCTTACCAAACGTATTGTGGAACATAATTTTATGATACAAGTTGCGAACGCAAGTGAGGCGTTCGTCTTTTTGTAGTTAAAAATAAGCATGAAAGATCCATTACCCACTAGAGCCATGTTTAATCTAGTGACGAGAATCGAAAGAAATTGTAGTAACTTGGTAAATAGTGATCATATCATTGAAAACCTAGTATATTATATTGATTTAATCTAGCTAGTCGTTATAGTGAGGAAGTTGAATAGATGACTGACAGGTGTTGGATATATATGGTAAATAGGTGGACTGGATTGTTCATGGGAGCACTGATTATGCTGGCACTTGCTGCATGTGGGAATGATAAAATGGATCAGACAGACAAATCAGATGGGAATAAATACAAGTTCAACTTGCTCACAGAGGACTCTGATACTTACATCGAATTCGTGATTAGTAATGTATATGATCCTGAAATTAATGCCGAGAACATTGAAGTTGGTGAACTATAAGTAATTTCTATGCCTGGCTCATCCTATTTTCAAGGTGAGTCAGGCATTTTTAATAGTTGAATGAATTCCTTATTCGTACCCGCTCGTTCCAGGGGAGACCCCGCTCGTTCCAGTGGGGAGCCCGCTCGTTCCGGTGGGGAACCCGCTCGTTCCGGTGGAGCCCCCGCTCGTTGCGGCGAGGACCCCGCTCGTTCCGGTGGGGAACCCGCTCGTTGCGGCGAGGAACCCGCTCGTTGCGGCGAGGAACCCGCTCGTTCCAGTGGGGAACCCGCTCGTTCCAGTGGAGCCCCCGCTCGTTCCGGTGAGGAACCCGCTCGTTCCAGTGGGGAACCCGCTCGTTCCGGCGAGGAACCCGCTCGTTCCAGTGGAGCCCCCGCTCGTTGCGGCGAGGAACCCGCTCGTTCCAGGGGAGCCCCCGCTCGTTCCGGTGAGGAACCCGCTCGTTCCAGTGGAGCCCCCGCTCGTTCCGGTGAGGGACCCGCTCGTTCCAGTGGAGCCCCCGCTCGTTCCGGCGAGGAACCCGCTCGTTCCAGTGGAGCCCCCGCTCGTTCCGGTGAGGAACCCGCTCGTTCCGTCAGAGACCCCGCTCGTTCCAGCAAGCCACCGAACCCAATCGCATTTCAATATGTTTTGCTCCACAGTAGAATTTAATTGAAAAGGTTTTGGGGAAATAACAAAAGCAATCACTATAAAGAGACCACTGCCCACACTCTGGCTCGTCGTGCTGCTCGGTTCGTTGACGGCATTCTGCCCGCTGTCGATGGATATGTACTCGCCGGGACTGCCGGCAGTAGCAGAAGATATGAGAGCATTGACTTCACTTCTTCAATTAAGTTTTGATTCATGGCCCGTTGTGTTTTTTGTACTTGGCGAAATTGGATTACTGATGTTCGTTGGCACGGCTGTTTTTACCGGATACAATTCCCATTGAGAACCGTGCAGAAAAGGGGATTTTATCGGTATTCAAGACGTTCGGACGGTTACTTAAGAATCGTCAGTTTATGGGGATTGCACTAACCCAAGCATTTGTCATGGCTTCCATGTTCGCATATATCGCAGGTTCCCCTTTTGTCCTGCAAAACATGTATGGCGTCACACCACAGCAGTTTTCTTTATTCTTCGGGTTAAATGGTATTGGAATAATTTTAGCTGCGCAAATTACGGGGCGTTTATCGCATAAAGTCTCTGAAATGAACTTTCTCATGACGGGTGTACTTATTTCATTAGCAGAGAGTATAGTGTTGCTGGTTGTCATCGGGCAGCAAGTACCATTGTTCATTGTTGCAACAGCCTTTTTCCTAGTCGTTTCAAGTGTAGGAATGGTCTCAACTTCAGCCTTTTCGCTAGCGATGTATCGACAGAGTCAGGCAGCAGGGAGTGCATCGGCATTCCTAGGTTTATTGCCATTTGTCGCAGGCGCAATCGTCTCCCCACTTGTCGGTATTGCGGGCGATCAAACCGCGTGGCCATTGGGAATTATTATTACTAGCTGCAGTTTGATGGCGTTCATTCTTTATATGGGTCTTGTTCGAAAGCCGTTTGAAGCAGAATGAAATTCAATTACTACTACCTCTGGTTCTATAGGGACGAGGGTGTTTTTCATTTGCATTCATTTAAAAGAATCTCATTGCCGAAAATGAGAATACTTGGTACTGTTAACAGGATAGCCCACTGTCTTTTCTTCCGCATATACAGCATGTTATGTAAACCCTTACATATATGCAATGTTGAAAGATGTACAAGAGAGACAATGGCGTGACTCAAACCTATAAGGGAAAGAGGAGAGGGAATGAAGAAAAAAGTTCTTGCTGCGTTAGTGGCACCAGTTGCTGCATTATCGTTACTTGGGGCTGGACAGGCAG
>JARIBI010000155.1 GCA_029257435.1 Sporosarcina sp. | reverse complement strand
TAAGGAGCCAACCCATGCCATTCCCATTCTCCCGCCCAAAGCGGCCCATCTCACTTACAATTGAAGAAGACGCCGTCCGCTACGTTAAGCTCAAAGCGGGAGAACCATTAACAGTGGAAGAAGCGGTAGAAATTCCGCTGCCGCCAAACACCGTTCATGACGGTCGCGTGGTCGATTCTGCTGGGCTGGCAACTTTGCTTGACGGGCTTGCGAAGGAATGGGGCATTGCGAAACGCAGTGTCCAGTTTCTTGCACCCGATACATATGTCATGATCCGGAAAGTACCATACCCGGAAGACGTGATGGAAGATGAATTAAAAGGGCACTTTTTCATAGAAATCGGTTCGTCGATCTATTTGCCGTTCGATGATCCGGTTTTTGACGTTGTGCCGTACTTGCCGAATGAAGATGCTCATGAAGCGGTTTTAATCGCCTCTAAAGAAAGTGTTCTCCATGGCTACGAATCCGCGTTAACGAATGCTAAGTTCGAACCGCTCGTTGCGGATATTGCGCCGCTCGCCCTTTATCGCCTGGCGCATGAAAAGCACCACTTTACAGGGGAAGAGCATGTTCTGTTAGCGGATTTAACTGCAGGAAAGCTTGTCGTTTCGATTTTTCATCAACATTATCCCCAGTTTATGCGGCCTGTGGATTTAGAAAATGCCACGGAACTGGATGTTTCTTCAACTGAGCTGACGATGGACTCGAATACGCTGTCCCCGCGTGCAATTGTTCAGGAGCTTGAAAAACTCGTCAATTTCTATCGCTACAATATGTGGAACGGCGGAGCGACCATTACGCATTTGCTGGTAAATGGAGAGTACGCGGAATTGGATGAATTGCTGAAACAAGTTTCGGGCCGTTTAAACGTGATCGCCGGACCTTTGTTGCCGGAATCACTTGAATTCTCAAACGGCGGGATCGTTCCCGCGTCGTTCAATCGGGTAATTGGATTGGCGCTGAAAGAGGTGCATCATGCTAGTCGATATTAATCTATTGCCAGAAAAGGAGAAGGAGCGATCAGTCCTCCTTTATGTCGCGCTAGGCTTTCTTGGCGCAGCCCTTCTTTTCTGGCTCATTTTCTTTTTACTCACTCGCAGCGTCGATGCGGACTCAGAGCGTTTGGACAATCAGTTAGTGAAGCTCCAGGTAACCCAATCTGAGTTAACCGGCCGATTGAACCGTTCGGATACGGCTCAATCGCATGATCAGCTTGCCGCTAGTGTTCAGTGGGTGGAAACCTATCGTTATGAAACGGCTCCCTTACTCGAAGATTTAGTGGCACAGCTGCCGAAGCGCGGGTTTTTCCGTTCGTTCGCATTTGCAGCGCCTCACCAGGCGACTGTGGAAGTCCAGTTTGATGACAAAACAGAGGCTGCGTATTACTTAACACGGATGCTGTCTTCTGAATTTGTAGAAACTGCGTCAATTTCATCGATTGAAGCGGAAGAAATTGACCAAGAAGAAGGAGTCGACAGCAACTGGCTGCCGCGCTACCTTGCTACATACACGATTTACTTTACAGATGGACGTCAAATGATTGATGGCGCAGTACCGCCAGTTCCAACTGATTCTGAAGAAACTAATGAAGCACCATCTGACGAAACCATTGCGCCTTCCAATGATACAGACGACAGTGAATCCGCTGTTCCAGAAGAGGAGGGATCCGATGCGAAGTCTGACTAAACGACAGAAAGAAATTGCTCTCCTCGTTTTCGCAGTCATTTTCTTTGTATTGCTCGTCAGTTATAGCTGGTTCCAGCTTTACGCGCCAGCAAAAGAAGAGAATACTAGAGTCGTTAATTCAATTGTAGATCAGCGCGAAGTCATCTTTGAGTTGCAGCGGCAAGTTGCGGGGAAGCCGGTGGAGCAGTCAAGTAGCTCCCGTCCTTTGCAACGCAAAGTTCCTGTTTCTCCGCTGGAAGATTTGCTGCTCCTCCAACTGGAAAAAGCTGAAGTGAAATCGAAGGCATTGATTAACAACGTCGCGTTTACTCAAGATGATCTCAATGAAGTGCCTATTGAATCTGCTGAGCAGCTGGATGCGGGGACGGAAGATCCTGCGCTTGCCCTAAAACGAATGACGATTGAGGTTGAACTTGCTGCTTCTGATTATGAAGAGGCTGATCAATTCATACGAGAAGTGGAAGCGGCGGAACGTATTTTTGTCGTACAATCGATTGAGTTGGATACACCTGAAGAGATTCGGGAAACGGCTGCTGAAAAAGAGCCGATTGAACTCACTGTTTCTTTCCAAGCATTCTATCGACCTGATCTCCAAGAACTAGTTCCTGAAGTTCCGAAGCTGGACGCGCCGAAGCCTGCAGGAAAAGAAGATCCGACAACTCGTGCAGGTGAAGACGAATGACGGCTGTGTGGGTTGGCTTTTTCTTCATTTACGGACTTGTATTCGGTTCGTTTTATAATGTGGTTGGGCTTCGCGTTCCGAAAAAGGAATCAATCGTATCGCCCCCTTCACATTGCACGGTTTGTGATCGGCGTCTGACAGCCATGGATTTAATTCCGGTAGGTTCATATTTATTTCTGCGAGGGAAATGCCGTAGATGCGGAACTAAAATCAGTGCGGTTTACCCGTTGATGGAACTCGCTACTGGGGTATTATTCGCCCTGGCATTCTATTATTCAGGGTTTTCCATTGAACTGCTTGTTGCACTTCTTTTCATTTCAATGCTCGTGATTATAACAGTTTCAGATATCTCCTATATGTTGATTCCGAACAAGATCTTGCTGCCGTTTGGAATCGCAATCGCTCTTTTAAGGATTGTGAGCCCGCTAAACCCTTGGTGGGATAGTTTCCTTGGAGCAGCAGTTGGTTTCCTAGTACTCTTCTTAATTGCGATTGTGTCGAAGGGTGGCATGGGTGGCGGTGATATTAAACTATTTTTCGTTATCGGTCTGGTACTTGGAACAAAGCTGACGCTGTTTACTCTTTTTCTTGCGGCTTTAATTGGTTCAATCGTAGGGATTATACATCTCAGGAGGACCCGCCAAGGCCGGAAAACTCCCGTGCCTTTTGGTCCTTCCATCGCAGTTGCAGCAGTTATCAGTTATTTTTACGGAAATGCCCTTGTCGGATGGTATCTGACGTTGTTTACTTAAGTCGAACAATTTTCCAGAACAAGACGACACCAGTCTTGTTCTTTTTCATGTCCGTTTTGGTACGGTTAATGAAACTGGGGGGATTGTTATGAATTTCAAGAAAAAGTATACGAAAATGACAATTATGCTTGCGCTCGGACAAGGGGTGTTGTTAGGGATAGCAGCCGTGGCGATTGTCGGGTTTATTCTTTTAAAAACGGAGAAGCCTGATACCGCCGCTTCACCGGATACCGGAGTGCCTGCGAACGGGCCGGCATCGGCTCAAACCGAAGGCAAGAAAGATGAATCGAAGTCTGACACAGCAGCGGCCGGGGCTCCGATCCCGATGTATGCAAAACAGCACGGCGTATTTTCTTCAAAGGCGTCAGCCGCTTCGTTTATAGCGGATGAAAACTTGCCGAAAGCTGCATCCGTGCATGCGAATGGGCAATTTTATGTATGGAGTGCATTAGGGCTTTCTGAAATAGATGCAGATCCAGCGGGAGAAGAAGGCGCTTTCCGTAAACAAGTGACCGTTTCCCCGTTAGCATGCAGCAGTGGAGAAGGCGAACTTTTGAGGAGTGTGTTGAACGCTAAGCAAATTTCCGAAATTCAGGATTTGGCTGCTTCCCGAAAACAGACAGAAGGAGAAAAGAAAAAAGATGCATTCACGACTAACATTGCCGCCATCACTGCGTTTACAGATGATTTGAATATCATCAAAATGCATATATTAGCTCATTATGCCGACACAGGGGAGTGTGTCAAACTTGATTTTTGATAGCTGAAAAGAGGTCAAAGTCATATTTTGCAGTTTTCCACACAATTTTCTTCTGAAACACATTGTCGTATGATGTGGCAAAGGGGGCATTTAACTATGTTTTTTGAAACGAATGAAACACTTATTCTAGCTTCTGCTTCACCGCGGCGAAAGGAATTGCTCGGACGATTAGGGATGCCATTTACAGTGTTCGCAAGCAGCGCAGACGAACGTCCGATAGAAAATGGTGAAAATCCGGAAACTTATGCGAGAGCCCTGTCGTCCATTAAGGCGTCCGCTATATATGAAGACCACCCAGAGTCTCTAGTAATTGGAGCTGATACGGTGGTCGCGTTAGACGGAAAGGTGTACCCGAAGCCGAAGTCTGTTGCGCAAGCGGCAGAATTTCTAGAAGAGCTGTCGGGGCGGACTCACAGTGTCATAACCGGCGTCACCATTTTGAGAAAAGGCGCGGTCACCCATTTTTCATCCATTACCGAAGTGACATTTCGGAAGTTGGATCATGCACTTATTCAAGCATATGCAGCAACAGGTGACCCGCTGGACAAAGCAGGCGGCTACGGTATTCAAACAGCAGGGGGATTGCTTGTTCAAGAAATTTCAGGCGATTACGATAATGTTGTAGGTCTTCCAATTGCGGAGCTTGCAGACGTAATGCGCGCGAATGGTCTCATTTGGCTAAAAGGGGACGAGCGCTGATGCCGACGGATTATAAAGATACGTTAATGATTCGGGATATCCATTTTGCCGACAGACCGCGTGAGCGGATGACTCGCCAAGGAGCAGCCAGTTTATCCAATCAGGAGCTTGTTGCGATATTACTCCGTACGGGTTCCCGTGAGGAATCCGTCCTCGTCCTTGCGAACAAACTATTATCTGAGTTTGATAAAATCCAGGACTTGCGTGACGTCACAATTGAAGAATTGACAGCGGTCAAAGGTGTAGGGGATGCCAAAGCCGTGCAGATCATGGCAGCAGCTGAACTCGGTAAACGAATTTACTCGGTTGCACAAACGGGCCGCTACGCGATTAAGTCGCCTGAAGATGCAGCAGCTTATTTAATGACTGACATGTCGAAATTGACGCAAGAACATTTTGTCGTGCTGTTTTTGAATGTGAAAAACGAAGTGCTGCATAAGCAGACGATTTTCATAGGCAGTTTGAATTCTTCAATCGTGCATCCGAGAGAAATATTCCGGGAAGCTGTGAAACGCTCTGCGGCATCACTAGTCGTTGCGCATAATCATCCTTCAGGCAATGCAACACCGTCTCCTGAAGATATTGAAGTGACAAAACGACTTGCAGAAGCTGGGGAACTCATGGGTATCGATCTTTTGGATCATATTATCATAGGAGATCAGCGCTTTATCTCCCTTAAAGAAAAGGGATACATGTGACACTGTGAATTTGTTCGCCTTTCCGTTATACTATGGTGTATGCTTTTAAGAAGCCTCATAAAACGGTACTGCAGAAAGGAAGAACGAATTTGTTTGGACTAGGAGCGAGAGATGTCGGGATTGACCTCGGCACCGCCAATACGTTGGTTTTTATCAAAGGAAAAGGAATTGTTCTGCGGGAACCATCCGTAGTTGCGAAAAATACGATGACAAATGAAATCGTAGCTGTAGGTAGTGCTGCGAAAAATATGATCGGCCGTACGCCGGGATCGATCGTTGCAACACGCCCGATGAAAGACGGAGTTATTGCTGATTTTGATATTACAACAGCAATGATCGAGCACTACATGAAGGAAGCGACTAAAGCTTCTGGCGGCGCATGGAAAAAGCCAAACGTTATGGTTTGTGTGCCTTACGGAATTACATCCGTTGAACAGCGCGCGGTGATTGACGCAGCTCGTCAAGCTGGCGCAAAAGATGCGTACACGATTGAAGAGCCGTTTGCAGCTGCAATTGGTGCCAATCTACCAGTTTGGGAACCTACTGGCAGTATGGTTGTTGATATCGGTGGCGGAACGACTGAAGTTGCGGTGATTTCTTTAGGAGGAATCGTAACGAGTGAGTCGATTCGTGTCGGTGGTGATACGATGGATGCAGCAATCATCAGTTATATCCGTAAAACGTATAACTTAACAATCGGGGAACGCACAGCTGAAGCGATTAAGATTGAAATTGGTTCTGCCAGCGTGCTTGAGACATCTGAGAAAATGGAAATCCGTGGACGGGACTTGTTGACAGGTCTTCCAAAAACGCTTGAAATCTCTCAAGATGAAATTGTCGAAGCACTGCGCGAATCATTGTTGCAAATTGTCGATGGTGTGAAAAAGACATTAGAAACAACACCGCCAGAATTGTCTGCAGATGTAATGGAACGCGGAATCGTCCTAACAGGCGGTGGTGCACTTTTGCGCAACTTGGACAAGGTGATTTCTGATGAAACGAATATGCCAGTATTCATCGCTGAAGATCCTTTGGATTGTGTGGCGATCGGTACAGGTAAAGCACTTGATAATTTTGACGTCATTAAAAAAATGCAAGCGAAATAATTGAGGGAGGATATCGGCAATGCCGCGATTTTTTTCGAACAAACGTTTAATTTTATTGCTGGTGGGCGTAATTGTCCTGGTGGCATTGATAGCTTTTTCTCTTAAAGACCGGCAAAGCGCCAACCTCCCTGAAAAGATGGTGAAGGATGTCGTCGGTTTTGGACAATCTCTATTCTCCAAACCGGCCCACTCCATTACCGGATTTTTCGATGACATTGATGGAATTTTGAATACATATGAAGAAAACAAGACGTTAAAAGCTCGTCTGACCGAATATGCTTCAACTGAAGTGGAACTTGCAGACATCAAAGAAGAGAATGAGCGTTTACGTAAAATTATCGATAAAAAAGATGATCTGCGTGCGTATGATCCTATTCAAGCGACTGTTATTTCACGGAACCCCGATCAATGGGAAGAGAAAATTATTGTCGACAAAGGTGAAAGCCAGGGTGTGAAACTCAACATGGCCGTGCTGACTGCCAATGGCCTTGTCGGAAAAGTTGTCCTCGTGACACCGTTCACTTCCACGGTTGAATTGTTGTCGACTGAAAACCAGAACTTCCGTGTATCTGCGATGATTCCCGGAAAGAAAGATATTTTTGGTCTGATGGAAGGATACGATCCTGAACGTGGCGAATTGATTATGAAACGGATCGATTCCGGTTTTGAAGTGAAAGTGGGTCAAAAAGTTATGTCTTCCGGCCTCGGCGGAATTTTCCCGAAAGGTCTTTTAATTGGAGAAGTGACTGAAGTGTCGACCGATGATTATGGGCTCACTAAGTTAGCTTACGTCCGTCCAGCAGCAGAATTCTCAATGCTCGATCATGTTATGATTGCAAAAAGACAATCTGCTACTTCGAAAGGGACAGATGACCCTGGAACGTCTGCGACAGAGGGGAAGGATGGATCATGAAACGGTTCATCATTCCTCTTATTGCGGTCGTTCTGTTTTTTCTGGAACCGGTTTTCAGTTTGTTTTCCCCCATTGAATTGGGAGATGTCCGCTATACGCTCGTTCCGAGATTTGTCATTGTTTACTTAGTATTCATTGCTTCTTACTATGATCTTCGCAAGTCAGTTCTCTATGGTTTATTCTTTGGGCTCTTGTATGATATGTATCACATTGATATTATTGGGATATATACGTTTCTTTATCCGCTGATTTGTTTCTTAGCTTATGTGATCATTCGTCAAGTTCATCGGTCTACCGGGACTGTAATGCTCTTGTCTTTGTTTATGGTCGTGCTGCTAGAAATGATGTCATATCTTTTTGCTAGTTTGATTGCACTTACGTCGATTAGTTTTGAAGTATTTATGACAGCGAGACTCGTTCCAACAGTGATTGCTAACTTGATATTCATTGTCTTGTTTGGCTGGCTGTTCAGAAACTTGATTTATAAACGAGTTATAGAGAAGCAAGCCGGTATGTAATTTTCGCATAGGGCGGGGTGACGCAAGTGTCGAAACAGCAAGTAGTAACGATTAAAGGGACCAAAGATGGACTCATCCTGCGGCTGGACGATCAATGCGCCTATTCAGATTTATTGGAGGAGTTAGGCAAGAAAGCACAGGATCCAGGTTTAGAAGGCGCTGTCGAAGTACAAATCCATACAGGGTCACGGTATTGCAGTGATCAGGCAGCCAAAGAGATTATTCAAATAGTCCAGTCAGCTGGGCATTTACGTGTTTCAAAGATTCAAAGTGATGTCATTACGATGGAAGAATGCAACCACCGCGTGCAGGAACAACAATCAGAAACGTATATTGGTATTGTTCGTTCCGGTCAGGAAGTTCGTGCCAAAGGGGATCTCGTCGTTATAGGTGATGTGAATCCAAATGGACATGTTTCTGCAGCAGGAAGCATTTATATACTTGGCAGATTAAAAGGGAAAGCGCATGCAGGAAACGCAGGAAATCGGGAAGCTGTCATTGCAGCTTCGTGGTTGGAAGCAACACACCTCATGATTGCGGACCAAATGGAAACAATGACAGACGAGCTCGCAATATTGTCTGAGCAACCTGAAATGGAATGCGCTTACTTGCATACCAATGGATTTATCGCCATTGACCGTTTGCAGGATTTGAGACTTCTGAGGCCTGGTTTGTCAACATTTAAAGGGGGGTGCTAATGTGGGAGAAGCGATTGTTATAACATCTGGTAAAGGCGGAGTCGGAAAAACTACTTCGTCAGCAAACCTCGGTACTGCATTGGCCCTTCAAGGTAAGAAAGTTTGTCTAGTCGATACAGATATTGGATTGAGAAATTTAGACGTCATTCTTGGCCTTGAGAATCGTATTATTTACGATCTGGTTGATGTCATTGAAGGCCGCTGCCGAATTCAGCAGGCGCTCGTCAAGGACAAGCGGTTCGAAGATCGTTTGTTCTTGCTGCCTGCTGCACAGACAACGGACAAGAACGCAGTCACGCCGGAACAGATGAAAGACCTAATCACCGAGTTGAAACGTGATTATGATTATATTTTGATAGATTGTCCTGCGGGAATTGAACAAGGATACAAAAACGCAGTGGCAGGTGCTGACCGCGCGATTGTCGTTACAACCCCGGAAATTTCGGCGGTTCGTGATGCGGATCGTATCATCGGATTACTGGAACAAGAAGATATTGAGCCGCCAAAGCTCATCATTAACCGGATACGGCGTAATCTTATCAATTCTGGCGATACATTGGATGTAAATGATATTACAACTCATCTTTCAATCGATTTGCTAGGAATTGTTCTTGATGATGAAAAAGTTATTTCGTCTTCCAACAAAGGAGAACCGGTTGTAATGGATCCTAATAATCCTGCCGCGCTTGGATATCGTAATATCGCACGCAGAATATTAGGCGAATCCGTGCCGCTGATGTCCGTGGATACAGGGAAACCTGGATTCTTCGGGAAGTTGAAATCTTTGTTTACTAAATAATATGGATGATCCTCTGTACCTTTGGTGCAGGGGATTTTTTTATTGGACTTACCATTTGCAGTTTGGCAGCTGTTTCGAATGTCCGTAAAAGACAAGGTAACCCGACTATTCAAGTGTTGTGCTTCATATACTGAAAAAAAGGGGGGCGTGTGTTGAGAGGGAAGACGAAATGGATGTTAGCGATCGTATTTACGATTTCGATTCTCGGGGTTGCCAAACTAGAGCAACTAGGCGTAATGGAGCGGCCTGTCACTCAATATATTTCTACGGGTCAAGATTTTGTAGCGATGAAGAAATGGGTAGCATCGATGATTGACTCTGAGGAGTCGGGAATGATTCAAGTGAGCGGGGATGTAGAAGGTGTTGATCCGTTTGCTGCGTATGAATCGATGCAGCCGTATAAATCAGGTGTCATACTGTCCTATCCTGAAGCACTTCCGATTGCGGCTCGAGGAAACGGTTTAATCGTTTTTACAGGGTTTACAAGACAATCTGGCAAAACCCTTACTGTTCAATATGACAATGGGGATGAGATCACTTATGGATTTGTCGGTTCATTTGCAAAGCTGCCGTATACAGCTGTCAACAAAGGGGACACGCTTGCAGTGATGGAAGAAGGAACAATGTATTTAAAAGTGAAACGGGATGGACTTGTGCTTGACTCCACGCTATTGCCTGCGTTCTTTTCGGAAGTAAGTCCTTGAAGTTCCGACTGCATCCGATTTTGCTGCCGGTCTTCATTTTGCTTGCAGTTATGGGAGGGCTTGCTGCATATGCAATTGTTTTCGGATCACTGCTGATTCATGAAGCCGGACATTTAGCAGCTGCAAAAGTGCAAGGCATGCGTGTTCGTTCCATAACAATTCTTCCTTATGGCGGAGAAATGGAAATCGCGAATCCCTCCCAGCATTCACGCAAGGCGCGTGTGCTATTAGCGCTTGGGGGGCCGATTGCAACAACATTGGTACTTGCAGCAGCGATTGTCCTTTCTTTTCCGGGTTCAATGGATGTGATTCGTATTCAATTATTGATTTTACTTGTGAATTTACTTCCTATTTTGCCGCTGGATGGCGGACAGGCGCTGCTCGCTTTAACTGAACGTGAAGAGAGCCGGTATTTCGATCAAACCGCATTTCTAGTGTTTTCAATCGGATTTCTGATTGTGGGAGCTGCTGTATTACTGACAGGTTTGCCTGAAACTGCACTTTTAATAAGTCTTGTGGTTTTTTTATGTTTGCAAAATATCAGCGTGTTTCGATTCAGAAGATATCGAAGGATTTACGAGCAATTGAAAAGAAACAACTTGACTTGAATTTCTATGCATGTTATTATTCTAATGTTATGTTTGTAGCGCACCCGTGCTGCAACCGCACTGAACCAGGTACAAGCATCCGTATGGGTCACCTGGGAAGGCGAGTCTAAGACTATTTGAGGAGGTGCAAGTATGTACGCAATTATTGAAACTGGTGGAAAGCAAATCAAAGTTGAGCAGGGTCAGGAGATCTTCATCGAGAAATTGGTGGGAGAAGCTGATGAGGCTGTAACTTTTGACAAAGTTCTTTTTGTAGGTGGAGATGACGTGAAAGTTGGCGCTCCATTCGTGGATGGTGCTTCTGTAACAGCGAAAATCGTTAAACAGGGCAAAGGCAAAAAAATCACTGTCTTCAAATACAAGCCGAAAAAGAACTACAGTAGAAAACAGGGTCATCGTCAGCCTTATACTAAGGTTGTTATCGAAGGCATCAACCTGTAAGCTGTTATGATTCAAATCACCGTAAAGGAACAAGCATCTGGCCGTATCAGCTCTTTTGAGATGAGTGGACATGCTGATTACGCAGAACATGGGAAGGACTTAGTGTGTGCAGCTGCATCTGCCGTGTCATTTGGCGCTGTGAATGCAATTATTTCACTCACTGGGGTAACGCCAGCGATCCAGCAAGGAGAAGATGGCGGCTATCTGAAAGTCGTTCTTCCGGAGACGGAAGAGGATCATGATCAGCAAACAATTATGCGTGCAATGATTGTTTCCATGCAGACGATTGAACAAGACTATGCGCAGTTTATAAAAATAACCTTTACCAAGTAGGAGGTGGAACACATGTTGTTACGTTTAGATCTTCAGTTTTTCGCATCGAAAAAAGGGGTAGGTTCTACAAAGAACGGTCGTGACTCCGAATCGAAACGTCTTGGCGCTAAGCGTGCCGATGGACAATTCGTTTCTGGTGGTTCTATTCTTTACCGCCAGCGCGGAACGAAAATTCACCCAGGTGAAAACGTAGGTCGCGGAGGCGACGATACTCTTTTCGCTAAAGTTGATGGCGTAGTACGCTTCGAGCGTTTTGGCCGCGACAAGAAAAAAGTAAGTGTGTATCCTGCAGTGCAGGAAGCATAAGAATTGAATCCAAAAAGGACTGCACGCGCCAAGTGTGCAGTCCTTTTTTTATTTTTTAATTCTGTATACAAACTAATACCCTTTTTGTTTCCATTTGAGTGGGCAATCAACAAAGATTCGCCAAACTTTTTGACGAACAACACCCCCATAATGCTATACTGTAAGGAACGAAACAGCAGGCGGTGAAGAATCTTGAAAAAATCGGAGTTGACTGTCCGGGATGCGATGAAATTTGCCCGGCATGATTTTTTAAACGAGCTACAGCTCATCCTCATGCACATGGACCTCAATAATGTCCCCGAAGCACGACGCAAACTTCTGGATGCTACAGAACGCATGCGTATTGACTCCCAAATAAGCGGACTGGACATGCCTGCACTTGAAACGTGGCTGTTAACTTTTGACTGGAACTACATAGCGTTCAGCAAAGTAGTAAAAACTTCAATGGTTCCTGGAAAATCTGAACGAAAAGCAGACGGCCGGGCAATTGTGGAAGTATTGGACGGCGTATGCCAGCAGCTTGTAAACGGTGCAGATCCTTATGCTGACTGTGAGGTCAATATCTTTGTGAAAACCACAAGCGACGAATGGGAAGTATCCCTTTCGCTTCCCGGACAAACAGCGCCGATTGTATGGAATGATGTATATGAGAAGGACTGGACAGCAAAGCTGTCTGTAGATAATGAGTATTGGACGTTCACATTCCGTGGACAATAGGAGGAAATTACATGTTTGTCGATCAGGTAAAAGTTTACGTTAAAGGTGGAGATGGCGGCGATGGAATCGTTGCGTTCCGCCGTGAAAAATATATTGCATTTGGCGGTCCGGCAGGCGGCGATGGCGGGAATGGCGGAGACGTTATCTTCGTCGTAGATGAGGGTTTACGTACATTGATGGATTTCCGTTATCAGCGTCATTTTAAAGCTCCGCGCGGGGAGCATGGAGCCAACAAAAACCAGCATGGCCGTCGAGGCACGAGTATGGTTATCAAAGTTCCGCCTGGTACAGTTGTGACAGATGTAGAAACAAAAGAAATTATCGCAGATTTAGTGGAAGATGGACAAACTGCAGTGATTGCACGCGGAGGACGCGGGGGACGCGGGAACAGCCGTTATGTGACACCGCAAAACACGGCGCCTGAGCTATCCGAAAAAGGAGAACCAGGTGTAGAACGTGACATCATGCTTGAACTGAAAGTACTCGCTGATGTTGGCCTTGTTGGCTTCCCGAGTGTCGGTAAATCTACGCTTCTATCTGTCCTATCTGCTGCTAAGCCTAAAATCGCAGATTATCACTTCACGACACTCGTTCCAAACTTGGGACTTGTTGAAACGGATGATCACCGGACATTTGTCATGGCGGATCTGCCGGGACTTATTGAAGGTGCCCACGAAGGGGTAGGACTCGGACATCAGTTTTTACGTCATATTGAGCGGACCCGTGTCATCGTGCACGTTATCGATATGTCAGGTTTAGAAGGCAGAGACCCGTTTGAAGACTTCGAAACGATTAACGCAGAGCTTGAACAATATAACATGCGTTTAATGGAGCGTCCTCAAATTATTGTGGCCAATAAAATGGACATGCCGGATTCAGAAGAAAACTTAAAAGCATTCAAGGAGAAACTTGGAGAGACGGAACATAAAATTTTCCCAATCTCAGCCATTACACGCACAGGATTAGACCCACTCTTGTTTGCGATTGCAGACCTGCTTGAAGTGACGTCAGAATTCCCGATGCATGAAGTGGAAGAAACAGAAGAAGAGCACTCCGTTCTTTATAAATACGAACCGGAAACACCTGATTTCAAAATTACACGCGATGACGATGGAGCTTACGTATTGTCCGGATATGGTATCGAGCGCTTATTCAAGATGACCGATTTCAACTTCGACCAATCTGTCCGTAAATTTGGCCGTCAAATGCGAGGCATGGGTGTTGATGATGCACTTCGTGAACGCGGTGCGGTAAACGGAGACATCGTTCGTCTTCTTGACTTCGAGTTTGAATTTATCGAGTAATGAAGAGCCGTTCTGCGGCTGCAGGGGGATTGACGATGAAGCAGTTGGGGGAAGACCAGTTCTATTTGGTGCGTGAAGATGTCTTGACGGAGTCCATGCAAAAGATGCTGGAAGCGAAACGGCTTCTTGTTTCCGGTGAAGCGACAACGATTCAAGAAGCGACCGCCCGAGTTGGATTGTCAAGAAGTGCATTTTATAAGTATAAAGATGCGGTATATCCATTCGAAGCGATTGCTCGCGAACGGGTACTAACGGTCTTCATCCAATTGGAAGACTTGAAAGGTTCACTTGCGGTGCTGATGGAGCTGATTTCTTCATCACATTGTAATGTACTGACGATTCACCAAACCATACCCGTACAAGGGCGTGCCAACATTACGTTATCACTGGACGTAACTGAGATGAACCTTTCGATGGAGGCATTCATCCATAAACTGAATGGGCCGAGCTTTGTAGATTCAGTCCATTTGGTTAGTTCAGGTGCATTGTGAGAGGAGAATTTGACGATGAAACAGGAATCTTTAACACCATCCGTTGCTTACTTAGGGCCGGAAGCTTCATTTACACATATTGCTGCGACAGACTTTTTCGGGACGGATGGACTCATGCCGTATCGGTCGATTCCTGATTGTATCGAAGCGGTGACGGAAGGTCATGTTGCCTATGCGATTGTACCGCTTGAAAATGCGTTAGAAGGATCTGTGCCGCTCACCATCGATTATTTGTTCCATGGCAGTGATTTGTTCATCAATGCTGAACTGTCAACACCCATCCGGCAACATTTGATGGTGCATCCTGAACAAGCCGAATCCATTGATTCACTGGCATCGATTCACTCTCATCCACATGCGCTGGCACAATGTCACAAATATCTGCAGTATCACTTTAGAAGAGTCCCGCTTATTCAAACTTCTTCCACTGCTGCAGCAGCGAAATACGTGTCTGAGCATCCTGAGCTGCCGATTGCGGCGATTGGTAACCAGCTGGCTGCTGATACATATGGACTTCATATTGCTGAAGAATCAATTCATGATTTTCATTTTAATCATACGCGGTTCGTCGTCCTGTCGTTACGTAAGGAAACATTGTCATACGAAGGCGCGGGCATACCGAAAACAACTCTGATGATTAAATTGCCGGAAGATGATCAGCCAGGAATGCTCCATCAGATTTTATCCGTGTTTTCATGGCGCAGATTGAATTTAAGTAAAATTGAATCCCGTCCATTGAAAACGGGTCTTGGTAATTATTTTTTCATAATTGACGTTGCAGAAACGGAAGATCATCCAATGATGAAAGGTGCATTGGAAGAACTAAAAGCGTTGCATTGTGATGTTAGATCGTTTGGTTCTTATAGTACATATCTGCAACAATCACCTGCCAGGAAATAACCGGCAGGTATTTTTTTGCGATGAAGTACTATTTGCCTCTTCAGATTCGTATAGTTGAAAGAGAAGGTGCCTGACTTATCGATTGGTCACACATCCGGGCACCCGTTCATAAGATGAGTCGATGGAAGGGGGACTTTACAGAGTGAATGTCCATATCGTTGTAAAAGGTGACACGCTTTGGAAAATAGCGCGTCAGTATGGGATATCGTTTGAAGAACTAAAAAAGGTGAACGCACACTTAGCCAATCCGGACTATATTGTGCCTGGCATGAAAATCTTCTTGCCTGAAGGAAAAGGAACAAAGCACCCTGAAAAGCATGGGGGGAAGGAAAAGCACCCGCTGCCTCACGAGAAGCATCCTGAGAAACCGGTAAAACCCGTCCCGCCAGTTGCGCCGCCAAAACCGCCGCAACAGAAACCGATTCCGACACCGCCGCCAAAGCCAGCACCAATGCCGCCGCCGCCAAAACCGGCACCTAAGCCTGAGGTGAAGCCGCTGCCTGCTCCAAAACCGGAAGTGAAACCACAGCCAATGCCACCACCGCCAATGCCCGAAGTGAAACCGATACCTAAACCGGAATCGCCTACTTGCGAAGCGCCACCAGCTCCGCCGCTGCCGCCGGTGCAGCAACAGCCGATGGTCCATCCGATGTTCATAGGTATTCCATGTGGATGGATGCCGATTTACGACGCGGATTGCCACCCGTGCGCGCATCCGATGCAGCATCATATGCATTACCCGATGGCACCGCCAATGATGCCGCAAGTACCTGTACAGCCGCCAATGTGGAACATGCAGCCCGAAACAATGGAATGTAAAGATGAATCACCAATTATGGCCGGCCAAGGTCCGGGCGTGTCACCGAACCATTGCGACAGTATGAAGATGTGGGAATCGCCAGGTGTTCAAATGCCGAATATTGAGTCGTCCACATTTGATTTATCACCGCCTGCGTACTGTCCGCCGGAGCAAGGGTATGTTCCGCAACAGATCCCTCACCAAGGGTACCCGCAACAGCTCCCGAACAATCAACAGCCGCAAATGCAAGGGATTCAAGCTGCTCAGCATCCGCAATATATGCATTTATGTTCGTCTTGCGGATCAAACATGTCTCCAACTCCCTATTACGGGATGCCAATGATGGGAGTTCAGCCTATTTACGGAGGTTACCCGCAAATGGGGCCGCCGCATCAAGGTCACTATGGTCAAAACCAAATGGGTTCGTATTGACCGGGCGTGAAAGTTGAAAAGAAATTTTCACGTATTAAAGAAAATGTGTGGCGTTTAGAAGAGAATGGGAATGAATACTCGGTAAAGCGTTATGCCGATGTTCGTGATGCTATTAAGATTCGGAACTTGCATGAACTGTTACAAACAGTGGATTTTCCTTATTGTGCGCCTATCTCTGAGAAAGGGAATGAACACATTGTCGTCCAGCCCTGGGTGACTGATGGAATCCCAGTAGATTTTTCCAAGCAATCAGATCGGAGAGCTTCCTTAAAAACACTGGGAGCTCTTCATGAGACCGAGGCATTTGTGAAATGGGAGTCGCTGCCATTTTTAAAACCCTATGCGTTGCTGGATAAATGGAATTGGCGACTGGAACGTTTTCGCAACAATCGTCAAACTATTGTGTCTTATCTAGGGGAGAACGTCGTAGATCAGCTGGAACTATACAGCGAGCAAGCACTTGCTTGCTTACGCACTGCACCTGCTCGAGAAGTACCCAATACGCTTCTTCACGGGGATGTGGTTCATCACAATCTATTGAAAACAGCCGAAGGTACTGTTACCCTGATTGATTTCGATTTAGCATGCACGGGCCATCCTGACGTCGAAATTGCATTATGGCTGCATCGTGTGCTTCAGAAAGTAGACTACAATGCGGCATTATTGTTTAATGAAGAACCTCGATTGCAAGTTCTGGGCCAGCAGGCGATTGCCATGCTCCAATATCCTAACGAGATGTTGCGTGAATGGTCTTATTTAACGACACTGCCTGAAGAACGCAGAGTCCTATTAGCGCAGCAGCTCATTCCCTTTACGGAACAAGCTTTGCATCGATGGCCGGAACTTTGCCGGTTTTCCAACAACTTACTTGAACACAATCGATATCTCCCATAAGAACTGCCAGAAGTCGTATGTGATACGTCTGGCGGTTCTTTTTGGTGGTTTGACAGCGTTGTATTGTCCGGTCATGTGGTATACTTAACGATAAGACTCTAGGGGGTAAGTGGTATTGTATGATTACATAAAAGGGTTCGTTACCCGAGTGACACCAGAATATATTACGATTGAAAATAGAGGAATCGGCTATCAAGTGTTAACACCAAATCCCTATGCATTTCATGTGACGGAAACAGAGCAGCAAATCTTCATCCATCACCATGTGAGAGAAGATGCACAGCTTCTCATGGGGTTTCTTTCGTTAGAGCAGCGGGAGTTGTTCCGGAAGCTGATCACAGTATCAGGAATTGGTCCAAAAGGGGCACTTGCAATTCTGTCAAGCGGCATTCCATCACAAGTGATCAGCGCAATTGAGCGTGAAGATGAGGCATTCCTTGTTCAATTCCCGGGTGTCGGCAAGAAGACCGCACGCCAAATGATTCTTGATTTAAAAGGCAAATTGGTGGATCTCTTTACAGAGTTGGACATGCCGGAAGATGATGGCAATACATTGTTCACACTTACAGAAAATGGGGCGCTAGAAGAAGCTATGCTTGCACTTGAGGCGCTTGGTTATTCTGCGAGAGAAATCGCGAAAGTGAAAAAATCTCTTGAGAACGAAGAACTATCAACAGAAGGTTATATGAAACGTGCACTGCAATTGCTGCTGAAACAAAAGTAACGAAGTCCGTAACTCTTGCGTTCAGTTGAAAAGGAGGGAGAACAATGGATTCACGCGTACTTTCAAGTGAACTTTCGGATTTTGATGAAGGATTTGAACAATCATTGCGCCCGCAGCGGTTAGCACATTATATAGGGCAAGACCAAGTAAAAGACAATTTATCGATTTTCATAGAAGCTGCACAGGGACGAAGTGAAAGTTTGGATCACGTGCTGTTATATGGTCCTCCCGGTCTCGGGAAGACGACACTCGCTGCGGTCATTGCGAATGAAATGGGTGTCAATCTGCGGATGACAAGCGGCCCGGCAATAGAACGGCCGGGTGATTTGGCTGCAGTAGTGTCTTCATTGGAACCCGGAGATGTTTTATTCATCGATGAAATCCATCGTTTGAATCGTGCGATTGAAGAAGTACTGTATCCCGCAATGGAAGATTTCTGTCTGGATATCGTTGTTGGGAAAGGACCTTCTGCTAAATCGATTCGACTTGACCTGCCTCCGTTTACATTGATTGGGGCGACAACACGTGCAGGCTCACTTTCCGCACCGCTTCGGGATCGGTTTGGTGTTCCGCTGCGTCTTGAATACTATGAAATCGATCCGCTGAAAGAAATCGTTATGAGAAGCGCGGGTTTGTTCGATGTCAAAATCGATGATCAGGCGGCGGTAGAAATCGCCCGCAGGTCAAGAGGGACCCCGCGTATATCCAATCGTTTGTTGCGCAGGGTGCGAGACTATGCGCAAGTGCGCGGCAATGGTACAATTTCTATCGACATTGCAAAAGAAGCACTGGAAATGCTGCAAGTAGACTCGCTTGGACTTGATCACATTGACCATAAGTTATTGACAGGGATGATCGAGCGGTTCCGTGGAGGACCTGTCGGTTTGGAAACACTGGCTGCAAGTATTGGGGAAGAGTCGGTCACGCTCGAAGACGTCTATGAACCATACTTATTGCAAATAGGTTTCATACAGCGGACACCGCGCGGAAGAATCGCATCGCCGCTTGCGTATGAACACTTTAGCTATCCACTGCCGGAGCAGCGCTGACTTTACGACATTAAGGAGATTAAATGAAATGGATGTACAAGATTTTGACTTTGACTTACCACAGAAACTGATCGCTCAGACTCCGCTTGCGGATCGCACTGCAAGCAGGATGCTGGTGTTGAATAGTGAAACAGGAGAAGTTGCACATAAACACTTTCGTGCAATTATAGATGAACTTGAAGCAGGAGATATGCTCGTGTTGAATGACACGAAAGTATTGCCAGCACGTCTGATCGGTGTGAAAGAAGAGACGGGTGCTTCGATTGAAGTGCTGTTGCTGAAAGAAACCGGGGACAATGAATGGGAAACGCTCGTCAAGCCTGCGAAACGAGTGAAGCCAGGAACGATTATAACCTTCGGGGACGGTCGGTTGACTGCAGAATGTATCGGTGTAGCTGATCAAGGCGGACGCACATTCAAGTTTACGTACGAAGGGATTTTTTACGAATTACTGGATGCGCTTGGTAAAATGCCGCTGCCTCCGTATATTACGGAATCCTTGGATGATCAATCACGTTACCAGACTGTATTTGCAAAAGAGCGCGGTTCTGCGGCAGCTCCAACAGCAGGATTGCATTTTACAGAAGAAATCTTAGATGAACTGCGGGCTAAAGGTGTCGGTGTAGAATTCATTACACTGCATGTTGGTCTTGGAACATTCCGTCCTGTCAGCGTCGATTCCATTGAGGATCACGAAATGCATGCGGAATATTATCAAGTAACCGAGCACACAGCAACTGCAATTAACCAGACGAAAGAAGCGGGCGGACGCGTAATTGCAGTCGGTACCACTTCCACACGTACGCTTGAAACCATTGCCAGCGAACATGACGGAAAAATTGTTGCAGGTTCAGGATGGACATCTATTTTCATTTTCCCGGGATACGAGTTCAAAGCAGTAGATGGACTCATAACGAATTTCCATTTGCCTAAATCTACATTAGTGATGCTTGTCTCTGCCCTATCCACTCGGGAATATATTTTAAATGCTTATCACCAGGCGATTAAGGAAGAATATCGATTCTTCAGTTTTGGAGATGCGATGTTCATCCGACCGTCAAGAAAAAAGGAGAATGACTCATGCCAGCAGTAACGTACGAGCATATTAAAACATGTAAGCAAACAGGAGCGCGTTTAGGAATTGTCCATACACCCCACGGCTCTTTCGAAACACCTGCATTCATGCCAGTGGGAACGATGGCCACTGTAAAAACGATGTCACCTGAAGATTTGAAGCAGATGGGTGCAGGAATTATTTTAAGCAATACGTATCATTTGTGGCTTCGTCCAGGACACGAAATTATCCGTGAAGCGGGTGGACTTCACAAATTCATGAACTGGGATCGTCCGATTTTAACGGATTCAGGCGGTTTCCAAGTATTCTCGCTAAGTGATATGCGTAAAATTGAAGAGGAAGGCGTTCACTTCAGACATCATTTGAACGGAAGTAAGCTTTTCCTCAGTCCTGAAAAGGCGATGGACATTCAAAACGCGCTCGGCTCGGATATTATGATGGCATTCGACGAATGTCCGCCTTTCCCGGCAACCTATGAGTATATGAAAGCAAGTGTTGAGCGTACTTCCCGCTGGGCAGAACGTTGTCTCAATGCGCATCAGCGCCCGAATGATCAAGGGTTGTTCGGAATCATCCAAGGCGGGGAATTTGAAGAATTGCGTAAACAGAGTGCAAAGGACCTGACATCACTCGACTTCCCTGGCTATGCAATCGGAGGACTCTCAGTCGGGGAACCGAAAGATATTATGAACCGTGTTCTTGAATTCACGACGCCTTTGCTGCCTACAGACAAACCTCGTTACTTAATGGGAGTTGGGTCACCAGATTCCCTAATCGACGGTGCTATCCGCGGTGTAGATATGTTTGACTGTGTGCTTCCAACTCGTATTGCTCGTAATGGTACTTTAATGACGAGTAACGGACGTGTTGTCATTAAAAACGCAAAGTATGAACGAGACTTCGGTCCAATCGATGAAAATTGCGATTGCCATACATGCAAAAACTATAGTCGCGCATACGTACGTCATTTAATAAAGTGCAATGAAACTTTTGGTCTGCGTCTCGCGTCATATCATAACTTGTACTTTTTGCTTAATTTAATGGAGCAAATACGAGATGCAATCCGGAATGATCGTCTCGGCGATTTCCGTGAAGAGTTTTTCGAACAATATGGTTTCAACAAACCAAATGCAAAAAACTTTTAATTCTTGTATACTAGTCAAAGTAGGGGGGGATTTTAGATGAGTGCAACTTTAGTGAACTTGCTGCCGTTCGTAGCGATGATCGCGATTATGTGGTTCTTGCTGATTCGACCGGCACAAAAACGCCAAAAGCAAACAAAAGAAATGCAGACAAGCTTGAAGCGTGGAGATAGTGTCGTGACAATCGGAGGATTACACGGGACAATTGACGCAGTAGACGAAACTTCTGTATTTTTGAAAACTGCAGACGGTGCTGTACTGCAATTTGATCGTCAAGCTGTCGGTCGAGTTATAGATAGCTCAACCGCGATTTAATACTGAAATTGTAAGGACCTGCCATGGCTATGGCAGGTCTGTTTTTATGAATAAAATCCGTTTAAATAAATGAGTTTGTGGGCATGCTATGACCGATAAGGAAGGTGTCGGCATGCATGATTTAATGATTATTGGTTTTCGCACAATACTAATGTATGTGCTTATAGTCATCATTTTAAGAGTAATGGGGAAAAGAGAAGTCGGTGAACTAGGTGTTATTGACATCGTTGTATTTGTCATTATCGCTGAAGTCGCAGCATTTGCTCTGGATTCACCAGATTCGAAACTTATTAACGCAATCCTTCCAATGCTCGTTCTGCTGATCATTCAGCTTGTTTCATCTTTTGTTTCATTGAAAAACAAAAGTTTTCGCGACATTGTTGATGGGGACACAACCGTTATTATTCAAGACGGTAAAATATTAGAAGAAGAGATGCGAAAACAGCGCTATAATTTAGATGACTTGCTCCAGCAATTACGTGAACAGCAAATCGGTTCAGTTTTCGAAGTCGCTTATGCGTATCTAGAGCCATCCGGCAATTTATCAGTATTCAAATACGGAGAAACTGCACCTGTTCTTCCTTTTATTTCAGATGGAGATATTGACGTGCGGCATTTGCTGATACATGACAAAACGGAAGAGTGGCTGCTGCAGGAACTTCGTAAAAAAGGAATTGAAGACCCGAAGCAGGTCTTTTACTGTTCCTATGAAGATGAGAAACTTATCGTTCAACTTAAACAAGCTTATTTGTAACGGCAAATAGTTTCTTGAAATGGCGAAGATCGCTTCGCTGTAACTGCCCTGTGAAAAATAGAACAACTGCGAGGAAGATTGCAGTAATTCCGCATTCTACCCAAAGACCGTAATTGCCAATCGGGAAAAAGATCGGACGCATGACTGCAGTCATGATGAATGACGCGTAAGGAAGAGCAAACATCGTAAACCCGGTATCGGTTTTTCTGTTTTTCCTTAACGTTGCGATATGTAGGAACGAAGTGATTAAAACACCGAATCCAATTGCGAGGATCGCTCCAGTTTCTTGAAGGCCAGGCTGTGAAGCAAGTACAAACATGACAACCAGCTTGGCGATTCCGCCATACACGGAGTTCATCATGGCTGCTTTGGCTTCATTTGTTGCTTGCAGGATGGAGAACAGAGGCCCTTGGATGTAGTAAAAGAAAAAGATAGGGGCAAGAATGGTCATATAGGATGCACCTTTAGTAATGTGGAAAAGTGCTTCCGCCATTTCTTTACCATGAATGAAGAACACTGCAGCTGCAAAGGCTCCGGTCAACGCCGAGAGCCGAAGAGATAAGTGAATCCGCTCCTGGAGCTTGCTAATATTGCCTGAAGCGGATGCGCCGCTTACAGCGGGTACAAGGACTACTGAGAGCGCATAAGAGATAAATGACGGAAACAGCAGCAGGGGAATAAGCACTCCAGAGATTACTCCATAAAGGGACGTGGCGGCTGCAGCTGTAATACCGGATACAGCAAGTGCCCGTAAAAAGATGATGGGCTCTAAAAACCATGTAAACGTTCCAAATAAGCGGCTTCCAGATGAAGGTAAGGCAACAGAAAGTAATGGTTTTAGCGGGTAAAGCCCATCCCTATCGCGCGCGACAGGGTTATTTTTTTTGTGTTTTTTGTACTTCAGCCATAAATAGAATACCGAGCCTGCTTCAGCTAGGAGTGTAATCGCCATTGCGATCGCGGCATTCAATGGGGCATTCCCTTCTACTAAGAAAAAAGGGAGAAGCCAAGTGATTAAAATAATCCGGATGAATTGTTCAATGATTTGTGACCAAGCGGTTTCTTCTAAACGTGCAATTCCTTGAAAGAACCCCCGCACCATCCCGCCGATTGCAGCGATTGGTATGATGGCAACCCCTACATAAAGCGTTATGGAAGTGGCAGAATTACCAAGAAGCGTACCCGATAAAAATGGGATGAATAGTACTGATATAGGAATAAAGATGAATCCCGTACACAAGGTAATGAATGTCGATGTGCGCATTACTTGTGAGAAACGAGCTGTCTCACCTTTTGCTTTCAGTTCAGCAATCACTTTCGCAATAGCGATGGGGACCCCAAGCTGAACGAGCGATAAGAAGAAGATAAAAGCAGGAAAAGCGGTCATATAAATACCGACTGCTTCTTCGCCGGCAACTCGCATAAACTGAATCCGATAAACAAATCCAAGTAGTTTTGTCATGAAAACGGCAATCATTAAAATTACAGTACCCCGAATAAATGACGACAATGAAAACAACTCCTTCTCAAGTCCAACCAATTCATATACACTACTAGTATGCGGAAACATGTACATTTACAACTCTCTATTAAAGAAGGGATGAACGTGAGTGGATAACAAGTACGAGCAATTGTTTGACCATGTCCGCCCTGCAATTGAAAGTAAGATGAATGAATTCCACTTTTACGGCTATACAACCGTGACGGAAGCAGACATTTGGAAATACTGTGTCCAGAAAAAGTGGCGAAAGCGGACTATCAGTGAAATGAGGACGTATGTGCTCATTAATGATGTCATGGAGCTTACACCGGCAGAATACATGACATACACACAGATTGAAGAACAGCGGGGATCTGATTGGTTTTCAGATTTAAATAGCGAAGAGCTGCAATTATTACTCTCCCCAAAGAAGAATTCAGAAAATTAGGTTGTGTCGTGATTAGCATTTGACACAAGGAGCTCACTGTCTCATAATTGTTGTGTTGATGTTTCTTTCGTACATACCAAAGTAACACCGCTTCACATATAGAGGGGGAAAATGGATCATGAAGAAAAGAGGACGGCTGGTCGCCTTCTTATTGTTGCTAGTGATTTTCGCAGCAACGATTGGCAGTACAGCGAACCCAATTTTGAAGAATGTAAAGCTAGGCTTGGACTTACAAGGCGGATTTGAAGTCTTGTATGAAGTGCAGCCGTTGAAATCAGGATCTAACAATCAAAAGATCACAGAAGACGTCGTTGCGGATACTGCGAAAGCGCTTCGTAACCGGATTGACGTTCTCGGTGTCAGTGAACCAAGTATTCAGATTGAATCCAACAATCGAATCCGTGTTCAACTTGCTGGTGTAGATGACCAGAAGAAAGCACGTGAGCTTTTATCCACACAAGCAAATTTAACTTTCCGTGATGCGGATGATAAATTGCTGCTTGACGGAGACGATTTGAAAGCAGGAAAAGCGAAAGCGAACTTCGGAGAAGGCGGCAATCCTGTCGTTACACTCGAGATGAAAGACCCATCAAAGTTTGCACAAGTGACTTCTGAAGTTGCTGCTAAAGCACCTGAAAACGTGATGGTCATTTGGCTGGACTTTGAAGAAGGTAAAGATTCGTACAAAGAAGAAATGAAAAAGTCTGACCCGCGTTTCATTTCAGCACCATCTGTACGTCAGACGATCAATTCATCAAACGTAGAAATTTCCGGTAGTTTCACAGTCGATGAGACAAAAGATCTTGCGGGTATTTTGAACGCTGGTGCATTGCCGGTTCATCTTCAAGAGGTGTACTCAACTTCTGTCGGAGCACAATTCGGAGAACAAGCACTCAATAAAACGATTACTGCTGGTATTATTGGTGTTTCGTTGATCTTCCTATTTATGCTCGTGTACTACCGTCTTCCAGGACTTGTAGCAGTCATTACATTGTCTGTTTACATTTTCTTAATCATGGTTGTCTTCACACTTATTAACGGTGTGTTGACGCTTCCGGGTATTGCGGCCTTGCTGCTCGGTGTAGGTATGGCCGTAGATGCCAATATCCTGACCTATGAACGGATCAAAGAAGAACTGCGCGTAGGCAGTTCCATTAAAACCGCATTCTCTCGCGGTGCGAAAGAATCATTTACGGCGATTTTAGATGCAAACATTACAACACTCCTTGCAGCTATTGTATTGTTCATATTTGGGACAAGCTCAGTTAAAGGATTTGCGACAATGCTCATCATTAGTATTGCAGTCAGCTTTATCACTGCGGTATGGGGTGCGCGTCTGCTCCTTGGATTGCTCGTTCACAGTGGATTGTTTGACGGGAAAACGAGCTGGTTTGGAATTTCTCCGAAACGCGTTCATCCTGCAGAAGAGAACGTAGATACGCTTGAATTGACTACAAAGTTTGACCGATTTGACTTTGTTCACAGCCGTAAGCGATTCTACACACTTTCAATCGTATTGCTGATAGTAGGTGCGATTATCTTAGGGGTCTTCAAATTGAACCTGGGTATTGACTTCTCCAGTGGTACACGTGCAGAAATTCTTTCAGAGAGTTCGTTGACGAAGGACGAAATCAGCACATATTTGGAAGATATCGGTTATCCTTCGGACGATATCGTGATCTCTGGTGATAAAAGTAATATCGGTGTTGCCCGATTCAAGAATGAGTTCAGTCAAGAACAAGTCAGTGACATCAAAACTCAAGTTGCTGAAAAATATGGTTCTGAACCGAATATTTCTACAGTATCGGATAAAGTCGGTAAAGAACTAGCGAAAAATGCAATTTTTGCATTGATCTATGCAGCAATCGGAATCATTATCTATGTCGCATTCCGTTTCGAATGGCGGATGGGTGTAGCAGCGATTCTAGGTCTCCTGCACGATGCGTTCTTCATGATTGCGATCTTCAGTATCTTGCGACTGGAAGTGGATATTACGTTTATCGCGGCAGTACTGACGATTGTCGGTTATTCTATCAACGACACCATTGTCACGTTTGACCGGATTCGTGAAAATCTTCATAAGGTTGGTCACTTGGATAACGAAGATGACTTGGCGAATATTATCAATAAGTCACTGCGTCAAACGCTTGGCCGTTCTGTGAATACAGTATTGACCGTACTAATTGTTGTCGTTGCACTGATTGCATTAGGTGCAGAAGCGATCCGACCATTCTCAATCGCACTGTTGATCGGTCTTATCGCAGGTACGTATTCATCAATCTACATTTCCGCACAAATCTGGTTCGACCTGAAAAAGCGTGAAATTAAGAAGCATGGCAAGCTGAAAACAACTAAAGAAAAGAAACAATGGGGATCAGACGAACCCGTCGTTTAATACGTTTCAAGGATTCCACTAACAGGTATACTCAGGTATACCTGTTTTTTACGTTTTACCCGCTGTTCTTCGCTACTGCCGTAATATTGGCAGACGAAAACATTTGAAGTGCAAAGGGAAGCTTTATTGCAATCATCTTTTTTTAAGGGGGAGTTCTATATGAAATCGCAATGGATGTTATTATTCGGACTATTATTTGCGCTCATTATCGCACTGTTTGCTGTTTTCAATGTTGATAAAGTTCCGGTTAATTATGGATTTGGAGAAGCGCACTGGCCGCTTGTTCTGGTCATAGTCGGTTCAGCATTACTAGGTGCTGTCGCAAGCGGTTTGTTTACTGTTTTCCGATCTGTCAAGACAAGAAGGCAAGTTAAAATGCTGCAAAAACTGGTTACCGAAAAAGAAGGGATTATCGCAAACCAGCAAAACGAAATTGCCATGCTCGTAAAATCCCCTCAATTGGCAAACGAAGTCATGAATGATGAATACGATGCAAAAAATGATAGCAGTGGACGTCCTCGCTAAGACGCGAAGGACGTTTTTCTTTTGACTAGAATCCTTTAAGTAATCATCTGTAACCGGTATAATGCTAATGAGGAAGTGATATCGTTGATTAAATCAAACAAGAATTGGAAAGTACATAGACCAGACGAATCTGCAGTTGAAAAACTAATGACAGAATTGAACTTGCCTTCGCTCCATGCAAAAATTTTGGTATCACGAGGATTTCAAGAGCCATCAGCTGTCAAAGCTTTTCTAAAGACGGATGCAGCCGTTCTGCACGATCCATATCTCCTGTATGACATGGACAAGGCCGTCGCCATCATCCGAAAAGCTGTCGAGAACAACGAGCATATTGTTGTTTATGGCGACTACGATGCGGATGGGGTAACTAGTGTTTCGGTCCTGACAACTGCATTAGAAAGAATTGGTGCGGATGTATCCTTTATCATTCCGAATCGATTTGAACACGGCTACGGGCCGAGCAGTGAGCTGTTCCAAGAAATATCGGATCTTGGCGCTTCACTTATCATTACAGTGGATAATGGTGTATCAGGTATAGAACAGACCGCATTTGCGAAATCGATCGGACTCGATATTATCATTACCGATCACCATGAAATTGGTGATTCGCTGCCTCAGGCAGATGCTGTCATTCATCCAAGACATCCAGAAGGAAACTACCCATTTGGAGAGCTTGCAGGGGTGGGAGTTGCGTTTAAGTTAGCGACTGCACTCCTGGGGGATGCACCCCTCGACTTGCTCGAATTTGCAGCAATCGGCACAGTCGCTGACCTTGTACCGCTTTTGGATGAAAACCGGTTCTTTGTGAAAGAAGGCATCCGCCGGCTTCGCATGTCAAGCCGTCCTGGAATTCAAGCGCTTGCTAAAATCGGCGGAACTGAGCAGCGTCAATTTACAGAAGAGACCCTTGGTTTCATGGTTGGACCGCGTCTGAATGCACCCGGCCGTTTAGGGGATGCAGATCCTGCTGTAGAACTATTAAAAGCAGAGGACAGTACAGTCGCTACAGGGATTGCAAATGAGCTGGATCGCCTCAACAAAGAGCGTCAAGCACTCGTCAATGGGATTACAGAAGAAGCGCTCACCATGATTGAAGAGCAATACGGCTCAACAATTCCGCATGTGTTTGTTCTTGCGAAAGAAGGATGGAATCCAGGCGTCATCGGAATCGTTGCATCCCGATTAACAGAGAAGTTCCATAGGCCGTCCATTGTATTAGCCATTGACCCTGCCGTAGAAACGGCGAAAGGATCCGCACGCAGTATCGAAGGATTTGACCTGTATCTGGAACTGTCAAAAAACAAAGAACTGCTTCCTCATTTCGGCGGACACGCAATGGCTGCAGGGATGACACTTGCCCTATCAGATGTCGATGCTTTACGGGATCGTCTAAACGAGCAAGCAAAGCAAGTACTAACAGATGAACACCTGATCGCTACTGTTCAAATTGACGTTCCTCTAACAATTGATGAAATTGAAGTAGATGTATTGGAATCTTTGGAACAGCTGCGTCCATTTGGAATGGCATTCCCGAAACCGATGTATATGATTGAACAGATTACAGTCGGTTCCATTAGAAAAATCGGTGCTGCCAAAAATCATTTGAAACTAGAGCTGGAAGATGGGACGAATAAACTGGATGCCATTAGCTTCGGATCCGGTGAACTCGCAGATGAAATGACACAAGGCATGTCGCTGATGGTGACAGGGGACTTGCAAGTGAATGAGTGGAATAATTTTAAAAAGCCGCAAATTCTTCTCCAAGATATCCGTTCTGATGAGCGGCAAGTATTCGACTTGAGGGGGATTCGGGATCCGCTTCGCTGGATTCACACAATTCCGAAGGACCATGCACTTTATATTGCATTCCAGCCGCAAACGAGAGCCCACTTCCTTCCAATTCTTCAAGGCAGGGACATCGTTTTATATGATGAACGGCAGGCAGATCCGGCCATTGATCACATTGTGTTATTAGATATGCCTGAACAGCAGCAACAGCTTGAGTCATTACTGAGTGAATACAATCCTGGCAGAATATATGCTCACTTCTATGCACCGGACTCGCGTTATTTTGATGGTATTCCGGATCGGAAAGAGTTCGGATGGTACTTCAGCTTCTTGAAAAAACGAGGTACGTTCGATTTAACTAAACAAGCGGAGCAGCTTGCAAAACACAAAGGTTGGAAATTAGACACGATTTATTTCATGTCGAAAGTGTTTTTTGATTTAGGATTTGTTAAGATAGAGAATGATGTTGTTATAATCGAACCAACAGCAGGCAAGCGCGATCTTGCCGAAGCACCTGCTTACAAGGAACGGAAAAGACAGATTGAAATGGAAGAACGGATGCTGTATGCCCCTTACCAGGAGCTGAAACAATGGTTTCAAAAGGTGCATCAGGAGATAGCCGTCAAGGAGGAAACAGTATGGACTTGAAACAATTCGTTACAGTAGTTCCCGATTATCCGAAAAAAGGGATTAGCTTTAAAGATATTACAACAATCATGGATAATGGTGAAGCCTACAAATATGCAACGGACCAAATCGTTGAATACGCAAAAGAAATGGGCGCAGAACTGATCGTTGGTCCTGAAGCACGCGGATTCATCATTGGATGTCCGGTTGCCTATGCACTTGAAATCGGTTTTGCACCGGTTCGTAAACCTGGAAAGTTACCTCGCGAAACAATCGCGGTCGACTATGATTTAGAGTATGGTGTTGACCAGTTAACGATTCATAAAGATGCAATCAAACCTGGACAGCGCGTTCTTGTGGTAGACGATCTTCTTGCTACTGGCGGAACAGTTGGCGCAACAGTGGAACTTGTTGAAAAACTAGGCGGCGTCGTTGCTGGGTGCGCGTTCCTAATCGAACTTACTTACTTGGATGGCCGAAGAAAACTGGAGAACCATAACGTTCTTTCTCTAATGAAATACTAATATCTATCTCCTTCGCAATTTTGCGGGGGAGTTTTTGTATTTATTTGTAGAAATAAAATTTGAATAGACATGCTTTTGACACAGTGAGCGAAACTCATTGAATTCATTTCTTTACAAATCTTCTATTTTCGCCATACAATAGAGGTATGTTTATTTTTCCGGAAATTGTTTGAAAGAGGTGAGAGAATGGCGAAAAATCAGGATTTAACGGCAGAGGATATATTTGAACTTGTGGGTTCCTATATGAACAATGAACACGTAGCATTTGTCGAAAAAGCGTACGAAGCTGCGAAGAGAGCGCATGAAGGTCAGTTCAGAAGTTCTGGAGAACCTTACATTCTCCATCCAGTGCAAGTAGCTGGAATTCTTGCAGAACTTCAAATGGATCCTTCTACAGTTGCTGCAGGTTTTTTACATGACGTTGTAGAGGATACAGAAATCGGTAGAGAAGACATCGTACGGGACTTCGGAGAAGAAGTCGCGATGCTTGTCGATGGCGTTACAAAACTTGAAAAGCTGAAATTTAAAACGAATGAAGAAAAACAAGCAGAAAATCATCGTAAAATGTTTATCGCAATGGCACAAGATATTCGGGTCATTCTTATAAAATTGGCAGACCGTCTGCATAATATGAGGACGTTAAAGTATGTGAAAGAAGAAAAACAACGTCGGATTTCTGCGGAGACACTTGAAATTTTTGCACCGCTTGCGCACCGACTCGGAATATCTGCGATAAAATGGGAGCTAGAAGACATTGCCCTTCGCTATTTAAACCCTCAGCAATATTACCGCATCGTCAACCTCATGAAACAGAAGCGCGTTGAACGTGAAAACTATTTGAAAAATGTCATGGAACAGATTAATACTGAAATTGCAACGATGGATATTCATGCTGAATTATCAGGCCGTCCGAAGCATTTGTACTCCATTTACCGGAAGATGATTTTACAGAAAAAAGAATTCAACGAAATATATGACTTGCTTGCGGTCCGGATAGTCGTCAAAAGCATTAAAGATTGCTACGCCGTCCTCGGCATCATTCACACGCTGTGGAAGCCGATGCCAGGCCGTTTTAAAGACTATATTGCGATGCCAAAACAGAACTTGTACCAATCCTTGCATACTACTGTCGTCGGCCCTGCGGGAGATCCGCTGGAAGTGCAGATCCGTACAGAAGATATGCACAAAATTGCTGAATTTGGAGTCGCTGCCCACTGGGCATATAAAGAGGGAATTACTGCCTCTTATCCTGATACCATCGACTCGAAATTGACCTGGTTCCGTGAAATATTAGAAATGCAAAATGAGTCTTCAAATGCAGAAGAATTCATGGAGTCCTTGAAATTCGACTTATTCTCGGACATGGTCTATGTATTTACACCTGAAGGAGACGTCATTGAACTCCCTAAAGGCTCTATTCCTATCGACTTTGCTTATCGTGTTCACTCAGAAGTCGGAAATCGTACAATCGGTGCCAAAGTGAATGGCAAAATGGTGCCGCTTGAAACTGAATTATTTACCGGCGATATTGTAGAAGTGCTGACTTCTAAACAGTCGTTTGGGCCAAGCCGTGATTGGTTGAAAATCGCCAATACTTCGCAAGCACGCAATAAAATCCGCCAGTATTTTAAAAAGCAGCTGCGCGAAGAGAATATATATCGTGGTAAAGAGCTTCTGGAAAAAGAAGTGAAGCAGCAAGAATTTGTCCTCCGCGAAGTAGTTACACCAGAAAGTTTACGGCGTGTCATCGATAAGTATAGTTTTACATCTGAAGAAGACATGTATGCCGCCATCGGATCTGGCGGAATTACCGCTCAGCAAGTCGTCAATCGAATGACAGATAAAATCCGTAAAGAGCGGGAACAGAAGGATGCCATCGATCGGATCGTCTCTGACATCAAGGCGCAGCCGACACAGCCGATGACCGAATCCGGAGTAGTCGTCAAAGGGCTAGAAAACCTGCTCATCCGACTTTCAAAATGCTGCAATCCGGTTCCGGGAGATGAAATTGTTGGATTCATCACAAAGGGCCGGGGCGTATCCGTTCACCGCGTGGACTGTCCGAATATCCATGCAGATGGAGAGCAAGAGGACCGCTTAATCGACGTTAACTGGGCGATATCCGGAACTGAAAGCGTTAAAAAGGAATTCCAGGTCGATATTGAAATCACTGGTTATGACCGGCAAGGCTTGTTAAACGAAGTCATGATGGCTGTAGTGGATACTAAAACTCCAATTGTGGCTGTGTCCGGTAAAGCGGACCGTGTAAAAATTGCTCACATCAGTATGTCTATCAAAATTACGGATTTGCAGCACTTACAACGGATTGTCGACAAAATCAAACAAGTCCGGGATATTTATTCCGTTCAGCGTATTATTAATTAACAAAGAGGTGTCCTCACATGAAAGTTGTGCTTCAACGGTCCAAGAAGGCAACCGTAACAGTCGATGGTACCGTAACAGGTGCCATCGATCACGGGTATGTTCTTCTTGTCGGACTGACGCATACGGATACGCAGGAAGACGCAGCGTATACGGCTAAGAAGATCGCGAGTCTACGATTGTTCGAAGATGAGGATGGGAAGATGAACCGATCCATTGACGAAACGGGAGGAGCGATTCTTTCGGTTTCCCAATTTACCCTTTATGGGGATACACGGAAAGGGAGACGTCCGAGCTTTATCGAAGCCGCCAGACCTGAAACTGCCAAGCCGCTATACGATTATTTCAACGAACAGCTACGCAGTTATGGGCTAACAGTGGAAACGGGCGTGTTCGGCGCAATGATGGATGTATCGCTTGTGAACGACGGACCGGTGACGATTATTGTGGAATCCAAATAAAAAACGTCCGCTGCAGCCAGATGAATGGCGTGCTGCGGACGTTTTTTTATTGTGCGTCGAAGTAATGAAGTAATCCTTTGTAAATACCTTGAGATGCTTGTTCCCGGAAGTAAGAACTTGTCAGCACACGTTCTTCAGATGAATTCGATAAGAATCCTAATTCAATAAGAACTGCAGGTAATCTGTTTTCACGAAGAACCAAGTAATTCGCCGGCTGAGTTCCGCGATTCGTTAAGTCGATGGTCGAAGAAAGTCCATCATTCACGGCTTTAGCAAACGGTTGTTGGGCAGACTGCGTATAGTATGTTGTAAATCCAGTAATCGAGCGATTTGGATTTGCGTCATAATGCAGACTGACGAACGCATCCGCCCCTTCCTGGTGAGCTATGGACGTCCGTTTTCGCAGTGACACATACGTATCTGAGTTTCGTGTCATGACAACGGTCGCTCCTGCATCTTTCAACTTACCGGCTAAAAGCTCTGCTGTTTGTAAGGTTAAATTCTTTTCATCGGTGCCGCGTGTACCTGTCGTGCCGCGGTCATTCCCGCCATGGCCGGGATCCAGTGCGATGGTGATCCCTTTCAAAGTTCCCGGTACACGTTTCTTTTTTTTAGGAACAGTAGTTGTGGAAGTGCTGGATGTATCGGAGGAATTGACAACCCATTCAGCAACATATGCAGTACCGCCAGCTGGCAGTTGAATTTCATACCATTTATCTTTCTTCTCAACTACTTGGAACACATCACCAGCGTCTGCACGCAGAGCAACTTCTGAAGAGGTTGCAGGTTCCACTCGGATATTGGTTCCATTTGTGACAATTGATACGGTTTGATCCGTTTTGCTTGAGGTACTTGCTGCTTTGCTTGAAAGTTCACCATGGAACGAATACACCCAACCTGATTTTTTGCCTGTCAATGAAATCTTAACCCAATTGCCGTCAATTTTCTGAATGGGGAATGTATCGTTCTTACTTACCGTTCCGATTTTCTTTGAAGTTTGATCGGGTTTTTTTCGGACATTCAATTTATTCACGGTTACTGTAAATGTATTTGCGTTCGTGACAGCAGGTTTGTCCGACTCTGATACGTTTTGCACATGATCTGAATCGACTTCAGTTATGTATGTCGTGTGAACCCAGCCTTCCATCCCATCTACGATGATCGAAGCCCATTCTCCTTGGTATTCGACGAGTTGCGCAAGGTCACCGGAACGTAACTTTCCGATAGCTGCAGAAGTGATCGAAGGAGACGAACGGATATTTAGTGAATCGACACGTGAGACAATCGTTTTGCCTGCATTAGAACCGTGTTCATTCGATTTGGTTAGCCAAGAAGCTATCCATCCTGTTTCACCATTTATCGATACTTGATACCAATCATCTGACTTGTCGATGACATTTACTTTCTGTCCATCTTTCAATTTCCCTGTTAAAGAATAGGTGAGACCCGGTCCAGAACGGACATTTAGTGTCGGAGAATCGACAACTACCGTTTGGTCTGAAGAATCAGCAACAGCAGGTCGTACGTCCAACAGCGTAAATGACACCAACAGGACAGCGGCCACTAGTTTTGCTAGTTTTGCCATTTGATCACTCTCCTTTCTCATTATTGTAAAAGAGATTGCCGAAAAAGACTAGAGGAAATGAAAAAGGTTGACACATTTCCACCAGATGGTACTATTATTGATAACTACATGATGAATTCATGTCGATGACTTGGAAAGTAATCAAGATCGTGGCTGACCAGAGAAGGGCGGACGTGGCTGAAATCCCCCTGCAGACTAACTTGATGAACAACACCAATGAGACTCTTTACTGAAACGTCCGAGGGGCATATTAGGTGAAGACGGAGCCGGCCGTTATCCGGATACGAGTGGGCGTCCTAGACGTCAATTTGGGTGGAACCGCGGAAGCTGATTACAAGCTCTCGTCCCTTGCATACGCAAGGGATGGGGGCTTTTTTGTATTTCCGTTTAACTGAAACAAACGAGAGGGGTTTACCAATGAAGTTTAAAGTGCCAAGAGGAACACAAGACATTCTGCCTTCCGAATCCTGGAAGTGGCAAAAAGTAGAGCAGCTTATCCGCGAAGCATGTGAAGTGTATCGCTATTCAGAAATTCGCACACCGATGTTTGAGCAAACTGAACTTTTCCAAAGAGCGGTTGGTGATACAACAGATATCGTGTCGAAAGAGATGTATACATTTAAAGACCGCGGAGATCGTTCCATGACTTTGCGTCCTGAAGGAACAGCACCAGTCGTTCGCTCGTTTGTTGAACATAAGATGTTTGGCTGGGTAGACCAGCCTGTCAAATTATACTACATTGAGCCGATGTTCCGTTACGAGCGTCAACAAGCAGGACGATATCGCCAATTTGTTCAATTTGGAACAGAAGCAATCGGCAGTGCTGATCCAGCAATCGATGCTGAAGTAATTGCCCTGGCACTCGAAGTATATAGACGTGCTGGCCTGAAAGACATCAAACTGGTATTGAATTCTCTAGGGGATAAAGATTCGCGCACAGCACATAGAGATGCTTTAGTTGCACACTTTACTCCTCATATAGATGAATTTTGCGGGGATTGCCAAACACGCTTAGAAAAAAATCCTTTGCGAATTTTGGATTGTAAAGTAGACCGCGACCACCCGCTCATGAAAACAGCTCCATCGCTTACCGACTACTTGAATGACGAATCCCGTGCGTATTTTGAAGCGCTGAAGGAATTGTTAACGAAAGCGGGCATCTCTTATGAATTAGATCCAAATCTAGTACGCGGCCTTGATTATTACAATCATACTGCTTTTGAGATCATGAGCACCGCTGAAGGTTTCGGCGCAATTACAACCCTTTGCGGTGGCGGCCGGTATAATGGACTTTCTGAAGAAATTGGAGGCCCGTCAGCTCCGGGTATCGGCTTTGGAATGAGTATTGAGCGTTTACTGCTGGCACTTGAAGCGGAACAAGTTCCGCTGATAAATGATGACGCGCTGGACGTGTACGTCGTGACACTTGGTGAAGCAGCGAAGAAAGAAGGTTTCCAAGTCCTTCAGCAATTACGCGCAGCAGGCATCCGTGCAGATATGGACTATCTCGACCGGAAGATGAAAGCCCAAATGAAATCAGCAGACCGATTGCAATCCAAATGGGTAACCGTTATTGGAGAAGAAGAAGTCGAACAACAGATTGTCCAGCTTAAAAACATGGCGGAAGGTACGCAACAATCCGTTAGCGTTACAAAACTAATTGAACTTATCAAAGGCTAATTGAAGAGAGGCAGTGTTGAATGATGCAGCGAACACAATATTGTGGAGAACTAAACGAGGAACATATCGGTCAAGAAGTTACGTTAAAAGGATGGGTCCAAAAACGGCGTGACCTCGGAGGATTAATCTTTGTAGATATGCGCGACCGCACAGGCATCGTCCAAGCGGTCTTCAATCCTGCAATTTCCGGAGAAGCTCTTGCTACTGCAGAAAAGCTGCGCAGCGAATTCGTCATTTCGATTACTGGAAACGTAGTAGAACGTGACGAACGGACGAAAAATAAGAATTTGAAAACGGGCTCAATTGAAGTTCGAGTAACTGAGCTGACAATTATTAACGAAGCGAAGAATCCACCATTCTTAATTGAAGATGACACAGATGTCAGTGAAGAGCTCCGTTTGAAATATCGATATCTCGATCTTCGACGTCCACAACTTGCGCGTACCTTCAAAATGCGTTCGGATATTACAAAGACTGTCCGAAACTTCCTGGATGGAGAAGGCTTCCTCGAAGTTGAGACGCCAATCCTGACAAAGTCCACACCTGAAGGCGCTCGAGACTATCTCGTACCAAGCCGTGTGCATGACGGAGAGTTCTATGCGCTTCCACAATCACCGCAGCTGTTTAAGCAAATGCTGATGGTATCCGGCTTCGACCGCTACTTCCAGATTGCGCGCTGTTTCCGTGATGAAGATTTACGTGCAGACCGACAGCCGGAATTCACGCAAATAGATATGGAAATGAGTTTTATGTCGATTGAAGAAATTATCGAGTTAAACGAACGTCTCATGCAAAAAGTTATGAACGATGTAAAAAATATTACAATCGATGGACCATTCAAACGGATTACGTATACAGACGCAATGGCACGTTACGGATCAGATAAGCCGGATACACGGTTCGCGATGGAACTAATCGATGTATCTGAAGTTGTTAAAGAAACAGGATTCAAAGTATTTACAGGCGCATTAGAAAATGGCGGCCAAGTAAAATTAATCAACGTAAAAGGTGCTGCAGCCGATTATTCACGTAAAGATATCGATGGATTCGGTGAATTTGCAGCAGTCTACGGCGCTAAAGGATTAGCTTGGTTGAAATGTGAAGAAGACGGTCTCAAAGGTCCGATTTCCAAGTTCTTCGAAGGAGAGACTGCAGAAGCACTTAAAACTGCCGCGGAAGCACAGCCAGGTGACTTGCTGTTATTCGCTGCTGATAAAAAATCAGTGGTTGCAGATACGCTTGGTGCACTCCGTATGAAGTTCGGCCGTGAACGCGGATTAATTGATGAGTCCCTTTATAACTTCCTGTGGGTGACGGATTGGCCGTTGTTTGAATACGACGAGGAAGATGGCCGTTATTACGCAGCGCACCATCCGTTCACGATGCCTGCTGACGTGAAAGAACTCGTATCTAGTCCCGAAACTGTTAAAGCGTTAGCATATGATTTAGTGCTAAATGGCTACGAGTTAGGCGGAGGTTCACTTCGTATTTACGAACGTGATGTTCAGGAGAAAATGTTCGCAGCACTCGGGTTCACAGAAGAGCAAGCGCGCGAGCAATTCGGATTCCTTCTCGATGCATTCGAATATGGAACGCCTCCACACGGCGGAATTGCCTTCGGACTCGACCGTCTTGTCATGCTGCTCTCTGGTTCTACTAACCTGCGGGATACAATAGCATTCCCGAAAACAGCAAGTGCTACAGACTTGTTGACAGCAGCTCCGGATGCAGTTGATCCTAAACAATTGAAAGAACTTCACATCCAATTGGCGGACGAACGAAAATAGGAAGTTAGGACTTTTCTGAATTAAACGAGAAGTATTTCGCGCAAATTATTGAATCTCAACAAGTCGTATGATATGATACATCTAACAACAAATCCTGAGGTGTTCGTTATTTGCCAGACAGTTTTGACCGAACACTTCAATCGTCGGGAGTCTTGATTCTTCTTATGATGACATGCCTGTCATGGGACCTCAGAAGTAAGAAGATCGGACACCCACCTGCTGTATGCGGGTTCAAAACGATATTACAAAGACGGCACATTCGGGATTTGTTTCTTATGTGAATGTTCACCTCTCGGCAATCTTGCTGAGAGGTTTTTATTTGTGAACTTCTAAATAGAAAGGTCGTTAGAAAATGCTGAATCAGTTTTCGAGAAACGAATTATCCATAGGCAAAGAAGGCGTCAAGCGAATGAGCGGCACAACCGTCGCAATATTAGGAGTAGGCGGGGTAGGTTCTTTTGCAGCTGAGGCTTGCGCGAGAAGCGGTGTCGGCAAAATCATTTTAATAGATAAAGATGATGTGGACATTACCAATATCAACCGGCAGCTAGTCGCCTATTTATCGACCGTTGGACGCTCGAAAGTGGAAGTTATGGTTGAGCGCATTCAAGACATTAACGAGAATTGCGAAATTGTCCCTCTCCATATGTTTTATACGGAAGAGACGGCAGAGCGCTTTTTCGATCAAAAACCAGATTATGTAATTGATGCATCGGATACGATCAGTTACAAAATTCACTTGATCGAACAATGTCACAAACGGGGCATTAAAATTATCTCAAGCATGGGCGCAGCCAACAAAATTGATCCGACGCGATTCCAAATTGCAGATATCTCTAAAACGCATACAGATCCCATTGCCAAAGTAATTCGCACGCGTTTACGTAAGCTAGGTATCCATAAAGGAGTGCCCGTTGTCTTTTCAGATGAAAGCCCCATCATTGTGCGCCCTGATGTGGCAGAGACAGTAGGGAAGCCGGAAGCCGCAATCCGTAAAGCGAAAATGCCGCCTGCTTCGAATTCCTATTGTCCATCTGTAGCAGGCCTGGTTTGCGCAAGTTGGGTACTGAATGATATCACAGCAGATATCCCGCTGGAACGTGTGAGCGACTCGAAGAAGTAAGAGTAGCTGGGGAAATGGCGGATTTTGCTTATATCTCTAGGGATGTGCTCTTAATTTGAGGGAAGTGATCATAAATCTGGGAATGTGATCATAAACCGAGGATTATGCTCATAAATCTGGGAAAGTGATCATAAACTCGGAATTGTGCTCATAACCCAGGGGATGTGATCATAAATCTAGGGAAGTGCTCATAAACCTGGAAATGTGATCATAACCCAGGGGAAGTGATCATAAATCTGGAAAAGCGCTCATAACCCGAGAAAAGTGATTAACCCCCTAGGAAAAGTGCTCATAACCCGAGTAATAGGATCATAACCCAATAAAAATCACACATAAATCCCATTCAAGCTATAACCAATATCTCTTGAACCCGTAATTTATGAAATAGCCCGTGAAAAATCAAGCGAAGCGCTACCAATTCATTACTTTCATAATCGGACTGGTGAACCGGTATCCCAAATCTATGCAAAATGAAAAAACATAAAAGATTTGATTGGTTAAGTGCATTAAATTCACGAACTGTGTATCTAAGCCTCCACCCATTTTCCAAGTGGCACACCGATTATGCTCACTATTTTTGCACAGTGAAGTATTTATTGTTTTTTGATAAGCGTCCGTCTGGAGCATACACATCCACATATCATTAAAACACAACAAAAAAGCATGCACGCCCGAGTGTCGTTAAACGACCCCCAACGGTGTGCATGCTTTCCTTATATCAACTTCATATATTCTTGCTTCCAAGTCAGTACTTTTTCAAACGCCTCGTCCACAGTATCCGCTTCAATCGCCACTTTTAATTCATCATCCACTTTTCCAGTAGAATGCTGATAGCGAGGATCGTAGTAGTGCTCAAGGAGTAACAGGGTAGCTGTCTCGAAATCACCGCTATCCAGCGCAACTTCAATTTCTTTTGCAATCGGTACGTGGATCCGGCGCCGGATTTGCTCAAATGCCTTTATAAACTCTTCCGGCCGCTCCGCTGGTTTATAGTCTTCCAGCGTAATTCTCACACGCTCTTGAATGGGGAGTTTGATTATCAACTGCCGACTGTGTTCTTTTTTATCAAACAAGAAACCAGGCATCGTTACTTTGCCGATCCGTTTACTCTCGCCTTCGATAAATACAACTTTCTCGTCATTGGTCCGTTTTAAATCGTGTAAAAGCAACGATTCGAAGTTTTTCTGATTACTGCCTTCTAACCCAATCTGACCGAAAATCGACCCGCGATGGCCGGCTAAATTTTCTAAGTCTATAATCGGTTCGTTCACTTCAGCTAACTTATGCAAAATCACCGTTTTGCCGGAACCTGTATAGCCGTTCAACACGATCAGCTCAGGTTTATATTCGATTGCATTCAGCTCTTCGACCACCCATTGGCGATATGTGCGAATGCCTCCTGTAAGTCTATGCGCGTGGATTCCCATGAGATCGAGAACCGTTGCTGCAGTCTTACTGCGCATCCCGCCGCGCCAGCAAAAAACGGTCATAGACGTATCAATCTTTTCAAACTCAGCAATGAAGTCAGGGAGTTTTTCAGCAAAAATAGCTAGTCCGCGTTTTTTTGCTTCGGCTTGACCCACTTGCTTATAGATCGTTCCGACTTCTGCGCGCTCTTCATCATTAAAAACAGGAATATTTAAAGCACCTGGAATGCTTGCCTCTGCAAATTCTTTAGGAGATCGGACATCAATCATTGTATGGGGCTCTTTTGCATGGAGTCCCATTAAATCTCGCAGCGTTATATCTCGAAACATACATGCACCTTCTTATTGGACTCTAATGTGTCCAGGATTTTCAGACGTAACTTTACCAATTTGCTTTGCATCTACACCATTCTTCTGCAAGGTAGACAACAGCTCATCAGCCTCAGTAGGAGCAACTGCGATTAGCAAACCTCCAGAAGTAACCGCGTCGCACAAAATGTATTGATCGATTTGGTTTAAGTGACTTGCAAATGTAACATCATTTTCAAGATGTGCGAAATTGTTCTTGGTTCCGCCTGGGACGTGGCCGCCTTCAGCTAATTCTTTAGCACGAGGAAGGACTGGAACCGCATTTGCTTCAATTGTGATGCCTGCTTTGCTACCTTTCGCCATCTCAGAAGTATGCCCGAGCAGACCGAATCCAGTAACATCTGTAACTGCATGAACATCGAAATCAGCCATCGTTTCAGCGGCTGTTTTGTTCAATGTTGTCATGATTGAGGTGACGTGTTTGATTTCTTCTTCTGAGAGTTCGCCGTGTTTCAATGAAGTCGTGTAAATTCCTACTCCGATTGGCTTTGTTAAAATTAAAACATCTCCAGGAAGTGCACCCGCATTCGGACGGATTTTATCCGGATGAACGGTACCGGTCACTGCCAGACCGAACTTCGGCTCCTGGTCGTCAATCGAATGACCGCCGACAAGAGCAACGCCAGCTTCTTTCAATTTGTCGCCAGCACCCCGAAGAATTTCTGTCAAAATTGTTTTGTCGAGTGCTGCAATAGGGAATGCAACTATATTAAGGGCAGTTATTGGAGTTCCGCCCATTGCGTAGACATCACTAATTGCGTTTGTCGCAGCGATTTGACCGAAGTCGTACGGATTATCTACGATCGGTGTGAAGAAATCAAGTGTTTGCACGATTGCTAGATCTTCTGTTAATTTGTAAACACCGGCATCATCGCTTGTGTCTAACCCAACTAACAAGTTAGGATTCGGTGTCGCTTGGGGAAGTGTGCGTAGCACTTCGGCTAAATCTGCTGGACCAATTTTGCAGCCACAGCCGCCTTTTTTTGTAAGTGCCGTTAGTTTAACGGTTGTTTCCATGTGTACGTCGCCTCACAATTCTTGTTTTGTTCAGTAAGCCCGAAAAGCTTGCTATCGTTCAGTTTATCACAAAACACGCAGTTTTCTGTTGTGAAGCATTCAAAAACTGAGAACAACCGCCAAATCTTATGTTTATCACACCTCATGTGAGGATTCATGTTGATAGGAAGCATCGATTTTGAAGGAGGAATTTTAAATGGAAAGCTATGAAATGATTATTGGAAAACCGGACTTCGGTGACAAACTGGAGAAAATCTCTGTTGTTAATCCATTCACTCAAAAAGAGATTGCAGATGTGCCAAACGGCGGGGAAAAGGAAGCGGTTCGAGCTGTAGATGAAGCTTGTAAAGCATTTCCGGACTGGGCTGCACTCTCTGCGTATGAACGCAGTGAACTGATAATGAAATGGCATGATCTAATTGAACGCGACAAAGAAGATTTAGCCAAAACTATGACGCTGGAACAAGGGAAGCCAACGAAAGAAGCAGTCGGGGAAATTGATTACGCAAATGGTTTTAACAAGTGGTATGCAGAAGAAGCGAAGCGTCTTTATGGAGAAACGATTCCTGCCACACAACAAAATAAGCGCATGTTTATCTCTAAACAACCAGTGGGTGTCGTCGCTGCCATTACACCATGGAATTTTCCAGCTGCAATGATTACACGGAAAGTGGCACCCGCGCTTGCAGTGGGATGTACAGTCGTCTTAAAACCATCCCGACAAACCCCTCTGACTGCCATCAAGCTCGGAAGACTTGCACTGGAAGCGGGAATCCCTCCAGGTGTCGTGAATGTTGTCACAGGGGATTCAAAAACAATAAGTGATGCTTGGCTTGAAGATGGGCGTGTTAAAAAAATCACGTTTACAGGTTCCACAGAAGTTGGACGAGGTTTGATGAAAAAAGCATCGGATACCGTGAAAAAAGTGTCACTGGAACTTGGCGGGCTCGCACCTGCGATTGTGATGGAAGACAGTGACCTGGAAAAAGCTGCGGACGGTGTTATTTCAACGAAGTTTAGAAATGCAGGTCAAACGTGCGTCTGTGCGAATCGTGTCTATGTCCAAGAGTCGATTGTCGAAGAGTTTACGAAAATATTCACTGCTAAGGTACAGGCTTTGAAGACAGGGGATGGTCTCGCAGAGGGCACTGAAATTGGTCCGTTGATTGATGAAAAGGCGATTGAGAAAGTAGAGAAACATGTAAGAGATGCACTCGACAAAGGTGCCAAAGTTGCGACAGGCGGTAAAAAATTAGATGGACTAATCTATGAACCGACTGTACTGACAGGTGTAACCGGAGATATGTTATGTATGAATGAAGAAACATTCGGACCCGTTGCTCCGATTTCTGTATTTAAAACAGAAGAGGAAGCAATTCAACGGGCGAATGATACCATTTTCGGACTAGCAGCCTATCTCTTCACCGAAAACCTCAGCAGAGGAATTCGAATGAGTGAACAGCTTGAATATGGAATTGTCGGTCTGAACGATGGATCACCCTCTTCACCGCAAGCGCCATTTGGCGGATTTAAACAAAGCGGTTTAGGCAGAGAAGGAGGCCGCCAAGGGATCGATGAATTTGTAGAAGTGAAATACATTTCAGTTGGATTGTAAAAACAAAAAACAGACAAAGCGATTCAGGCTTTGTCTGTTTTTGTTTCACTAAATGAGCAAATCGAACAACGTGCTGTCATTATTCACTTCAGTAAATGAAAAACCATTCGATCGCATCCGGTCTAACAGCCCTTCGTACTCTTCAGGATGCTTCAGCTCAATTCCTACGAGTCCCGGGCCGTTTTCTTTGTTGTTTTTCTTCGTATATTCGAATGTGGTAATATCATCATTCGGACCGAGGACATTATCAAGGAATTGACGCAGTGCTCCTGCGCGCTGCGGGAAATTCACTATGAAATAATACAATAATCCTTCGTGAATTAATGATTTCTCTTTGATTTCCTGCATTCTGCCGATATCGTTATTTCCGCCGCTAATGACAACAACAATCGATTTTCCTTTAATTTCATCTTTATAGTAATCCAGTGCGGCAATCGGGAGCGCTCCTGCTGGCTCTGCAATAATTGCGTGCTTATTATATAGTTCAAGAATTGCTGTACATACTTTACCTTCTGGAACAGCTACGATTTCTTCCACCAGTTCAAAACAAATATCGAACGTCTTCTGGCCAGGACATTTTACTGCAGCGCCATCAACAAACTTATCAATCGTGGCTAACGGGGTAAGCTTTCCATTATTAAAAGAGGATTTCATGCTCGCTGCTCCAGCAGGTTCAACTCCAATCATCTTCGTTAACGGAGATAAATTCTTAATGTATGTGCTCATACCGGACATAAGACCGCCGCCGCCGATGCTTGAAAATACATAGTCAATCGGCTGTTCGATGTCATTCATAATTTCCACAGCCACCGTAGCTTGACCGGCAATAATGTCGAAATCGTCAAAAGGATGAATGAATATTCGATCCTCTTCCTTTGAACAACGTATTGCACTGTCAAAGGAATCATCGAACGTATCTCCTGCTAATAAAATTTCAACAAACCCTTTACCGAACATTTTTACTTGATCCACCTTTTGCTTAGGTGTCGTTAAGGGCATAAAGATTTTCCCGTCAATTCCTAGCTGGGCACATGCAAAGGCTACTCCTTGAGCGTGATTACCAGCACTCGCGCAAACAATTCCTTGTTCTAAAGCACTGGATTCAATCCGCTTGATCTTATAATAAGCACCTCTAAGTTTGAACGATCGAACATGCTGCAAGTCCTCTCGTTTTATATAAACTGTACATCCATATTCTTCTGACAACCGCTCGTTTTTCTGAAGAGGCGTATGGGCCACGATATCTTTTAACACTTGATTCGCTATTAAAATATCTTCAATACACAAACTTTTCTTTTCTACTTCTTGAACGTTTGTCAATAGGGCGACCTCCTCAACACTAGCATTTTTCAATACTACCATGAGGGGCAGGGAGAATACAACAACTAAGTCTAAATAGTTAGAACATTTAGTGTGGAAATATTATGAAAGCGTTTTCTTTATAAAAATATGAGTTATTCGCTGCTGTTTACAAGCTTTAGTCCAGCCGTTTTTATACAAATTGTGAACTGTGGCGAATGGATAGGTTCACCGTCGAGTATAAGGAGAATATTGCGATTGGCCTTCAGCGTAATGGCGGTACCTGTTAAATAACTGATAGAGGGGCTGTGAATCAGATTACCTTGAAGCAGTTTCGGAAACAAACGTAGAAGTAAAGATGTCCTGCTAGCGGAATGTGCCACGGTAATATGCATTATACCGTCAGTTGGCATCGCCTCAGGACAGACACGCAATCCACCCCCGTAAGATGGAGTATTGCCGGCAGCAATCAGCCACGTGCGCCGCCAAGCATAAGGGGTATTGTCGATGGACAAACGAACTTCGAATGGTGTAAAGGTGCATAGCGTATGAATCGCAGCGATTGGATAGGCGAATCCTCCTATCCCGAATTTATTCAGGAGGGACTTATAAAAGGAGTGATTTGCCGCTTCTCCAATTTCTGCATCCACCCCTGCAGCCGCGATGGTGATTCCTTTCTTTCCATTTACACTGAGTAAATCGACCTGTTGCGTAGAAAGGTGGATTAGTTTTTGTACGAAAACATTCGGATCATATGTAAGGTTAAACGCTCTTGCGGCGTCATTTCCAGAACCTGCGGGAAGAATAGCGAGCGGAATAGCGTAATCTGAAGCGACTTGAACGACAGATCCTGCAGTACCATCACCGCCAATGATAATAATCGCTGTTAATGTATAGTCATCTAAAAGTCGTTTAAGAAACTCAGTCGAAGCGTTTTTAGAATCACTTAACAGAGACGTATAAGCTAAATCGTGTTGAACAAGTCTTTCTTCGACTTGTTGAAATAAAGAAGTTGCCCGACCGCGGCCGGAAGAAGGATTGACAATAAGTGCAAACATAGGTCATACCTCATCTCCACTAAATTATTTCGAGGGCTTCATAAGCGCTTCATCCAACTTTCTGTATATCTCCAGCATTTTTTGCTGTTCTTCTGTAGAAATATGTGAAAATAATTCACGGCGGACTTCGATGCCGTCATTATATGCTTTATCGACAAGCTCCTTGCCAGCATCGGTAATGGATAAATATTTAGTGCGCTTATCCTCTTTGGATTGTCTTCTTTCGATTAAACCTTGTTTCGTTAGTTTCATTGAAAGGTGTGTAAGGGACGCAGGTGTAAAGTTTAATTTCTTCGCAATATCAGACGGCCGGCTTTCTCCTTCGTTCACCAATTCCTGCAAGACGAGGATATGAGAAATACCTAAGTCGTTATCAGATCGCTGCTGCCATTTAACAACCATTTGATAGCTGATTTTTTCGATTGTATGAAGTAATTCAAAAATATTTTTATCGTTAGTATCAGACATTGTGGAAACCTCCGGTAATAATATACCTGAAATGCTATTCATAACAGGTTATTCATAATGAAATACTAACTAATCATACCTCAAGTGAAATAAAATATAGAGAAAAATGACTTCGAAAGCTGAAATTTTAGTCGATAATAGATATGCAGGAATCGTGAAGGTTATGTGAAATAATTATGTATGTATAGTTTTTCTAGGAGTTTTGAGGTAAAGTCTTAAGTAATAAAGTCCTTATTATGTGAAATTAGAAAGAGGTATTATGAATCATGAAGATGAAAAGGTCATTAACATTCCAGCTGGGCAGTTTGATTATTGGAATTCTTATTGTCATGCTTGCAATCACTTCTGTAGCTACCTACAAGACTGCATATGACAAGCTTTTTGAAGCAGCAGGAATCGAAGCGTATGGTTGTGCAAATATAACAACTGGTCTCATATTACCAGAAGATATGGACAAAGTTCTAGAAGGCGACAGCGCCACTCAAGGCAAAGTGGGCGAACAGCTTAACTGGACAACCGCTCATAAAGATATTTTTGAAACGCAATATATTGTAGATTTAGACGGTACATTAGTTGCTGTCGATGACAATCTCCAAAACAAAGGTTTCAAACCGGGAGATAAGTTCAAAGTGGATGAAGAAGCGATTGCTATGCTTACAGAAATGAAGCATCCAACGTATTCAAAAGCATATGACTTTGCAGGAATGAAACGGCTGTCCGGCTATGCGCCTATTTTCAAAGATCAGGATCCTTCGAAAGAAGTGATCGCTGTAAGTGTGATCGACTTTGATGCTGGAATTGTTACTTCTCGCACATGGGGAGTTGTTCGTAACGGGATATTAATCAGCATCGTGCCGTTATTCCTCGCAGCGCTATTGACAATCTTCTTGCTTCGTAAAAAAACGAGACCGATTTCGGAGTTGATAGAACACTCGAAACAGCTCGCAGACGGTAATTTAGGGATTGCAGACGTACAGGTTACAAGCAAAGATGAAGTTGGTGACTTAGGTATTACCTTAAATACTCTTGCATCCAATCTGCGGAGTATGATCGGAACCGTCAAAACAACATCAACTAAATTGACACTAAGCACGACACAAACTGTGGACTCCTTGAAAGAAATGGAAGGCGCAACGCATATGGTATCAGAAAATATTAATGAAGCAGCTAGTTCTGTAGTAGACGGGAATGCGAGCGTCGGTCAAGTTGCCCATCTTATCCAAGATTTAGCGAACGATCTTCACCTGGCGGATGTCCGCGCAAAGAAAGCAACATCGATTTCCTCAAACACGATGGTGCTGGCCGAAGAAGGCAGAGAACGTGCTGTATCACTAAGTGATGATATGAAGAAGATTTCACTATCCTCTTCCAGTACGAAATCAGCTATTCAAGGTCTCATAGATTCCGCAAAGAAGATACAAACGATTACAGAGTCGATTTCAGATATTGCTGACCAAACCAATTTACTCGCATTGAACGCTTCTATCGAGGCGGCTAGAGCAGGTGAACATGGGAAAGGGTTTGCGGTTGTTGCTGATGAAGTGCGCCGACTCGCTGAGCAATCTAATCAGGACGTTCAGGAAGTTGGACAGCTGATAAAAGATATTTCTTCCAGCATTGCAGATGTGGTGCATTCTACAGAAGAAAGCGGCGAACTGATTGAAACTGGGTCAGAAACAGTCCGTCAAACTGCACAGACATTAAGTGGTATTTCCACGGCTGTCGAAGAAACTGTTGCAGAAGTATCTGCTATTTCTGAAAGTTTAATGCGAGAAGCACAGAAATCTGAAGAAGCCGAACGTCATATCCAAATGCTGTCGGAAGCGCTTCGATCATTAGAGGAAATGACTTCAAATATTTCAGCTTCAGGTGAAGAAACATCCGCAACCATTACTGATGTAGCTGAACAATCCAACGAAATGAAGCGTCTTGCAGATGAACTGGATACGAGTGTGCAGCTGTTTAGAATGGCTGAGGAAGTAGCGGACTCAGCAAAACGACTATAAAGAACTTGGATAAAGCTGTCGGAACTAAAAGTGACCCCCTTTTTACGTGTCAGATTATGTTGTATCCTTGCGATATATGATATAATGAAGTAGTGAAAAATTTTAGTTCTGAGGAGTTATCGACATGCTAAAAGATTTATTTATGGGTCTTTCCCAAAACCAGACTTTAAACAGCGCAGCAAAAAAATACGGTCTAAAGTTGGGAGCTCAAAACGTAGTAGCAGGAACAAATATTCCTGAGACAATTGAAAGTATTAAGGAACTGAATGCGCACGGTATTTCTTGTACTGTCGACAATCTTGGCGAGTTCGTTTACAACCGCGAAGAAGCAACTGCTGCAAAAAAACAAATTTTAAGTGTGATTGAAGCAATTCATGAAAACGGTGTCGATGCTACGATTTCACTGAAGCCTTCTCAGCTCGGACTGGATATCGATCCAAGCTTCTGTGAAGAAAATTTACGAGAAATCGTAAGTAAAGCGAACGAATACGATATTTTTGTTAACTTTGATATGGAAGACTATGATCGTTTGAAGCCTTCATTCGATTTACTTGATGACTTATCAAAAACATATAAAAATGTCGGAACAGTTATTCAAGCATACTTCTTCGAAGCAGAAGACTATATGAAACAGCATCAAGATTTCCGTCTGCGCATTGTAAAAGGAGCTTATAAAGAATCTCCGGCTGTTGCGTATCAAGACAAAGCGGATATCGATGAAAACTTTGTAAAATTAATTGAATGGCATTTATTGAACGGAAAGTTCACTTCGATTGCAACACATGATCACCATGTCATTAATCATGTGAAGCAATTTGTGAAAGATAACGATATTTCTTATGATAAGTTTGAGTTCCAAATGCTTTATGGATTCCGTAAAGATATGCAGTTAGAACTTGCCAAAGAAGGCTACAACTTCACGACGTACGTTCCGTTTGGAGAAGACTGGTATGGGTACTTCATGCGCCGTCTTGCAGAGCGTCCTCAAAACATGAATTTGATTGTGAAGCAAGTATTCAATAAAAAGACCAACACGCTAATTGGTCTGGCTGCAGGTGCATTTGCACTTGGTCGCATGACAAAACGAAATAAGTAATAGAAACAACGTAGGCTGCTCAGAAGTTCAGTGAAAACTGATTTCTGAGTAGCCTTTTTTAGTCACAAGAATTATCGAACATGCGCCGCCCGTTCGATGGTATATAGTCAGTAAACAACGACAAAAAAGTAAACGAGCATTGCTACCAGTCCGAACGGGAGGCTGAAACGTGCCCATTCCTTACTAGTGATGGATAACTTTCCAGCTGCAATAATGTTTGGAATGTTACCGGGAATTAACATGCCTCCGCTTATAAGCAAGCCCATTAAAATAGCCCGTATTGTAGGTTCATCCATAGCGGGGCTGAGCTCAATTGAAGCTAATGTGGCATTATCCAGAACAGCAGAGATCATATTGATCCAATAGAGGACCGCAGGGCTTTTCCCTTCCAAAAAAGGACTCAGCAGTGGTTCGAATCCAGCTCCTAACAGAGTCAGTGCCATCACAAATACGTATACTTTAATACTTCTTACAATAATTGCGCTCCACGATTCACGTTTTACTTTCTTATCGATAGAGGTTTTCCTATTTGACGGAGAAATGACGATACCAGCAAAAACTCCTAATGAAGCGATAGCGATGATCACGTCGCTTCCTAACAATGTAAATAAGTAAAAGAAGGATTCGTTCAGTCTGCTGGTTGCGATGGTCGACAAAGGTTCGCCTAATGGTGTCAGCACAGCACCTAACCCGATAGCGTAACAAGAGACAACGACCAGGCGTATTTGAGTTTGTCTGTCATAATGGAGCAAGCTGACGATTGAGACGAGAAGAATTGCTGCAATGATTGCTGTTATGAAACTTGCGACTAACCCGATTCCGATCACGATGAGTGCGACGAAAATACGGGAGGGAAGGAGCCGCTCCGTAAACTGTATTAACAGACTGAATGGCCGCTCGAAGATACGGAATAGCATTCCTGCGACTAATACAGCGCATGTGATTGCGAGAGGATCGGTAAGTACCGTATGAACAATTGACGCACTCCATATGCCTGCTGTAAATACGGAAAGAATTCCTAATAGAAACAGGTAGAATTCCAACTGACGTTCTGCAATAGACAATACAAAAGGTCCAAATAGAACAGCAATTAGCAAAATGAGCAAAATCGATATCATGGACGATCCCTCGCTTAACAAAACTTTTCTAGTTCTTTAAAGTATGCAACGGCATTTTGTTAAATCACAGGACACAAAAAAGCGGTCTCCGTAAAGGAAACCGCTTTTTGCTGAATTTCTATTAATGAACACCCTTCATATAACGAGAAATGATTGGCGAGATAAAGAACACAACGATTGAAAGAATGATTGCAACCCCGCCGATAATTCCGAAATAAAGCATTTCAGTATCTGCAGAATACAATTTAACAAGCTGCGCATTCAATGCCTGTGCTGCCGCATTCGACAAGAACCAAAGGCTCATGGTTTGTGCAGTAAACGCAGCAGGTGCCAGTTTAGTTGTCGCGGATAATCCCACTGGGGATATACACAATTCACCAAGTACAAGTGTAAAGATACTCAATGCCAGCCAAATCGGGCTAACTAAAGCATCTGTACCGCTCAAGACACCAGGAAGCAAGATGACGATAAATGAAATACCGGCAAATAGCAAACCGAGCGAGAACTTATGAGGGATTGAAGGTTGACGGTCACCAAGTTTAACCCAAAGCCATGCAAACACAGGTGCGAAAATAATGATGAACAACGGGTTCAATGACTGGAACCAAGCAGGTGATATGTGAATACCTAAGAAATCCAAGTTCGTTCTTTTATCTGCATAGAGTGCTAAAATTGTGGATCCTTGCTCTGCAATTGACCAAAACATAACAGCTGCTAAGAACAGTGGTATGTAAGCCAGAACACGCGATTTTTCATCACTAGTAGTTTTAGGGCTGCGGTACATAACGATGAAATAAGCAGCTGGGATAGCAAATCCGAGAATACCTACTAAAGCTGTGAAGGAATTCAATGTTAGGTATCCAGTTGGAATTGCAATTGCCACTAGAATTGCTAATATAATAACTGCAATTCCGACAATTTTGATCGTTTTTTTCTTCTCAGCAGGAGAAAGCGGGTTTGCCACATAAGTTCCTGCGAGACCTAAGTTCTTTTTCTTTGTTATGACAAACATGACCAGTCCGAGGAACATACCAAAAGCAGCGACACTAAATCCTAAATGGAAATTGTATTCTGTTCCAATAGTTCCGGCAGTTAAAGGTGCAATGAAACTACCCAGGTTAATACCCATATAGAAGATACTGAATCCAGCATCCTGGCGATTGTCCCCGACAGGATAGATATCTCCAACCATACTTGATACGTTTGGCTTCAGTAACCCTGTTCCAATGACGATTAACGCCATGGAGAAGAAGAGCATTCCAAGGCCTCCAGGGAAAGAAAGAACAATATGCCCGAGCATTATGAAAATTCCGCCTAAGAAGACAGAACGTGATGTACCGAATACTCGGTCTGCTAACCAGCCGCCAATAACTCCTGACATATAGACGAGTGATCCGTACAAGGAAACAATTGCGAGAGCTGTTCCTTGATCGATTCCAAGACCGCCTTTTGAAACTTCGTAGTACATATAGAAGACGAGAATAGCTCGCATTCCGTAGTAAGAAAAGCGCTCCCAAAATTCAGTGAAGAATAACGAGAACAGTCCTTTTGGATGACCGAAGAAGCCTTTTTGAGGGACACTTTCAACGATTTCCTTTTTTGACAGCTGTGACATGAGAAATCCTCCTTTTATCTATGAAGAACATAGTACCACTTTTAGTGGTAGTCTGAAAATAATATATTCGAAAATAAAATAAGTCTTATAATAGTGATTTCCTTGACTTTTATGTTTATTTGAATAGAATGAATTGCGATTCGAAGTTATTTTCAGATAATAAAAGCTGTCAATTTGCCAATCTTAGGGAGTACCCCGAAAATAGAAAACCCTGAAACGCTTAAGCGATAAGGCTATTTCTACAAAAGCGGACAGATATAAGGTATTATGAAAAGAACAGGTTATAGAATGGAAGTGTTGTCATGAGTCAAATGATTATTGAAAATCTAACAAAAACGGTTGGTGAAAAAACATTATTTCGCGCAATCGATTTCACCATAACATCAGGAGAGAAAACGGGCCTCCTTGGCATAAATGGAACAGGAAAGTCAACATTGCTCTCGATAATCGCCGGTATTGAAGATGCAGATACCATTTCGAAAGATCATCCGAATAATTATCGGATTGCGTATCTACCGCAAGATCCAACCATCGATCCATCTTTAACTGTAATGGAAGCTGTGTTTCAAAGTGATGCCTCCGTTATTCGTTTAAACTTAAATTATGAACACGCCTTACAGGCACTCACTGAAAATCCTGACTCTGAAGAAAATCAAGCCCGTTTTGCCACCTATCAAACACAGATGGACGAACAAAATGCGTGGGATATAAATACACAAGCCAGAATGATTCTTTCAAAATTAGGGATTGAGACATATGACAAAAAAATGGGGGAACTTTCAGGCGGTCAACGGAAGCGTGTCATGCTTGCGAAAACACTCATTGAACCTGCAGATCTGCTGCTGCTTGATGAGCCTACGAACCATTTGGATGTCGCTTCAATTACTTGGCTGCAGGATTTCGTTAAGAATTTATCAGGCGCTGTATTATTTGTGACACACGATAGGTATTTCCTGGACGCAATCTCCACTTCGATTTTCGAACTTGCGGACCAAACGCTCTATGCGCACAAAGGCAACTATGGTGATTATATAGAGGCGAAAGCGCTTCGTGAGGAAATGAACGCCGCAACGGAAGACAAGCTTAAAAATCGCTATCGTTCAGAACTAAAATGGATACGGCGCGGTGCCAAAGCGAGATCTACAAAACAGAAAGCCAGAATCGGACGATTTGAAGAGCTTGAGCAGCAAGTGAAGAGCGGTTCCGTGAAAGAAGAGATGGATGCCGGGCTTAAAACTTCTCGATTAGGGAAAAAAGTCTTGGAAGCAAAAGACATCTCCAAGTCATTCAACGGCAGAACGATCATCCACCAATTTTCAGCGCTCCTTCAATCAGGTGATCGCATTGCTATAGTTGGCCCGAATGGTGCCGGGAAAACAACCTTGGTCAACATGTTTGACGGTTTACTTGAACCGGACGCAGGAATCATCGAACGAGGAACAACAGTTAAAATTGCATACTTCAAACAGCATTTACCCGAAATGCAAGAAAACAAACGTATTATTGAATACATTCGGGAAACATCCAATGACATTGAAGATGGAGAAGGCAACCGAATATCGGCTTCTCAAATGCTGGAACGTTTTTTGTTCCCAACTTCTGCACACGGAACACCTATTGGCAAATTATCAGGTGGCGAGCGAAAGCGCTTATATCTGCTGAAGCTGCTTATGGAACAGCCAAATGTTCTCTTGCTGGATGAACCGACAAATGATTTGGACTTGGAGACGTTGTCCGTTCTTGAAACGTTCATAGAAACTTTCCCTGGCGTTGTACTTACGATTTCACACGACAGATTCTTTTTGGATCGGACGTCCACCAAACTTTGGGTCCTTGACGGGATGGGAAATATAGAGACGGTTTTCATGTCCTATACCGATTATTTAGAAGTTGCACGGTTCAAAGAAACTCCAAAGCAGGTCTCTGAACCAGCAATGACCGAAGAACGCATACCAGAACCAGTAAAAGAAACACCTGTTAAGAAGAAGCCGACGTACAAAGAAAAACGTGAATGGGAAACCATTGAAAGAGATATTGAAGAAACGGAACAGGCTATTACGGCCACTGAAACTGAAATGAGCACTTGTGGTGCAGATTATGATAAATTAAGAGATCTGACAAAAAGTCTGGACGCTCTGAACGAAAAGTATGAGTACTTAATTGAACGCTGGTCAATTTTAGAAGAATTGATGGACAATTAAAGGAGGTACCAAATGATGAATATAGTAACAATTGAACCAACACCAAGTCCGAACTCGATGAAAATTGTGTTGGATACGGAACTGCCAATGTTGGAAACGCACAATTATAAAAAAGAAGATGCAGCGACTGCGCCTGAGCCAGTCGCTCAATTACTGCAAATAACGGGAATCAAAGGGATCTATCATGTCATGAATTTCATGGCAGTTGAACGCGTTGGAAATGTTCAGTGGGAAACGATTCTGGCGGAAGTTCGAAAAGTTTTTAATAAGGAAACTTCAGAACAGACTGAAGAAGTTTCTGAAGCAGCTGAACACTTTGGCGAGGTCTATGTGCATGTTCAGACGTATAAGGATATCCCGCTCCAAGTTAAAGTTTTCGACAGTGAGAGTGAACAGCGATTCGGCTTAAGTGAGCGGTTTGTATCAGCTATGGAAAAAGTTCATAGCGCAGAAGTGGAGAATTATATTCTTTTACGCAAGTGGGCTGATTATGGGATTCGATATGGCACTAAAGAAGAAATAGGAGAGACCGTCGTTAAAGAAGTGGAAGCTGCATACCCTGAAGAACGTTTGGCTGCAATTGTCAACAACTCGCACGAAGGCAATACTCAAAGCGGCCAAGAACGGTTCAAGGTTTCATTAGCGGAATTTGAAACGCAGGAATGGGAAACTCGATTCCGGTTACTAGACCAAATGGCAGATCCGACAATTCAAGATTTGCCGTTGCTAGATCGTGCATTAGAAGATGAAAAAATGTCGATAAGACGACTTGCAGCGGTGTATTTAGGGATGATTGAGTCAGTGGAGACAGTTCCATATATTGAGAAGGCATTGCATGATAAAAGCTGGGCTGTGAGAAGGACGGCAGGGGATTGTATGAGCGATTTAGGATTCGCTGAATTCGAATCAGCTGCAATGGCGCTGCTGAAAGATAAAAACAAACTAGTCCGCTGGCGTGCAGCAATGTTCTTATATGAAACTGGGACAGAAAAATCGTTATCTGCACTGCGTGAAGCAGCTGAGGACCCAGAGTTTGAAGTGAAATTACAAATCAAGATGGCTATTGAGCGTATTGAAGAAGGTGAAGATGCACAAGGCTCCATTTGGAAGCAAATGACTGAATTGAGAAGCACACCAAAATAAGCCTAATCCTTTGTAAAGGTGGTCCATTATGCTGACGAACATAAAAAAACGAGTAATTCAACATAAAATCAACAAACTATTATCTCAGTACGGTGTAACTGTCGCGCATCATACACCTGGCAGAATCCGTATAAAGATTGCGGGCTGGCAGAAAAATGAGAAGTTGTTTAATCAGCTGCTAAACGAAGTGGAACTGGACCCGGCGATTGAAGAGGTCCACTTTACACCGGAAACCGGCTCGATACTCATCTATTATATAAAAGATTCCCATTCGGATCAGGAAACTCAACGAAGATGGCTTGAGATGGGGAATAAATACTTCGCAGAGCAGGTGGGCAGCCTATGATGAACACAATAATAGGTTTTGGTGCCACAATGATTGCGCCGGCTATTCTCAAAAGAATGACTGATCAAAAAGTAACGGTGCTTCATGCATCACCGGGACGTCTGAGGTTACAATGCGACAAGTGGAAAAATACGCCTACCTCAACGAATTTAGAAATGGCTTTTCAGAATTCAGCGATTGTGCAAAGGAGCACAGCCTCTCCGATTACAGGCAGCTTACTGCTCGAATTTACAGCTCCTACATTAACTCAGCATCAATTTGACAGCATTGTTCAATATGCAGTAGAAGTATCTGCAGCGACGTATCAAGAGCTGCCTTCGTCACTTGATACCGTTTTGAAAAACTCGGTTTCTACTGTTGACCATACACTTAAGCGTCAAAGCGCAGGCAGTTTGGATTTGGATTCCATCCTATCTGTCGGGCTTTTGCTGGGTGGAATCAGCAGACTTCCCGTAAACCCTGCATTTGGTGCCAGTATGCTCTACTGGGCGTACTCACTAATAACAAACAAATCATTAAAATGATTGTAACTGCTGATTTGAGAAAGGAGAGAACATGACTATGTACATAGGAAAAGTCGTGCATGCCATTCCCGGAAGAACACGAGTGAAATGCACAGCTCAAATTGAAAATTCCTCCTTACTTGAAGCAATCATTAGAAATACGACTCAAGTCATTTCAGCAGAGGTCAGACGGGAGTCAAACTCCATAGTAATCTATCATGTAACAGAACAATTACCTGAAGATTGTATTAAGCTGTTCATGGACCGCGCTTTAGCTGAACCGTCCTACTTAAAACAAAAGATCTCCTTTGCCATGAAGCAGCCTAAAGTGAAAGAATTGGGAATTACACTTTCCGCATTGGTTGTAGAGAGATTGCTTCTCGGACCAGCAGCTGGCGGATTACGATCATTGCTGCGACCGACTTCACTTTCGCTGATTTATGCGAGCAGGGATATTATTTTTAATGGATTGCGTTCTGTCCTGAAACCTAACGAAGATACTCTGACGACAGCTGCGATTGGTGCGTCGCTGTTAAAAGGAACACCATTCTCAGCCATTGTGATTTTTGGGATGTCCGCAGTCAGTGAATTGCTGAATGAGTATACAATCGGCCAAACTCGCGGATTTATTCGCGATATGATGGAAGTAGGCGATACATTCGCTTGGAAAATCACGGGAGACGGTACTGAAGTGAAAGTGCCATCCGCAACAATTGTACCCGGAGATTCCGTAATGATTTTTCAGGGGGATAAAATTCCATTTGATGGAGAAGCGATTGCTCATGAAGCAGAGGTTGATCAATCTGCAATTACGGGTGAGTACTTACCGGTTCATATAGAGAAGGGTTGTTTCGTGTTTGCCGGAAGTGTTGTAACGGAAGGTAAAATTGCGATACGTGTTGAACGAACCGGTGAAGATTTAACTGTCAGTCGTATGATACGGATGATAGAAGAAGCGCAGGATAAGCAGTCAGCCGTTCAGCTGTCATCTCAAAACTTTACCAAACAAGTTGTGCCGATGTCCTTTTTACTGGCAGGTGCTATCTACTTCATTACTAGAGACTGGAATCGTGTTCTTAACATGCTAGTTATCGATTACGTGTGCGGAGTTCAGTTATCGACTGCAACAGCAATTTCTGCGACAATCGGGAATGCAGCGCAACAGGGAATACTAATGAAGGGCGGACAAACAATTGAGAAGTTGGCACAAGCCGACACAGTTGTTCTAGACAAAACAGGCACAATTACAGAAGGATTACCAATCGTGACTGAAATTCACACGTATGATGGCTGGTCGGAAGAGGAAGTCCTCAGCTATGCTGCATCTGTTGAAGAGCATTCAACACATCCGCTTGCGAGTGCGATCCTTACAGAAGCAGCCCGATTACATGTGAAATCCAAACCTCATGATGACGAAACCATGGAAAATCATGTGGGGCGCGGAGTAAGTGTCATAGTGGATGATGAACCTGTTTTTGCAGGGAGTCTGGAATTTTTAAGAGAACAGGGCATTGCTCCAGATGGCACTTTTCCTCAAGGAATTTACCTGGGGGTAGGGAAACGTCTGGTAGGTATTTTTGAGATTCAGGATAAAATACGTCCAGGTATGAATAACCTGTTGCAAAAGATGAAAGACAATGGAATCAAAGAACGGATTATGCTGACAGGAGATAATGATAAGGCGGCTAAGCAAGTGATGAAGAATTCTAACATTGACCGTTACTCAGCCAATCAGATGCCTGAAGATAAAGCCGAAATGATTAATCTGCTTAAACAGAGTGGAAAAGTTGTTATGATGATCGGTGATGGTATTAATGATGCTGCAGCCTTAGCTACAGCGGATGTAGGAATTGCGATGGGCGGCAAAAAGACAGACATTGCGATGGAAACTGCAGATGTTGTTATCCATTCAGATAATCCGATTCTTATTGACGAAGCTGGCGTATTGTCCAGGAAAGCGATGAGAGTCATTCGCCAAAATATACGGATTACGCTAGTGATCAACACGGGAGCTATTTTACTTGGAACATTTGGAATGATTCCCCCAGTCGTTGGCGCAGCTGTCCATAATGCAGCAACCATCGGAGTGGTTGCAAACAGTGCAAAACTGCTTCTAAAAGGAGGTTCATAAATGTATTTCAGACATAAAATCATTCATCATATCCCAGGAAGAATGCGCTTGTATGTCCCAGCTCTTAAATATACGGATGACCAAGAGTCAATTTGTGAATTATTTCAGTCGATTAAAGGGATTCAGCATGTTAGAATAGAACCTATAATTGGTGCAATGATTGTTGACTATGACTCTAGTCATATGAGCTCCAATCGATTGACTCGCAGTATTGGTCTGTTTTTCCATCAAAATGCAGACGATTTCCGCGTGCTTCAGAACAATTCTGCAACTGCACGGAAAGACTTGCTTAAGTCTATGGTAACTGGTATTTTGCTGCTGATTGCATTTATCCGGAAAACCAAAAACCCGATGCCGGATTTGTTTGACTACTTAGTTGTTATCTCAACTTCGTTCACTGTACTGACACACGGTGAAAATAAGATTAACCACCCCGATGTATTGACAGGTATTGTGTCAATGGCATCACTAGGGTCAAAAAGGATTTTGCAAGTCTCCCTGCTAACTTGGGTTGTTAACTTAATCGAAGTATTAAGTGAAATTATTAATGGTACTGCAGATCCAAAATTCATTTTTTAATTAGATTGAGGAGGAAACAATTATGGCATTGAACAAAGACTTTTTAATGGGATTCGTATCAGGAACAGTAGTAGGCGCAGTCGGTTATCGACTTTATGAGCAAAATGGAGACCAATTAAAATCATTGATTCAGCAGGCTCCTCAGCAAGCTGCTTCCATGGCTCAAGGATTCAGCGGTTTTTCATCGATGGCGCAGCCTTCAGTCGAAGAATTGATGGAGCAAAAAGAACGTCTTGAAGATTTGATTGCTGAACAGCAAGCCACAAACGCTTAATTATAAAAACAGCGCCCTCTGATTAAATTCAAGGGGCGCTGTTTTTTACAATTGGGAAGGTATTTCCGGGAAGGTCACAACTAGGCTTCCTTCATTCGTGACGATTTCTGCAACGGTTGTTTCAAATAGGTATGGACTATCCAAGTCATCTTGTTTTTGAATTTTTTCATACTCGTTCATTACAGTTAGTATTGGAAATGTAACAGGTACGGAGCGACCGCGTACAGTTGTCTTAATGGTGCCCATCAGAAGAAGCTCTTTATGAGATGCTCCAAAGCATAAACTACCTGCTACGCGACGGTTTTTACCGCTATGAATCTGTATTCCTTGTAAAAGTGATATGAAACACAACAGCAAATCACTAATTGTTCCAATCGGCAACTTCTCGAATCCATGTTCTGTAAAGTATAGGTTCAGTCCATTGCGGATTTCTTTGAATGAGTATAAAAGTTCGATCTTCTCTTTTTTTCCGCCTGAACCTAGCCGGCTAATAATTTCTTGGGCACGGTCAAAATAGGGTTTGACTGAACTGGCTTCTGTATCACGGGAAGTTGCAAGTTCCTTTAGTGCATACAAAACTTCAAACTGGGGATTATTCCCTGCTGCCGTTAAAAATCCGAGTACATCTTTTTCGTCAAAATCTCGTTGAGTGAATCGTTTGTAATAATAATCATTAAGTTGCTGGTGTTTGATATCCATGAAAATTCTCCTTGCGTGTAAAGTCTGTATGTAGTGTATCACAGGATGACGCAATTCTGGTTTCAAACGCCGTTCGTTTTCATTCGGATGTTTTCCATGTAGAATAAGAAAGACGGTGTATGAAATAGAACACCAATACCTATTAGGGGGCTATTTACAATGAATGCTTATGAAGAATACATGCAAGGAATTGTTCAACCAATGCGAAAAGAGTTAGTGGCAAGCGGTTTTACGGAACTGCTTACAGAAGACGATGTTACCTCTGTGATGGAAGATCATATGGGTACTGCACTCGTAGTGATCAATTCAGTTTGCGGGTGTGCTGCTGGGCTCGCCAGACCTGCTGTACGTGAAGCACTCAGTCAAGCGGATCAGAAGCCCGACCACTTGTTTACCGTATTTGCAGGCCAAGAAAAAGAAGCGACTGCAAAAATGCGTTCTTATTTTTCTGAAGTACCACCGAGCTCACCGTCCATTGCAATTATAAAAAATGGAGAGCTTGCATACTTCATACCTCGAGAGCAAATCGAAGGATTTGAAATGGAACAAGTAAGAGACCACCTGGCAGGTGCCTTAAACCAAGTCACTACAGCATGAGTCGCGTCCTCATTACAACTGCCGGCCGACCGGATGAGGTAACCGAAGCTCGTGCACATGCTGCACACCAAGCACTCGGTTACTCAATAATTCCACGTAGCAAACGTTCTGTGAATAACATCATGACAACCTATTCCAGCGATCTCCTAGTAGCGGGAAAAGAACGCTATGAATTGTTCAGACAGGAAATGAGTGAGCCTTTTTTCTTTCATCCGGATACTGCATCTTTTCGTGTGAAGCGATTGATGAAAGGGGAATCGGATTCACTCATTGACGCTTGTCAATTGGAACCGGGCAGCTCATTTTTGGATTGCACACTTGGTTTAGCGACAGATAGTATTGTCGCTTCTTTTGCAGCGGGGCTTTCTGGTGAAGTTTTAGGAATTGAGGCCGATCCCGATGTTGCTTTCATTACTGCAACAGGATTGTCACAATTTGAACCTAAATTTACAGAGCTGCGGGATGCGATGCGCAGAATTTCGGTCATCCAGGACTCGGCTTGCTCATTTTTATCGAGGTTACCTGATCAGTCGTGGGATGTTGTTTACTTAGATCCTATGTTTTCTCAAACGATATCCGAGTCAACTAGCTTTGCTCCACTTCGGCAAGCAGGGGTTCATGGGAGTTTGACAGAAGAGTGGGTGGCGGAGGCAAAACGTGTAGCTAAAAAACGAGTTGTAGTAAAAGCCCATTTTAGCGATAAGGTCTTCGAAGAATTCAACTTTACACAGCTTATAAGACCTAATACTAAGTTCCATTTTGGGTTTATAGAAAAATAAAACGCCAATCGGTCTCGAAAGAAACCGATTGGCGTTTTGTGAATTAATGCGTGAAATTGAGTGAGCTTAAGTATAGGACGAATACCAGCATGCCGATACCGGCGATTAATTGAACATCCATCTGAGTAACCTCCTTAAAAAACATACACGTACTCTAAAGTTTATTGTACAATGAAATTAGAAAAGAGGGAACCTTTTCGGTTATTTTTCGTACTGTTCAGAAAGCGGTTCTTTTAAAATACATAAGTGCAGGTGATGAAATATGAAAAAATGGTTACAGCAATTGATGATTATATCAGTCGCTTTTGTGACATTCGGAGTCATTTCTCCAAGTCACGAAATCTGGTCGGCTCTTCATGACAAAGAAGATGTAAAAGAAGCTGAACAGCCTCAGCATACAACGCAGTATGCCGTTCATTTCGATGATCCGTATTTTACTAGAATTAGTACTTCTGAAGAGATACTTACTGAAGAAGAGCTTGTAAATGGTGCCCGCAGCCTCGCATTCACAAAGTTTGGATCAAAAATCGGCCCTGTTATTGAAGATGAGTTCGACGAAGTGATTTTTCCTCAAATCGAACAAGTCATTCGTGAAAAGATTGGTGAACACGTGCAATTGAATCGTAAATTGGCCATTTCAGAGCGTCCATCTGGCGGAACCTCTGAAAAAATATTTAACATTAAAGATGTCGATGCAGATAAAAACTTGCTTCTTTTTCATGTCAGAACAGAGAAACGGCCGCAAGATGGATACTTCTTTAACTTCCATTACCATCTGGCGGAAGACGATTACCAAGCGCATCATACGCTAGGAGATGTCTTCTGGTCTAAAAACACTCCACCGAAGTGGCTGTCCTGACAGCTGTCTTGGTGGTTTTTTGTTGACTTTTTGAAATTTGTAATAGGTAACCTTCACTTGGTATAGTAAGACTAGAGAGTAACAGGAGGGCTGTACCATGAAACAATATTTAGATCTTTGCCAGCATGTATTAGATACAGGAATTCAAAAAGGGGATCGCACTGGAACGGGCACATTAAGTGTATTCGGCTACCAGATGCGTTACGACTTACAAAAGGGGTTCCCTTTAATGACGACTAAAAAGACAGCTTTTCGTTTAATTGTCTCAGAGCTTCTCTGGTTTTTAAAAGGGGATACAAACGTCCGCACATTGGTGGAAGAAAACAACCCAATTTGGGACGAGTGGGCGTTTGAAAAATGGGTAAACAGTGAAGAGTATACGGGACCTGATATGACGGATTTCGGAAGACGTGCACCCGTGGACGAAGAATTCCGTGTTCAGTATAAAGTTGAAATGGAACACTTTAAAAAACGAATTGCAGAAGATGATGCATTTGCAGAAACGTATGGCGACCTAGGACCCGTATACGGGAAACAATGGCGAAGCTTTGGAACCGACGCGACTGAAACAGGAAGGCAGCCGATTGACCAAATTGCCCAGCTGATCGACGGACTGAAAAGCAATCCCGATTCAAGGAGACATATCGTAACCGCTTGGAATCCATCAGAAATTGAAGATATGGCGCTGCCGCCCTGCCATGCACTGTTCCAGTTTTATGTAGCAGATGGTAAACTATCGTGCCAGCTCTATCAACGAAGCGCAGATATCTTCATTGGGGTTCCATTTAACATTGCATCCTATGCTTTGCTCATTCATTTAATTGCTCTTGAGACAGGCTTGGTTCCAGGAGAATTTATCCACACATTAGGGGATGCTCATATTTATTCTAATCATGTCAATCAAGTAAAAGAGCAATTGACTCGAGAACCTCGTGAATTACCAACAATTAGTGTCAATATGGAAGGGAAATCGATATTCGATTTGTCGACATCTGATATTGTCTTAACGAATTACAATCCGCATCCGAAAATTAAAGCACCGATTGCTGTTTAACTAAGGAGGATACTTATGATTTCATTATTAGCAGCGCACGATGAAAACCGAGTCATCGGAGTGGACAATAAAATGCCTTGGCATATCCCGGAGGAACTAAAGTATTTTAAAGAAAAGACGATGGGGAAAGGCATCATCATGGGCAGAAAAACATTTGAATCCATTGGCAAACCGTTGCCGGGACGTCTTAATATTATTTTGACTCGTGACAGGAACTACCAAGCTGAAGGCGTCGTCATTGTTCATTCATTAGAAGAAGCCATTGTTCGTGCTGAAAGCTATGCAGAAGAAGTCATGATAATTGGCGGTGCTCAAATTTTTGAAATGGCTATGCCTTACGCTGATCGTCTCTACACGACAATCATTCGCCGTACCTATGAAGGAGACACTTTCTTCCCTCCATACAGTATGGGGTGGAAACTTATCTCAGAATCTAAAGACCACCGCACAGAAGACGGTCTCGCTTACGCCTATCACATTTACGAACGCGAAACAGCAGCATGAAAAAAGGCAGCCAATTATGGCTGCCTTACATACCTATACAAAGAACAAAATACTGAAATACATGGAAGCGCTCCCAGCTAAAACGAAAAGATGCCAAATTGCATGGTTGTATGGGAGACTGCGCCATGCATACACTAAAGCACCAAGAGTATACAACACACCGCCCGCAACGAGCAGCGCAATACCAGTTCCAGTAAGTGTCGCGTATAATGGTTTTATCGCAATAATGATCAGCCATCCCATCACGATATAGAGAATGAGGGATACGACTTCAAAACGGTGGATGAAGAACACTTTAAACAAGGTTCCAAAAATAGCCAGCCCCCATACGATACTGAATAATGTCCAGCCAAAACTACCGCCGATCGCTAGGAGTACGAATGGGGTATACGTACCTGCGATTAAAAAGTAGATTGCTGAGTGATCGAATATCGAAAAAAGTTTCTTGAACTTTTCAGGTAAGCTATGCAAAAGTGTACTCATCGTATACAACAATATCATCGACACACCGAATATAATATAACTGACGAGCGCAAGGGTATTGCCTTGCTGAACCCCTTTTAAAATGAGGAAAACAAGTGCTGGAATACTTAACAGTACTCCAATGCCATGAGTTATGGCATTCCACCGTTCCTCTTTGCGGGTTTTATAGTCAAACGCGCTTTCCATTGGCAAGTGCCTCCTTTTCGTACATTATACTAAAATAGAAACACAGTTACCACTGACAGAGGAGAGAATGTAATGAACAAAATTAAAGTCGTGACCGATTCAACGGCAGATTTAACAGAAGAAGAAATCAGGAAATATGGAATCCAGGTTGTTCCATTGTCGATACATATTGACGGAGACGTCTTCCAAGACCAAATCGATATTAAACCATTGGAGTTTTTGGAAAAAATGGCGGCTTCAGATGAGCTGCCTAAAAGCTCCCAACCTTCATCCGGTACATTTACCGAGTTATATAATGAACTTGGTAAAGACGGAAGCGAAGTGATTTCAATCCACATGACAGGCGGAATGAGCGGTACGGTGAAATCAGCAGAAGCAGCAGCTGAGATGACGGACACTTCCGTTACAGTGATCGATTCGCGTTACATTTCTCACGCTCTTTCATTTCAAGTGCTTGAAGCAGCTAAGTTAGCTCAACAAGGCAAAACGATGAATGAAATTGTTCAGCACTTGAACGAAGTGCGGGCTAAAACAATGCTGTTCGTAGTTGTTGATAAATTAGATAATCTTGTAAAAGGCGGAAGGATTGGTAAAGGAAAAGCGATCATCGGATCTTTACTTAACATTAAACCCATCGCGTCTCTTCAAGACGGTGTTTACACTCCTGTTGGAAAAGCAAGAAGTCATAAACAAGTCGCAGCACAACTTTTTGCCTCGTTTAAAGAAGATACAGCGGGGAAAATAGTAAAAGGTGTAGGTATTTCTCACGCACAAGGATTAGCTATGGCAGAACCATTGATGCGCCTTATAGAAGAAAGCGGATTTAAAGATATCCGATTTTCTTTCACTTCACCAGTAGTCAGTACACATACTGGCGCAGGTGCAATCGGGTTTATGTACTACACTGAATAAGACCTTAAAATTATTAGTTGTTCATGAATCCGACAAATCATAGGAAATGAGGAAATTTAAAAAATGAGAAGAAGAGCATGGATATTATTACTTGCCTTCTCATTGGTGCTAACGGGGTGTGATCAGGTGTTCAAAAATAATGCGGAACCTTTTACTGAAAGACGAAACGTCGAGTTTGCGAATTGGGATATTCCAACTAACTTTGTGCCGAGGTCTATTCACGTAGTTGGATTGGGAGATTCCTTGACTCAAGGTGTGGGCGACGAAGAGAAAAAGGGCGGTTATTTTGAACGGGTAGCTTCTGACCTGACTGAATGGGAAGGAATTTCTTTTGTAGAAACGGAAAACTTGGCAAAACGCGGCCGTCGAAGTGATCAGTTGGCAATGCAGCTGAAAGAAGCTGATATTCAGGCGTCCATTAAAGATGCAGATGTGATTTTTATAACTATTGGCGGCAATGATATTATGAAAGTATTAAAAGCCAATTTGTTCAAACTGAAAACAAAACCGTTTTATAAAGAAATGGACGGCTATGAAAAGCGGCTGGATGAGATTTTTGGAACAATTCGTGCACTTAATCCAGATGCCCCAATCGTGATGTCCGGATTGTACAATCCAATCTTATTAATAACGGATGAAGTAAAAGAGTTTGACGAGATTATTGATGATTGGAATGTAGTCATCGAGAACAGGATTGAATTGGACGGAAACAGCTGTTTCGTTCCAGTAGCAGATTTATTTGAAGAAAATACAAATATTGTCTATCATACGGACTTTTTCCATCCGAATGCTCAAGGGTATGCGCTGATGGAAGAACGTTATGTAAAATACTTGGAGGAGTTTGGTTTGCCAGAACTGTTCCAAGGGGAAATGGACAGGTAGGAGATGATTGCTTGAACCGATGGAAAATCGCTTTTTTCACTTTATCAGGAATGGTAGCAGCAGGATTTGCAGGTGTTCTCTTTTTACTAGGTTCAACAGGAACCTCAGAGCCGTTACCTTCAACAGAAGTGATTGAAGACGGGGATGTCAATCTCCTGACAGTCCGTACAACAAAAAAAGATTTTGAAGGGATCGCGAATACGTATATTCGGGAAGCGATGAAAGGCGAGAAACTTCCGGTACAAATGAAAGTTAAAGACGACGTAATCCTGTACTCCGAGTTAACGGTTTTTTCCTTTACATTGCCTGTAGTTATGCATTTCGATCCTATTGTGCAAAAAGACGGGAACTTGATCTTAAAACAGTCATCCATGGAATTAGGTCAATTAAACATTCCTCCATCAACCGTACTAAAGGTTTTACGTGATTCAGTGAAATTGCCTTCATGGATGATTGTCCGGCCAAAAGAGGAAGAGCTTTTTATCGATTTATCAAAAGTACCTGTTGCAAAGGATGTATCGGTCCGAGCAAAATCGTTCAACCTAGAAAAGGATGAAATCTTACTCGAAGTATCCATCCTCAAAAAATAAGGAGTGATGTACGTCATGAAACAATATGCAACTTTTGCAGGCGGTTGTTTTTGGTGTATGGTGAAACCTTTTGATAAGTACGATGGCGTCCATTCAGTTGTCTCCGGCTATACTGGCGGCGACGTGCCGAACCCATCTTATGAACTCGTCTGTTCAGAAACAACAGGCCATCGGGAAGCGGTTCAAATTGAATTTGACGACAAAGTCATTTCATATCAGGAACTATTGAATATCTTCTGGCGCCAGATTGACCCTACCGACAGCGGCGGACAGTTTTTCGATCGAGGAGAGTCTTATCAGACCGCGATTTTTTATCATTCACCCGAGCAGCAGAAAGAAGCTGAACAATCAAGGCTTGAACTGGAAAAGTCAAGAAAATTCACAAAATCAATTGCGACAGAAATTTTACCTGCTAAACCGTTTTATTTAGCAGAAGAAGGGCATCAAGATTATTATAAAAAAAACCCAGGACATTATAAACGCTATTCAGTCGGGTCTGGCAGGGAACGATTTAAATCAGAGAATTGGAGTGAGCAATCATGAAAGAGGATTTGAAAAATCGATTAACCGAAATGCAGTATCACGTAACGCAGGAACACGGAACTGAACCTCCATTCCGCAATGAATTTGACAGCCATTTTGAAGATGGAATCTATGTAGACGTCGTATCTGGAGAGCCGCTGTTCAGTTCAAAAGATAAGTATGATGCAGGTTGCGGCTGGCCAAGTTTCACGAAACCTATTAAAAAAGAAGAAGTCACAGAGCACTTCGATACGACACACGGAATGCGAAGAACAGAAGTACGCAGCAAATCAGCAGATTCACATTTAGGACATGTCTTCCCTGATGGTCCTGGGGAAGCCGGGACGCGTTATTGCATTAATTCGGCGGCACTCCGCTTTGTTCCTGTTGAAAAGTTTGACGAAGAAGGTCTGGGCGACTACAAATCTCAATTCCAATAAGAAAGGAGGTCCTCGGATGGACCGTTCCTTTTATCAATTTGCACTATCCTATCGAGGCGGCGAAAAAAACGATCCGCATACGATTTTTGCGGAAAGTATGTTTAATGATCACAGTTTTCCAAGATACGAGAGATCGTTTGATACGCTATCACGTTATATCGAAGAAAAAGCTGATCCTCAAATGCCGTCTATTCTGTTTGACGAACTGTATCGGCATTTCGAAGATCGATTCCTTTGAACGGGCGGTAGAACCGTTGCAATACCGCCTGTTTAACTGTATGATAAGTACAGAAAATGAAAAAGAGGTGCTATGTAGAGATGAGTATACATATTAATGCGAAAAAAGGCGATGTCGCCGATACGATCCTGCTTCCTGGAGATCCTCTCCGCGCGAAGTATATTGCTGAAACTTTCCTTGAAGATGTTGTTCAATACAACGAAGTGCGTAACATGTTCGGGTTCACTGGAACATACAAAGGAAAACGTATTTCCGTTCAAGGAACTGGAATGGGAGTACCCTCTATCTCAATCTATACAACTGAACTTATGCAAGAGTTTGGCGTAAAAAAACTGATTCGCGTCGGTACTTGCGGAGCAATTCAAAAAGACGTGAAAGTTCGTGACGTCATTCTTGCACAAAGTGCAACTACAAATTCACCGATCAACCGCACTTTCTTCAATGATGTGGATTATGCGCCAACTGCCGACTTCGATTTGCTGTTGAAAGCTTATAATGCAGGAAAAGAAAAAGGCTTACACCTTCAAGTAGGAAATGTCTACACAGAAGACTTCTTCTACAATGAGCACGCTGAACATGAAAAACTAGCATCTTATGGAGTGTTAGCTGTAGAGATGGAAACAGCTGCATTATATACACTTGCCGCTAAACACGGTTGCCAAGCACTTGCTGTTCTTACAGTTAGCGACCACATTCTAACAGGTGAAGCAACTACTTCTGAAGAACGTCAAACAACGTTCAATGACATGATTGAAGTTGCTTTAGAAGCTGCAATTCAGGAATAATCCAAATGGGGCCGCGGTCAAGTCAGCGGCCCTTTTTTGACTAAATACGCAATGCGAAGCAGAAAGTGGGATCGCGAATGGACGAAAATGAACAACAAGAGCAGAACCGGCCGCAAGAGCCGGAACAACACCCTGCTCACAATCGATATTTTAAGATAAAACCGTTCTCATTCGTCATGCTGATTTTTACATTAGTCATTCTTACTGCAGGAATTACGTTTTTTGCACTTACATTTGGTGATGATAAAGTTGTCGAAGTAGTAAGTCCTCAAAAAACAGATCGTCAGGAATTCCAAAAGTTTTATGATGCCTATGACGAAATCAAGAAAAACTATTTTGAAGATATTGACGATAAAGCAGTACTTGATGGTGCCATTAATGGGATGGTCGATGCTTTGGACGATCCTTACTCAGATTACTTGAATACAGAAGAAACTGAACACCTCATGGAGAATATCTCTTCCAGCTTCCAAGGTATTGGTGCTGAAATTCAAGAAGCGGAAGGGTATATCAAGGTGGTTTCACCTATTAAAAATTCACCTGCTGAAAAAGTAGGTTTGCTGCCGAATGACCTGATTCAGTCGGTTGATGGTAAAAGCATACAAGGCATGTCTTCATCAGAAGCTGTAATGCTTATCCGTGGTGAAAAAGGGACGATTGTTACGTTAACTATCAAACGCGGAGAAAAAGCAGAACCTTTCGAAGTGAAGATTAAACGAGACGATATTCCGATTGAAACCGTTTATGCAGAAATGTTAGACGGCGGGATTGCGCATATTCGAATGACGACGTTTTCGGAACATACGTATGACGAGTTGCAAACTGCTCTTGACGAAATGGAAGCTAAAGGAATGAAGGGACTCGTACTTGATGTCCGGCAGAATCCCGGCGGTGTTCTAGATGGAGCGCTTAAAATTTCAGATCTGTTCCTGGACAAAGGGAAAACCGTTCTTCAAACTGAAGAAAAGGGTAAGAAACCAGTACTCTATCCTGCATCTGGAGGACGTAAAGTGGAAGTACCTGTTGCACTCGTTGTTGATGACGGAAGTGCATCCGCTTCTGAAATTTTAGCGGGCGCTCTGAAAGAATCTTCAGATATTCCACTGGTCGGTATTAAGACATTTGGTAAAGGGACAGTACAATCTCCATTAGATATGAAGGACGGTTCCAATTTAAAAATCACAACTGCGAAATGGTTAACACCAGACGGCAATTGGATTCATAAAAAAGGAATTGAGCCTGACGTTAAAGTCGATTATCCATCCTATGCGATGCTGCCTTTCTTAGATCCGTCTGAAGAGATGAAAGAAGGACAGGTTTCGGCTAATACGGAAACTGCTAAAGAGATGTTGAAAGCAGTCGGCTATGACGCTGGTAAAATTGACGGTCTCTTCGATGAAAAGATGACCCAAGCTGTTAAAAAACTTCAAGCTGATTTGAAACTTGAAGAAAATGGTGTTTTGTCAGGTGATACAGCAATTGGTCTTATGAACAAGCTGCGTGAAAAAATTGAAAAAGATGATCCGCAGTTGTTGAAAGCTAAAAAAGTTGTACTCGACAAAATCGGTAAATGAGCTGAAGGCGCCCAATCCACACCGGATTGGGCGCCTTCTCTACTAGAAAGGGTGGCTTACAATGATAGATGTATATTTATATAGTGGTTTTCTCGGAAGTGGTAAAACATCACTTCTCCTAAATTCAATTGCCCAACTGAAAGCAGCGGGCAAGAAACCGGCCGTTTTAATGAATGAGTTTGGAGAATTGCCTGTGGATTCAGATTCTGTATCCGCATCAGGGGATGTTCCGTTAAAAGAATTGCTGAGCGGCTGTATTTGCTGTACGGGTTCTGAAAAGACAGAGGCGCAATTACAAGCGCTCTTGGAAGACTACGAAGGCATTGATGTCATTTTGATTGAAACTACGGGTGCTGCACATCCAGTGGAGGCTCTGGACGCGGTGTATTCACCTTTATTTGCAGATCGGCTTCAAGTAAAAGGTATTGTTACAGTGGCAGATGCACCCCGGTGGTTGCATCGTGAAGAGCTTTCACCTAGAATCCACTCTCTGATGTTAGAACAAATCCGGCATGCGCACATTATTGCATTAAATAAGTCTGACTTGGTGACGGAGTCCCAGTTAGCAACCATTTCAATGGAACTTGCGAACTTGAACATGTCTGCACCTGTTGTACAGACAGTTCAAGGAAAATTAGATTTTTCATTCATTGAAAAAACATTGTCCGCTGAGAAGTCTGCACAGCAGCCGATTATTTCAGGCAAGAACTTACCACTTTCATCGAAAGTTATTACGTTCCTGCATCCAGTGAAAAAAGAGGATGTTGAATCATGGACGGCTTCACTTCCGGATACCGTATATCGCATGAAAGGATATATCCCAATTGAGGGTGTAAAAAATCCGATGCTGTTTCAATATGCATATGGTATGGTGAACTGGATGCCGGAATATGTAAAGATGCCTGAACGTCTAGTTGTAATTGGCGAAGGTATTCAACAAATTGACTGGATCAATTAAATAGATGCTTTCTCATGCTTTGTCAAGACGATTCGTTATCCAATAATGCATCCCGATACCATTGATATCCATTGAGAACATTCTTCCACTCTATTTTTAAAGACAAAGAGATAGGGAGTGGAAATGCCTCCAATGTATTCCAGTTTTCCGAGAGCCTTCTTCGTTTACGATAGTTTTCGAAGGGAGGCGTACAAGATGAAAAAATCGATTGCAGTCATCTTGCTCGGTTCGGCACTCGTATTGCCGAACACTAGCCAGGCAGAAGCTTCTACTCTAGACTCTGTCAAAGTGAACAAAGTAGTAAAAACAATTACCGTGGAGGGGAATTTACAACAGTTCCCAACACAGCTTCAATACAATAAGGGGGATCTGCAAGCTTACTACAACGGGTTAGCTAGCTGGTTAATGAAACACTATGCGAAACCACAGCAAAAACCTGTAGAAAAGCCGGATGCTCCAGTTGAAAAACCAACACCGACACCAAAGCCAGATCAGAAGCCGGTGCCTGAAGTGAAACCGGAAAAACCAACGCCTCCAGCAGCTGAAAAGCCAGTGCCGACACCAAAGCCAGAGCAAAAGCCGGATGTTACTCCAGTGCCGACACCGCCAGCCAAGCCGGCGCCTCAAGAAAAACCAGAACAAACACCTGACCAAGGTCAAGTTTCTGCGAGCCAAGTTGAACAAGCGGTCTTGACGCTCACAAATGCAGAACGTCAAAAAGCAGGTTTAAAATCTCTTCAAGTGGATGAGAAATTGATGCAGACTGCACGTGCAAAATCTGCGGACATGGCTTCAAAGAATTACTTCTCTCATACGAGCCCGACATACGGCTCACCGTTTGATCAGATGAAAGCGAACGGTATCACATACCGCGCTGCTGCTGAGAATATTGCTATGGGTCAACGAAGTGCAGAAGAAGTCGTTAAAGGTTGGATGGAGTCTCCAGGACACCGTCAAAACATTTTGACTCCAGGCTTCACTCACATCGGAATTGGTTACGATGCACACGGTAACTATTGGACACAGCAATTCATTCAAAAATAAAAAGTAACGCCGGTTCAGCAAATAAAATTGCTGAACCGGCGTTTTTTATCAACTAGAAAGATCATGTCTTTTCTGAACAACGCGCAGTCTAATACTTAACGCAATTGCTCCAACCGTTAATCCCGCAATCAAACCGACCCAATACCCGTAAGGACCGAGGTCGGTATAGGTTGCAACTGCGTAGCCAACAGGAAGTCCAATCACCCACAGGGATACAAAGCCCATCAAGAAAGTTATGTTGACATCCTTGTAACCCCGCAGTGCCCCTTGTATAGGGGCTTGAACAGCATCCGATAACTGAAATAACGCTGCAAAAATGAAAAATTGGGCAGCCAGAGTGATGATTGACTTGTCTGTCGTGTATAACGAAGCGATCGGTTCGCGGAACCCTAATAATATGGCGATGCCGATAAAGCTGAAAATCACGGCGAAACTTATACCAAGCAAGCTGTATTTTCTTGCATCGCTGGATTGACCTGCCCCTATCGATTGCCCGACTAATATGGTCGCTCCCATTGATATACTAAGCGGAATCATATACAGCAGGGAAGTGAAATTCAGTGCGACTTGATGCGCAGAAATGACTTCAGTTGAATAGGAACTCATCAATAATGTAACTACTGAAAAAATACTGGTTTCAATGAATATGGACATTCCGATGGGTACACCAATGAACAAAATTTCTTTCCAATAGGACCAGCACGGAAGCTGCCAATGATTCAAAAGCTCATAATTCTGATAAGGTTTACCGGCGACCGCTACAATTCCTGCAATAGCAAACACAATCCAATACGTAATTCCTGAAGCATAACCAGCGCCAGCTCCTCCAAGCTCAGGAAAGCCAAAGTGACCATAGATTAATAAGTAGTTCAAGAGCACGTTAATGGGGGCAGAAATTAAGATGATGAACATCGACACACGAGTAGAACCTAATGCGTCAAAGAACGATCGTAATACGGTGTATGCGAATAATGGTGCAAGCCCAACACTCATCCCTTTTAAATAGTCAACCGCTACAATACTCACGGGTGTTTCGAGCGACATAGTACGGATGATTGGGAAGAATACGAAAAGAATTAATCCAAAAACGACTGCGGCTAACGCAACGGATACATAGATTCCTTGTTGAACAGAGGGGCGGACATGTTCGTTCCGTCTGGCTCCGACATGTTGAGCAATGATCGGGGTAAGTGCCATAAGGATACCTGCAAGGCCCGTATAAACAGGGACCCAGAAAGAAGAACCAATTGTTACTCCCGCTAAATGGTATGTATTGTATCTTCCGGTCATAAGGATATCAAAGAATGTTACTAAGTAGAGTGCTACCTGTGTGATTAAAATCGGCATAACAATTTTGGCAAAACGGAATGATTTTCTTTCCACAGGAAGAGAAGATTTCATCGATTTCCCTCCTTTTTTGTTTCAATCCTTATTGTATCATGCTTATTTTGGTATACTATCAAAAGAAACAAATGAGATTGACTTTATTTTTTAATGATAGAAGAGGTGAACGGCCCTTATGAAACGGCCAGTAATCGTATTAACAGGCGGAGGAACGGCTGGGCACGTCTCGGTTAACGAGGCGATTATCCCTGCATTTTTAGAAAGAGGATACGAGATTCACTACATCGGATCCCATGAAGGAATAGAGCGGGACCTAATCGGCACAGGTCATCCAGAAGTGACCTACCATGCAATTGATAGTGGTAAACTAAGACGTTATTTTTCAATGAAAAACTTTACGGATCCTTTTCGCGTGGGTGCGGGTGTTTTACAGGCATATTCGATTTTGCGTAAATTAAAGCCTGAGATTATCTTTTCCAAGGGGGGATTTGTGTCGGTACCGGTTGTGCTTGCTGCTAAGCTGGCGCGTATTCCCGTTGTTGCACACGAATCAGATGTGTCTCCTGGACTCGCTAACAAAATAGCACTGCCATTTGTAAAGCATATCTTTACCGTGTTTGAAGAAACACTTTCATATGTCCCTTCGGAAAAGTCTTCTTGTTCAGGAGCAATTATTCGTCCTGAACTATTTGAAGGAGATCGAAAGACTGGTCTTCGCATGTCTGGATTATCTGGAGAGAAGCCAGTCGTCATCGTAATGGGAGGCAGTCAAGGTTCTGCAGTTCTCAATGATGCATTAAGAGGCAATCTGCTAACGGTTTTAAAAGATTTCCAAATTATTCATCTTTGCGGAAAAGGAAATTTAGATGAGTCTCTTGACCAGACGGAAGGGTATATACAGTTTGAGTACGTGACTGAGGGATTGCCGCACTTGATGGCGGCGTCTGAACTGGCACTTTCTCGTGCGGGTTCAAACGCGATATTTGAATTACTCGCGGTCCGTATACCGATGCTCCTAGTTCCATTGTCTGCTGAAAAAAGCAGGGGTGACCAGATTCTGAATGCTGAACATTTTAAGAAACTTGGTTTTGCGCATGTACTGAATGAGGAGGACATTACAGAAGCGTCATTATTAGCTGATCTAGTGAACCTTGCAAAGGACAAAAAGAACATTATTTCGACAATGGAACAAACGGATGCAACCAAAACACCCGAAGAAATGGCGAATCTCATTCTCTCGTGTAGAACGAACTCATAAAATTTAATCCACAAAATGGACACTTGCGTTTTTTTAACTCTTGCATAGCGAGTCTGCAGGGTGTAAACTAGTCCGCGGATAATACATGTACTTACTAGAACGAAACCCTTTCAGTTCAAGTGTTTGCATGGTAACATGAAGAAGGATATAAAAAAATTTGCGCAACATGCCAAAAGGCAAATGTGGAGGTAATAACTCATGTCGAACAGTGTTGGTTCCGAGCGTTCACCGTATGCAGCTTTTTCAGGTCCGAACCTTGGCTATGTAATGGAGATGTATGAGCTTTACAAAAATGCACCAGAATCCATCGATCCGGAACTTGCTGAATTCTTTAAGCGAAACGGTACACCTGAAACGGGAGGCGATTATACCTCAAGTTTAGCAACGGCAGATGGAACTCAAGGAAATCCAGCTGATTTCCGTAAAGTTCTTTCCGCATACAAGCTCATGGATGCAATTCGGGCATACGGACACTTAAACGCTGATATTTACCCGCTGAATGACCGTCCAAAAGACGCTTCACGTATTGAACTTTCAGCTTATGATCTATCTGAACGTGATCTTGAAGCGATGCCGGCGTCACTTTTCTTAAAAGAAGTACCTTCTCAAGTGGAAAATGCACTCGACGCTGTGAATTATTTGAAATCCTTATACACGGGCAAAATCGCTTATGAGTTTGCTCACTTGATTGAAGAAGAAGAAAAGCAATGGATTCAAGAAAATATTGAATCTGGAAAATTAGCGATTTCCCTTACAGCTGATGATAAAAAACAATTGCTAGATCGTTTAACTAGAATCGAAGGCTTCGAAAAGTTCATACACAGAACATTTGTAGGAGCGAAACGATTCTCGATTGAAGGTGTTGATACGCTGGTTGTATTCCTAGATGAATTAGTACGGCGTTCTGAGGAAGCTAATACGAAGAAAATGTTGATTGGCATGGCGCACAGAGGACGTTTGAACGTTCTGACGCACATCCTTAACAAACCTTATGAAATGATGTTTGCAGAATTTGCGGGCGTCCCATCAGGTCCGTTTCTGCCAAAAGATGGTTCAGTAGAAGTAACTCGCGGCTGGTTTGGCGATGTAAAGTATCACCTCGGTGCTTTATATAAAGGTCAAACGGGTATGGATCGTTTCCTAGCGTACAACCCATCCCATTTGGAAGTTGTGAATCCTGTTATTGCAGGACAGACGCGTGCTGCACAAGAAAACACAGATCATCCCGGTATTCCCGTACAAGATACCAATGCTGCATACGCAGTTATGGTTCACGGAGATGCTGCGTTCCCAGGTGAAGGGATTACACAGGAAACATTTAACTTCAGCCGTGTTCGCGGATTCCAGACTGGCGGTTCCATTCACGTTATTGCAAACAATATGATCGGATTTACAACAGAGTATTATGATTCGCGTTCAACCCACTATTCTTCGGATATGGCAAAAGGATTCGAAGTACCGATTCTGCACGTGAATGCCGATAGTCCAGAAGATGTTATCGGAGCAGCATTATTCGCGTTTAACTACCGACAGAAGTTTGGTAAAGACATTCTAATAGATCTCCTCGGTTACCGTCGTTACGGTCACAACGAAATGGATGAGCCGATGGTTACAAACCCTGTTATGTATCATGACGTGCACAACCATCCGACTGCTCGTCAGTTGTACGGAGAAAAATTAGCAAAAGAAGGCATTTTAACCGCTCAAGACGTTGAGAACTTGGATGCTGAAGTATTTGCTGAGATGCAGCGTGCTTATGACAAAGTAAAAGAGTCGTCATCAGATACTAGCAATAGTTCTAATGCAACGCCTGATGCTGTACTTGCGGGATATCCAAGAGACCTTCAAACAGGTGTTTCTGAAGAACGTCTTCGCCGTATGAACGAAGAATTGCTCTCATACCCGGAAAGCTTCAATGTGTTCGGTAAGCTGGATCGTATTTTGAAACGTCGTCAAGATCCGTTCAACGGTAAAGGGAAAATCGACTGGGCGCATGCTGAACAGCTTGCATTCGGTTCAATTCTTCAAGACGGCAAGCCAATACGCATGTCGGGTCAAGACATTCAGCGCGGCACGTTTGCACATCGTCATCTGGTTCTTCACGATGAAAAGACAGGCGAAGAATTTGTTCCCCTTCATCACATCAGTGGCTCGAACGCATCATTTGTCGCTTACAACAGTCCGTTGACTGAAGCGGGTGTTGTAGGGTACGAATTCGGTTATAATCTAGAAGAAGAGAAGACCGTTACAGTTTGGGAAGCGCAATATGGAGATTTCTCCAATATGGCTCAAGTGATGTATGACCAATTCATCTCCTCCAGTAACGCGAAATGGGGTCAGCAGTCTGGTTTGATCATGATGCTGCCGCATGGTTACGAAGGGCAAGGTCCGGAACACTCAAGCAGCCGTATCGAGCGTTATTTACAGCTTTGTGCTGAAAACAACTGGACAGTTACGAACATTTCAAGTGCAGCAAACTACTTCCACGTACTACGCAGACAAGCTGCAATACTTGGAGAAGAAGCTGAACGTCCACTCGTCATTGCAACACCTAAATCACTGCTGCGGCATCCGCTTGTTGGTGCAGACCTAGCTGATTTGACGGAAGGTCATTTTGAAACAGTACTCGAAGAACCGAATACAGGTAAAAACGCAGATAGCGTGAAAAAAGTGATTATGACTAGCGGAAAAATGGCAATTGACCTAGCAGAGAAAGTGAAAGACGGTGAAGGATTCGACCACTTGCATATTGCACGGGTGGAACAATTATATCCATTCCCATCCGACAAACTGGCTGCAATCATTCAACGATATCCGAACGCCGAAGAAATCGTTTGGGTTCAAGAAGAGCCGAAGAATATGGGTTCATGGTCATTCGCGTTGCCATATCTGTATGAAATTTCTCAAGGTTTGAAAGTGAATTACGTCGGTCGTATTCATCGTGCAAGTCCTTCAGAAGGAAATGGCACAATGCATAAGCTTGAACAGCAGCGTATCATTGAGGAAGCGCTTAAAAACTAATAACAGCAATTCTTAAACGATTGAACGATATTAGAGGAGGAAATTATTGTGGCAGAGATCCGAGTACCTGAACTGGCAGAATCGATTACCGAAGGAACAATTGCAAAATGGCTGAAACAACCAGGTGAATCCGTAGACAAAGGTGAATTCATCGTTGAACTTGAAACAGACAAAGTAAACGTTGAAGTAATTTCAGAAGAAGCTGGAACAGTTCAAGAGCTAATGGCTGCTGAAGGCGACACAGTTGAAGTCGGTCAAGTCATTGCAATTGTTGGAGCGGGTTCAGGAGCACCGGCACAGCAGCCAGCTGCACCGGCACAAGAACAGCCTGCACCAGCAGTATCTGAACCAGCTGCGGCGCAAGCACCTGCTGAAGAAGCAACTTCAGGAGATCGTTTGATTGCAAGTCCTGCTGCACGTAAACTAGCACGTGAGAAAGGCATTAACTTAGCCGAGATTTCACCTGTAGATCCGATGGGTCGTGTACGCGTTCAAGACGTGGAGGCACATGGTACTGCGCCTAAAGCACAACCTTCAGCACCTGCAGCTAAACAGGAAGTAAAAGTGGACGATGGCCGCGTAGAACGCGTGAAAATGAGCCGTCGCCGTCAAACGATTGCGAAACGTTTGCTTGAGGTGAAGCAAAACACAGCCATGCTTACAACGTTCAATGAGATTGATATGACGAACGTAATGGAACTTCGTTCACGTAAGAAAGACGAATTCTTTGATAAGAATGATGTACGTCTAGGCTTCATGTCATTCTTCACAAAAGCAGTTGTCGCTGCGCTTAAGAAGTATCCTAAAGTCAATTCAGAGCTGGATGGCGATGAGTTGATCATGAAAAACTACTTTGATATCGGTATCGCTGTTTCCACTGATGGCGGACTGGTTGTACCAAATGTCGTTGATGCAGACCGTAAAAACTTCGCTGAAATTGAAGCAACTATAGGTGAACTTGCTAAAAAAGCGCGTGATAACAAATTGACGCTTGCTGATATGTCAGGCGGTTCATTCACAATCACAAACGGTGGAGTATTCGGTTCACTGCTATCTACTCCAATCCTTAACGGAACACAAGTAGGGATTCTTGGAATGCACACGATTCAAAAACGTCCGATTGCTGTAGGGAATAACGTTGAAATCCGTCCGATGATGTATGTGGCTCTTTCTTATGACCACCGTGTCATCGATGGTAAAGATTCAGTTGGTTTCTTGAAAATGATCAAGGAATTAATCGAAAATCCAGAAGACCTTCTTCTTGGATCATAATTAATGAACCCGTCCGCGTTGCTGCGGGCGGATTTACTCTTACACTTTTTTATAGGAAGGGCGGGGTCCTAGAATGTCTTCGTTCAAAGAATGGCTTCACGCACCAGCAATCCGGCAAGTCGTCTGCAAACACGCAGATGCTGAGAAATATTTAGTTACAAACGTACTCACGCCTGGCAAAACCTATGATGTAAAAAACGAAACGGAAGAATTTCTTTTCGTCGTTGACAACACAGGCAAAGTCGGCGGATATTACAAAACATATTTTGAGTGATCTGCAGGTAGCTGTACGTAAACACTGTTCCATAAAACGGCCTGATGCTTTATTTGCATCAGGCCGTTTTATATAGAAGGAGACGAGAAGTCATGAACTTGTTAATCGAACAAACGTTAAAGATGCGCGAAAATAGGGCCTATACGGATGAAGAGCGCCTTCTAATTCAAGAAGGCGGATATGTAAGTCCTGCTCCTCATTTGTTTGAGGATATTTTAATTGCCATATCCGTTAAAAAACCGGTTCTGTTGAAAGGACCTTCTGGCAGCGGGAAAACGCGTCTGGCTCAGAGTATCTCGGCGTTGTTCCAGCAGCCAATGCATAGTGTCAACTGTTCTGTAGATCTGGATGCTGAAGCGTTGTTAGGTTTTAAAACGATTGTCACCAAAGATGGTCAAAGTGTTATTGAATTTGTAGACGGCCCAGTTGTGACTGCTATGAAGCGCGGTCATATTTTATATATCGATGAAATCAATATGGCTAAGCCGGAAACGCTGCCGATTTTACATAGTCTTCTCGATCATCGGCGAATGCTGACGAATCCATTTACAGGAGAAGTCATCGTTGCGCATGAAGACTTTTCCATCATCTCAGCCATCAATGAAGGATATATTGGAACTTCACCTATGAACGAAGCACTGAAAAACCGCTTTGTATCGTTTTCCATCCCGTACTTAGAAGCAGAGCAATTACGAAAGGTATTGGAGGATGCAGTACCCGAAGCGAAAGCATCTGTAGTGGATACAATTATGAATCTTTCAGGAGATCTGTCTAAACAAGCTGCTAACGGCCTTCTTGCAGACGAAGCAGCTTCCGTCAGAAGTCTTATTGATGCACTTCAACTCGCTGTCCACATGCCTGTAAATCGTGCTGTAACGTATGCAATCGCGGAACTCTTGGAAGATAAAATGGAACGTGATCTCGTGAACGAATTGACAGCTACTTGGGTGAAATGAGGGATCGTGATGGATAAAGTCAATCGGTTCATACAATTTAATGACGAATCCGTTGAAACACGAAAAATCTTACTTTACGAAAGGATTGCGCAGTCGTTAGCAAACGCACCTTTTGTAAAAATCACGGAGCGTCAGTTAATCGAATATCAGCCAAAAGATGCAACTCTTGCCATGAGTGTATTTTGGCGGCATCGTACAGAACAGGTAACACATTTAGGTCGTCTATCGGATATCTATCTGCTTGCTGCAGGTTTTTATCGGTATTTTGACTTAGCAGCCTGGAGAACGTTCACGCTGAAAATGAAGTCCAGCCATTATCCTAAGTTAGCCGGTCAACTTTTAATGATGTTCGAAGAATTTAGATTAATGGAGTCCATTCAAAAAAAACGCATCGGAACGCAGAAAGCTTTTGCAGTGCGCAGTGAGGTCTACGCAGAGTTCCATAAAGACCGGCTACTGTCAAATTCACAACGGGGATTTACGGCAGATGCGTTAGTAAACCAATTGTTTATAGACATTCATATTGGTATGACAGATTCACCTCATGAAGGATTGAATCATTTGCCTATGGATCGAATCCGACAAATCGTTCAACTTTCTTACGATTTGGAAACGACACGGCAAAGCGGATTCTTAGCACAGCGAATAATGGAACTCGCAGAAGAGCAATTGACAGGGGACATCGTACTTCCTTTATATACATTTGGAGAGTCTTTCGAAAGTGGTTCAGAGATGAATACCAATGTAAGGGTGATGTCAGATCCGGAAAATTCAGCGGATCAGGAAGTGAAGGAGACAATTGAGGAAGAGTTTCGTACGTGGCATCAGAAGACTGAAGAAGAAAAGGGAACTTATCTGGAATTCGAGCTGCAACAAGGAACTCAAGGTGCTGCAGATGCAACGGATGCGAGTCCGGGTGATGACAATACAGAGGTTCAACAATTGGGAATGGGAAGCTCGGAAGGTAACGATAAAGAGGGGATGCCGAAGCAAGAGGCGGATCTAACGGAGAACAGGACTGAGGAGACCACAGCTAAAGCAGGCTCCGATTATGGGTCAGCGCATACTCATGTCACGTTTAAAATAACAAAAATGTCTAATACGGAAGTGCCGTCTTTGACAATGTTGCTCAATGAATGGCGAAATAATCATTTGCCAATTGTTCGCGCACTTGTCACAGAGATGAAAAAAAGATTGGAGCGTAAAAAACAGCAGAAGCGTGAGAACTTGACGAAAGGACGCCTTTCATCAAAGCTAACCACTATGTTGACAGATGAGCGGCCAAAACCATTCTATCGAAAATCAGCACCCTCACCGGAACTCAATGCCGTATTCGGGTTACTCGTAGATGGCTCTGCGTCCATGATTGATAAAATCGATGAGACAAAGGAAGCTGTTGTTCTATTCCATGATGTCTTACGAAAACTTCAAGTATCCCATGAAATTACGGCATACTATGAAGATGCATTTGAAGCATCAAAAGAAGAGCAGCCGAACTTTTTCGAAGTGATGCATACGTTCGAAGAAACAAATATCGACAGTGGTCCAGCTATTATGAATTTTGAAGCACACGAAGACAATCGCGACGGATTTGCGATTCGGTGGATGACCAAACGCTTAGCAAAGCGATCTGAGCAGCACAAGTTTTTGCTCGTGTTTTCTGATGGGGAACCATCTGCGTTCGGATACGATCGTAATGGAATTATCGACACTGCAGAAGCAGTGTGGGAGGCAGAGAAGCAAGGGATTTCTGTCGTCCATCTATTCTTATCAGGTCAACAGCCTACTGAAAACCAAAAAGATTTATTTGCTGCAATGTTTGGCAACAAAACCGCATCTTCTGATTCTGTAGAGGAATTTGCGAACCAGACACTTCGTATCCTGAGAAAATTGCTCGCGATAGCAGCCCAGTGAAAAACGCAAAACCACCTTACAAAGGGCGGTTTTGCGTTTTTTCGTGGATATTGAGGAGGCGTTGCTTCAGCTCTTCTTCCATTCTGCCGATTTCACGTTCTGCTTCTTTCCGTTTCACGCGGCCGTCTGCTTGAATGACAAGAGTTTCTTCAATTGTCTGGATCAAATTTTCCTGGGTCTTTTTCAGCGTATCGATTTCAATGATACCGCGTTCGTTTTCCTTAGCGGTTTCTATTGAATTCAGTTTTAGCATTTCAGAATTACGAAGCAATAGATCATTTGTTGTCTTTGTCACAAGCCGCTGCGATTCAACAGCTTTCTTTTGGCGATTCAATGTTAACGCAATCGCAATTTGGTTTTTCCATAAAGGAATGGATGTCATGATGGATGATTGTATTTTCTCTGCAAGCGTTTGGTTCGTCTGCTGAATCATCCGTATTTGCGGTGCGCTTTGAATAGTAAGCTGACGGGAAAGCTGCAGGTCATATAACCGTTTTTCCAAACGATCAAGAAATTGACTCATATCGTTTACTTCTTGTATTGCCATCTGGTCATTGGATAGCTGCGCATCTGATCGCATCTGTGGAATCGTAATGTTTGCGAGTTCATCACGCTTTATTTCAGCTGCGGCTATATAGACGTTAAGAGCTTGAAAATACGTTTTGTTCTGTTCATATAGATTATCAAGCATATGAACATCTTCTATTAACCCTCGTTTAGAGTGTTCCAGTTGCACACCGATACGGTCAATTTGTGTACTTAGTTTTTGATACTTTGTCATCATTTCTTGTATGGAACGGGATGCTTTATTGAAGAGGCGGCTTAAACCGGTCTTTTTCTTTTCAGACAGATCGTCAGGGTCGATTTCAGATAGCTTCCCCATTAAATCGTTTAAGACATCACCGACAGGACCAATATCTTTACTTTGAACATGATCCAGCATCTTATGGGAAAAACGAGACAGTTCGTTTTGTGCTGTAGCCCCGTAGGTTAAAATCGCTTCATAATCACCAACAGGGATTTGATCGGCGAGTTCCTTAGCTTTTTGCTGTTCTTCGGGTGACAGACGATCCATTAATGCTACAGAAGCATTGTTTTCAGTTTGCTCTGTTTGCATTTCCTTTGGGAGCATCGGTTCACTTCTATCAAATGGATTGCTGAGTAAATCATCAAAAGATTTCACGTCATTATTCATTGGCTGATTTTCGGTCATCTAATGTTTCCCCTTTCGTGTTCGGCAAGGCTTTTTTACGTGCCATTGTAATATCTACATAGTCAAGTTCAAGTTGCAGGGCTGCTAAATCAGTGGCTAGGGCATCCTGCAAATCACTTTCCAGCTGATGTGTGACATCAGTAATGGTTTCTCGAGTATGCTGCAAGGCAATACGAACTTCTTTTTCTTTCAGTTGCTGATTGGCAAGCAGTGCATATTTAGAAGTCAGTTCAACTGCGGAATCCAGGTGTGCGTAGAAAAACTGTTCGGTCTGGTAAAATTTCTTTGGATCGTTGCGTACAATCGTAAGCACTTTTCTAGATAGATTACTCAGCTCATACACTTGACGAAAAGCCTGAACCGAGCGAACCTGTCCATATAGACTATTCAACTTTTTAATTTTTTGTTTGGCTTCATGAAGTTGTAAATCAATATGTCGATACTCAGAACGTGTCATTCCAAGTTCTTTCACTGATGAGCTGATTTGGACTTGTTTAATGGCAAAAGTACCTCCAAGGTACATCGAGATGAGAATCCCCGTTGATGCCAAAAAAGGTATGCCGGTTCCTAGCAGTAAAAAGAGGTATGTGCCAAAACTGACGGGCGCCACGATGAAGTGCCGCATAAAAAACTGTTTGACTTTTTTCATCTTCGGTCAGCCCTCCTTATCGTTAATATATCTTTCTTTATTACGTGTGAGCAGCAGGAAAAGTTTCATCGATTCATTAATCTCTCTTTAGTATACCGTATAAGCCTCATTCAGACGAACATTTGAAATGCAAATTAGTACAGATTGCTTGGAAAAACTCGAAGTGCTTTGTATAATTGTCAACTGTATAGGAAAAGAGGTTTTAGCATGTATGAAGTGATTTATATGAAAGCAGATTATGAACCTTGGTGGATGTTTGAAGGATGGGAAGAAATGGTTCGTTTAAGAAGAACATTTGATGCTTTAGAAGAGGCAATTGAATTTGCAATTTCTATTATGAATGAAATGCGCCGATTTTTTGAAAAAGAAAAAACACGTAAGGGAACATTCGCAGCATTTTGGAATCCTGGTGAAAGAACGTATTGTGACGGATGCGATGATGACATGCAATTATATCATGGGGTATTTCTATTGCATGGCAGTGACCCAATCTCCTTTATAGAGGAAAAGTAATTGGAATATTTCATAATGTTTAATTGACATTTAAAAGTGGTATGGTATAGTAGAACAAAGGTTAATAGCAAGTGCTCGCGACGAGAAACGGATTCACCTATTACAAAAAGTGATCGGCGACGTCGGTACTTTTCGTAATACGTGAATTTTCTTTTTTTGTAGCAGGTTCATGTATTAGCAATTATTATTTGGAGGTTTTCATTTATGAAACAAGGTACAGTTAAGTGGTTCAACGCAGAAAAAGGTTTCGGTTTCATCGAGGTTGACGGAGAAGACGACGTATTCGTACACTTCTCAGCTATTCAAGGCGAAGGTTTCAAATCTTTGGACGAAGGCCAGCAGGTTGAGTTCGAAATCGTTGAAGGTAACCGCGGTCTACAAGCTGCAAACGTTACTAAACTCTAATAACAAACAAAAGGAGGCCCACTTTTCCAAGTGGGTCTCCTTTTTTATTGACGTATCATGGTTTCGTTACGGATTCCATAGATGAGGTTACCAATAAATCATCTTCTCCTTTAACCGTCATCACGGATTCTCGTTTAACTTCTCCAAAACCTTCCACAAAATATTTTCGGTTAATGTAGGAGTCACCTTGTTCTTCGATCACAATCGCATGTTCAAATTTTTTATATGGAGTATCCACAGTTGCATCTGTATCGACAACCGTCCATTTTCCGAATGTCGCACCTTTTTCAAAAGGCTTTTGCAAATAAATCCCCGTGACTGCCATCTTTTCAATTTCAGACACTGGCGGAGCGTTCTCCGTCACATCAACATGCTTTTCCTCCAAGGTTAAAATGCGATCTTTTTCCACCTTATAAAGTTTCCGCACCATAGATCCGCCATTATTTTCATAAATCATCACATATTCCTCGTAAGGGTGATATACCTGAACATCTAGCTCTGCATATTCGTTTCCAGTCCCTTCATAATGCGCTTTGGAACTGTCAGGGAGCAAATAGTCAAGCATTGCAGGATCTTTGATTTCTGCATTTGGATCATCAAGTTCTTCAACACCATCGTTGTCTTTATCCTTGTCCTTGATTGCACCTCCGGCATCGGAATCATTTTTATCAAGAGGGCTTGTTTGGCCGCTATTCCCGGAATTATCCGGAGCAGTGACATCTTCACCGTTCAGTTTGGAACAAGCGGAGACGACGAGGAGACTAATGAGTAAGATAAACAAAACCGGAACCTTTTTCATAGTCAATCACTCCTTTTCTAATAGTATTACCGGTTTTCAAAAATGTATGTATAGTGTTTATTTCTTGTATTAAAAAACTCATAGAAAAAAGCAACTGCTAAAAAAAGCAGCTGCTCATATTTCAAATCGAAATGTTTTAAAACTTATTTTACAGAGTGCTGTGTTTCTTTCCATTCCAAATACTCATCATAGCTCATCATCTTATCGAAGATTGTTCCATCATCATTAATTTCAATTACGCGATTGGCAATTGTCTGGATGAACTGATGGTCATGAGAAGTGAAGATCATTACGCCTTTGTATGCAATTAGCCCATTGTTTAACGCTTGAATCGATTCAAGATCCAAGTGGTTAGTCGGCTCATCTAATAAAATGACGTTTGAATGTGTCAACATCATTTTAGACAGCATACAACGAACTTTTTCTCCACCTGAGAGAACTGATGGTTTTTTGTTCACTTCTTCGCCGGAGAAAAGCATTCTTCCGAGGAAACCGCGTAAAAACGTTTCGGTTTCATCTTCTGGTGAGTAAGGACGCAGCCATTCAACAAGTGACTTTTCATTGCCTTCGAAAAATTTACTATTGTCGAGAGGGAAATAAGCTTGTGACGTTGTGACTCCCCATTTAACAGTCCCGGCATCCGGTTCTTGTTCGCCAGCTAAAACTTCAAGTAAAGCTGTCTTAGCAAGGGGATTACCGATAAGAATAACTTTATCTTCTTTGTTCAATGTAAACGAGGCATCTTTCAACAATTGAACGCCTTCTTGAGCTTTAGAAAGGTCGCGAACCATTAGCACATCATTACCAATGTCACGTCCCATTTGGAAGTTCACATATGGATAGCGGCGTGATGAAGGTTTAATATCATCAATATCGATTTTATCCAACGTTTTTTTACGTGAAGTAGCTTGCTTCGATTTAGAAGCGTTCGCACTGAAACGTGCAATAAAGGCTTGTAATTCTTTAACTTTTTCTTCTTTTTTCTTATTTTGTTCCTGAGAAAGTTTAAGTGCCAGCTGACTGGACTCATACCAGAAATCATAGTTACCTGCATAGATTTGGATTTTACTGAAGTCCAAGTCCGCGATATGTGTACATACCTTGTTTAAGAAGTGACGGTCGTGAGAAACAACAATAACTGTATTCTCGAAGTTAATCAGGAATTCTTCCAACCACTGAATCGCTTTCAAGTCCAGGTGGTTAGTCGGCTCATCCAGTAACAGAACGTCTGGCTTGCCAAATAGAGCTTGGGCAAGTAAAACTTTCACTTTGTCGGAACCGTTAAGTTCTGACATTTTCATTGTATGAAACTTCTCAGAAATCCCAAGACCTTGCAAAAGGATAGCTGCTTCGGATTCTGCTTCCCATCCGTTTAGCTCTCCGAATTCTCCTTCAAGTTCAGCAGCGCGCATGCCGTCCTCATCTGAAAAGTCTTCTTTCATATAAATCGCATTTTTTTCAGTCATAATATCATAGAGCCGTTTGTGCCCCATGATCACAGTTTCAAGAACTTGCACTTCTTCGAATTCGAAGTGATCCTGTTTTAGTACTGCCAGGCGATCGTCATTATTTAAAATGACGTTTCCGGTTTGCGGTTCGATTTCACCGGAAAGTATTTTAATGAATGTTGATTTACCGGCACCATTTGCACCGATTAGCCCATAACAATTCCCCGGGTTAAACTGTATATTAACATCTTCAAATAGTTTACGGTCTCCAAATCGAAGACTTACATTACTTACTGCTAACATAATTGACCTCCTAAAATTCACACTTTGCCCATTATAGCACGGATTGTCGTTGCGGTGGGGGAATTTACAGTGGCAAAATTCAAATTTCAAGCTTACAATACATCTATGGGTATATCGTCTAAATTGTTCAAGAACTTTCTTTCTTTTGAAGGGCTCTGCGATTTTTATATGCTGGCAATGTGCCAAGTTCTTTATTGATCAAATACTCCATTTGTACATAGTGTTTACGGGAGGGTAATCCAAGCGGATCCAGCCCTTTCATCGTGTTAATGAAGTAATACCCATTGATTTGGCGGAACACAACAACGGTGTCAGGAAACATGTCGAATACACTTTTAACCTGATATTTCCGTGTATAGGACCAATGAATTAGTTTCATAGACTTCATCCTTTCACAGAAAATTATACGACTAGAAGAAACCAAACGCAAGTTCGATGCTGATATCAGAAAGGAATCCTTATGAATCCTAACCAACTCACAACAAAAAAAACAGTACTCTTGATCTTTGCAATTTTTGCAGTGTCCTTAAACATGCGGCCAGCCATTACATCAATTGGTCCGCTCCTTGAAACAATTAGAGGGCAACTGTCTTTGACAAATGCACAAGTAAGCCTTCTAACGGCATTGCCTATCATCTGCATGGGTGTGTTTGCTTCACTGGCTCCAGTGCTAAATCGGAGATTCGGTTTAAATGCAACGATGATTTTCATGGTTGCAGTCATTGGTGTCATGACAGCACTCCGTGATTTCATACCAACGTATACGATGCTCTTGGTTTCTTCTATTGGGATAGGGATTGCAATTGCCATCGCTGGTCCATTACTCTCAGCAATGATTAAGCAAAACTTTCCTCACCGTGCTGGTCCTGTCATTGGGATTTATTCTTTCGGTCTCGGAACGGGGGCTACTGCAAGTACGGGATTATCCGCATATTTCTACGAATTGACCGGCTCCTACCCATTTGCGCTCAGTATATGGGCAGTTCTGGCATTTGTAGGAATCGCAGCTTGGCTTGCTTCTGCAACTGATCAGCTAGTCGTACATCAACAAGCAGGAAAGTCTTCTAAACAAAAATTGAGCGAATTCCGTTCACCTTGGAAAAACAGTAAAGCGTGGTTATTCCTATTATTCTTCGGTTTGCAGTCAGCAGCGTTTTTCTCAATCGTTATCTGGCTTGCGCCAATCGCAATTTCGAAAGGGATGACAATTGTGCAAGCGGGTACGCTGGTTAGCCTAATGACGGCGGTACAAATTGTTTTGAATATTACAATTCCTCTTATGATGGAACGTTATCCAGGCAGAAAAATGTGGCTGCTGTTTATTCTCCTAATTGGGTTAGTTGCAGTTGGAATGTTTGCGACTGGACATGTACCGTTTTTGTGGGTTGGTGCGCTTCTAATGGGAGTGCCCTTAGGAGGCATGTTCCCGATTGCACTTGTCCTGCCGTTAGATGAAACTGAGAATGCAGCAGAAACTAATTCTTGGACAGCGATGATGCAAACAGGCGGATACATTATCGGCGGGATTTTGCCGCTGCTAATCGGAGTTTTATATGATGCAACCAATAACCATCAAATGACCATCGCATTATTTGCCTCACTATTTATCGGTATGATCATTTTGGCATTGTTAATTGGGGATAAAGAAGAATAGAGGAATTGGAAAAGGGATGCCCGATTTGGGCATCCCTTTGTTTTTTTGTATAGCCGATTATTGAATATCAGAAAAATGTTATTTCTATTTATCATCTAGAATTGTGTATTTACTCACAACGATCATTGCCGCGGTCGTTGTTCAGCAGTTGTTTCCTAACATAAGCAACGCAAACCCTACCTACTTTTGCGTCCTTGCGGCCCTATAGCCGCGCCAGTTTGAATACGTATAATGGGTAAACATTCCGCAGAATGCCAGTATTCAAGAATCAGCTAACTGGTTATAACTTAGTAAGTATAACATCTTAATGTGTGTCAGTCAACAATTGATTTAGAGAGCTTGGTTTATTGGATGAATTAGTTCTAAAGGAAAGGGATGTTTCTTACAGTAAGCTATATAGCTGCAGAAAGGTGGAGATTGCATGGAAATTGACGGCGTCTTTTCTGGTGGAGGATTAAAGGGGCTTGCGTTAGTTGGCGCGTGTAAAGTGTTCGAACAAAATGGCTACACGTTCAAGCGTACTGTCGGCACGAGTGCAGGGGCCATTGTCGCTGCAATGTTAGCAGCCGGGTATACGGCGGTTGAAATGGAAGACATCATGCAGCAGCAAAACTTTCCCGAACTGTTAGATGCAAGAAAGACATTTATCCCGATTCCGTTTATGAAGTGGCTACAGCTTTATTGGCGTATGGGGCTATATCAAGGAACGGCACTAGAAAATTGGTTTAGTGACATCCTGGCTGAAAAAGGAGTTTATACATTTGCAGATTTGCCGGAAGGCTCCCTTAAAATTATTGTATCCGATTTAACTAATGGAAAATTGATTGTGCTGCCTGATGATCTAGGAGAGTACGGGTTAAGACCAGATTTTTTTCCTGTTGCACGCGCGTTACGAATGAGCACAAGTATTCCTTTCTTTTTCGAACCGGTTATCCTGCATTCATTAGCAGGAAACTCAGTGACCGTAGATGGCGGAGTGCTTAGCAATTTCCCTTTATGGGTATTCAATGAGCCTGAGAATGGAGAAACCCGTCCGATTGTTGGTATGAAATTGAGTCACAATCCAGCAGATAAGAAAAAAACAGTCATCCGTAATGGATTGGGACTTTACGAGGCACTCTTTACGACGATGAAGGACGCACACGATGAAAAACACGTTTCTAAAAGATTAGAAAAGGATGTTCTCTTCATCCCCACAGACGGAATCTCCGCGGTGCAGTTCGATTTGTCAGACGAGCAAAAAGACACACTGGTCATTAGTGGAGAAGTGTCAGCTACTAACTTTTTAAAACAATGGGGAAAATCAACTTTATTTACGAGAATAGTTTGAAAATTAGATAACTAAATGTGTTGTTTTTTGTCGATGACTGGTATAATAGTCTTGAGAGATAATGACTACTTTGCTAGAAGGACGGTGTTCGGTATGAAGATATCCTTAAAGCATTTATTGTTGGCCATCGCATGGCTTTCTATTACATTAACATTAGCAAGCAGTCTATATGCCGGATACCGTGCTGATCAGCAAACCCTTGAAAAAACTACTTTGGAAGCAAACTTTGCTTATGCGCAAAAGTTAGCGAAAACGACAGAAGATTACCTTTTAAGAACCGAAAAAACACTAGCGTATTCTGCGAATGAACTGTCTCACTTATTAAGTTCTGATGATGCTGCGCAACTGAATCATGAAGCAGAACGATTAGTGGTTCAAGCTGATTCGTTAAGTTCTGTAATTATTGCAGACAATCGCGGAATCGTCCGGGGAACATCTTCAGGCATTCGAGATTTAATCGGAAAGCCGCTGACAGACGATGTTGGAATTGAGACATTAACTGCAGGTACACCTTCAATCAGTAAGCCTTACCAATCACAAACTGGACGACTGGTAGTTTTTATATCTACTCCGATCCTTGATGCCTCAAATCATGTGATTGGATTGATTGGCGGAAGTATTTACCTTAAAGAAGAAAACATCTTGAATGACTTACTGGGACAACACTTTTATGAAGATGGGTCATACGTTTATGTCGTCGATGAAGACGGCATGCTATTGTATCACTTGGATCGTGGTCGGGTGGGAGAGTATGTCACAAAGAACCTTGTAATAGCAGAGTTAAGGAAGGGAAACAGCGGCAGTATGAGGCTATTGAACAGCAAAAATCAAGATATGCTGGCTGGTTATGCCTCAGTCCCTCTTACAAAGTGGGGAGTTGTTTCCCAAAGACCCACTGCAATCGCGCTGGCTTCCTCAAAAGAGATGCTGAAGGAAATGATATTAAAGTCACTCCCATTTATTCTATTATCTGCACTTCTTATTTTATATTTTGCTTCAAAGATTGCAAAACCACTTGAGAAATTAGCGAATTATGCGACCGATCAATTAGAAAGAGAGGGTCATTCAACGCTAGATAGCGGTGCATGGTATCATGAAGCAATTCAGCTGGATCTCGCTTTAACAGACAGCTTTAGCAGGTTCCAGGATAAAGTTAATCATTTTATACAAGAATCTTCTACAGATTCTCTCACTGGCCTTTTAAATAGAAGAGCGCTTAACGAGCAAGCCAGAGTCCTTGTGGAACAAAAAGTTCCCTTTTCCTTAGTGATTTTAGATATTGACCGATTCAAGAGAGTTAATGATACGTATGGCCATAATATGGGAGATGAAGTGTTAAAATATTTAGCTGGAAAGTTAAAGCATTACACAAAAGACAAAGGAATGTGCTATCGTTTTGGCGGGGAAGAATTTGTGATACTGTTACCTGAAATTGAATTACCGGAAGCGACTGAACTAACAAATACTATTAGAATAAATGTGTTTTCTGAAGTGAGTCCTATCGGTGAGCCGATTACATTTTCAGCTGGAGTGGCCAATATACCCGGACATGCCGAGCACTTTTTACGACTGCTTGAATTGGCTGACGAATGCCTTTATCATGCAAAGGAGTCTGGCCGTAACCGGGTCGTCAATGCGAATGACTGGAATCATCACATGTAGGTAAACTTCCATGCAGCACAAAAAAGTGGTAAACTGGACAACAGCTTAGAAAGAAGCAGGTGTTGAAAATGATCGGAAGAAATGATCCGTGCCCATGCGGCAGCGGGAAGAAATATAAGAAATGTTGTGCAGGTAAAGAAGAACTCACTGTAGAAGTCGTACAAGCGGAAGAGTTGGAACGCACTCTGCAGTCGTTTTATGATGAATATCCAAAGCAAAAAGACTTTGGGGATTATCGTGAATTCGCCATCCAATGGAAACTTCCACTTTCTGCAGCGTATTCAGAAGAAATGATTGAAGCGATTGCGTTAGATGAATTCTTCTTCCATAATCGGACGGATATCTGGGAAGGTTTTGTGCGAAAGCAATTGAAGAAAGCGGTTCGTCCATCCGTTATTAAGGTTCTTGAAAGCTGGACAGTTCCGCAAACTTTACTAGGACAAGTGGTTAAGACGGAAGAATTCTACTTAACCGTTTACGACCGGCTGAATAACCGGACGGTCTTGTTACGGAGAGAGTCAGATAAGCCAGTTCCAGAAAATGTTCATCTCTGGTGCTTCACGCTACCGGATGGTGTGGATGGAGTTCTCGCCGTCTCAACACTTATCTTCTTCCCAGTCGACCAAAGTTCTGTGTTTGATGAATTTGTAACAGCGTTTACCAATGTGGATCAAGATACAGAGACATACATGAAGAATCATTCAGTGAATTTGTGGGAACAGTTAGCGGAAAATGGATACAAAGGCGAAGAGTTCACAGATTTCGAACAAGGCGTCCTAGCAAGAATTGCCTCATTTCTAGAAGCGCATGCTCGGAAATCAGATGAACTCCTAGAGTTAATTGAAGACTATTTAGTCGAGGAACAACCAAACGCCCGCAAAGATGTCGCCATTGCAGCTGGCGCCATCCGTTACGGACAAGAAAAGGGATTGTTTGCAACTCTCGACTTTACAGTGAAAGCGATTGCTGATGAATTCGGTGTGTCGCCGTCATCTTTAAACCGATATTACAACGGAATCACGGAGTATGCTGAAACGAAAATGAATGAATAATGAATAGAAGCCCATGCTCAATTCGAGCATGGGCTTCTCTTTGTCTGAGGGAATGTTTGGGGAAGGAGGATATTCTTATGAGTGAAAGTAGTCATAAACTTAGGGAAGTGATCATAAACCTGCGAAAGTGCTCATAATCCACCAATCATCTCACATCCCTAAACAAACGCCAGCCATATTCATCAATTCAACGCAAAATCCACAACGGTGAATCGACAATCGAGGCTGTTTGATAATCAATCATATACATTTAAATATAGTTAAAGGATTAATTGGTAACGCTTCGCTTTTTTAATGCATAAGTCAAGAACTGACCCCCAATTGGACTCTAGATTGTCGAAATGCTCAAAAACGTTAAAAACATTATTACTCGAACAAACAAAACAGCTACCAGGCATCAGAAAACCTGACATCCAGCAGCTGTTTTCAAGTTAATTCGTTGTTTTTTCTCTTACGTTAAATTGTGCCCAATCACTTATTTCAAAGGTCGGAATGTTATTCGTTGTATTTTCCAAGCCATCTGGGTTATACCAACATGTATCCACCCCGTAATTCATGCCTCCGCGGATATCCGAAGTGAGAGAATCACCAGTCATTAACACGCGGGATTTGTCAGTCACGCCAAGACGATCCAGCGCTTCCTGGAAAATCTCCGGCCGCGGTTTTTGGAAACCAGCTTCATCAGAAGAGACAATTGTTTCAAAACGGTTATTTAGTGCTGAACATGCTACGCGGGCAATTTGAGCTTTTACAAATCCGTTGGTTACAATTGCAAGACGGACATCACCTAAACGATCTAACATCTCCAAGACACCATCTATTAAATGAGCTTCCTTGCCAAGTAAAGTTAGATAAGTATCAGAAAAACTTACAGGATCCAGATCAATCCCGAATTTATCAAATAGTTGGCGGAAACGGCTTACGTTCAGTTCATCCATAGTCGTCGTGCCTTCTTCCAATTGTCGCCAAAGCACTTTACTAATTGCTTTGTATTCAGTTCTGTACCCATCTATTCCTTCTTCGAGTCCTGCTTGTGTAAAAGCATTACGGAATGCGTTCCGCTCACTCGTATTAAATTCTAAAAGTGTATCATCCAGATCGAAAAGGAAAACATCATAATTCATCGAATCATCACCTGTCTTCAAATTTGTTTGTAAAAGTATAGCATTCCCATCACTTTTAAAACAAGCTTTCAAATTAATGATCTGTGATTCGTGACTACCCGCATACACTAAATTGATTACCACATTGTGCCTTTCAATAATTAATTTTTATTCCGTTTAACTTTTGATTGGAAGGGTATCACACAAAGAGAAGCAGATCATGAGGAGGTCGAAGCGATAATGTCAGTAAGTGAAGAACTTCAAACTCTGAAAGATTACCATTGTGAAAACCGTTGTGTACTAAGTGTGTATTTGAATACGAATCCAGCTGATCCTGATCAGCAGAAAGGTGCTTGGAAAATCCATTTAAAATCTGGATTAAAGCGTCTGGAGGAATACTTAGAAGCTTCAAATAAGAAGGAAATGGAAGCATTTAAAAAAGCAAAAGAAAGAGTTACGAAAGAAATTGAAAAAAACCAAAACGACTTGAAAAAAGGAGTCGTAATTTTCACAGCGGATGATCCCGACTTGTGGTCAGTCCACTATGTCCAAATTGCAGTTAAGACGAGCTTTCATTGGGAGAACCATCCAGTGATTGACGAGCTGCAATACATGTTGAAAGCGTATCCAAACTCAGGAATCATAATGCCGAGTGTTGGAAATGTCCGAGTAATCGACACCGCTATGGGCTATGTAGCAGATGATCTCGTCTATTATTTTGACTCAGGACTCGATGTTTGGCGAGAACAAAAAGGTATGAATCCATCGGGGAATAGAGGAACTGGCGGCAGTCATGTCGATGATTTGGATCAGAGACTAAAAGAAAATCTAGAGCGTTTCTACAAATCCATGGCATCCGATATCGATAAAATGAAAAAAGAACGTCATTGGGATGAAATTCACGTTATCGGAGAAGCCGAGTCTTCTCAGTCTTTCGCTGCTGCGATGAATCAAAAACCTAAAAGTGTGCTTCATAAAAATTTAAATAACTCGACACCAGATAAAGTGCTTCATGAAGTCTTTGAAAAATGATATTTTTAACTAAGCGTCCTTTTACATGGGACGCTTTTTTCGTCACAATATATTGACAAATCGCATTCTGAATGAAACTGTGGTAGGATTTATAACAAAACTAGATAGGACGTGACATGAATGATTTCAATAACTATTCCTGAAATTGACGTAAAAATTGAACAACGGCTCCAAAAAGTATCGGCAAATATTGTACCCATCAAACCCATCTGCGGATTTGTCGACTTGCATGAAATTCCGCGCGACAAAGGCGGAATCATATTATTCTATAACAAACAAGACGAATTGCTTTTTGTCGGTAAAGCACGAAAGCTGCGTCCGCGAGTGAAAAAGCACTTAGAAGACAACGTATCACCATTAAAACCACATCGTGAAGAAATTAATAAAATTGCTGTAATCAACGTTGATGATGCAATGGAACGTGAAATTTACGAAACCTACATCATTAATACAATGCGTGCTAAGTACAACACGGATAAAGTCTTTTTCGAGTAAAGCAAGGAGGCGAGCACTTTGGACCAGCGAATTGAAACTGTGTTAGAAGAACTGAAATCAATGCTTGGCCTTAACAAGTTTGTTCTTCACACATACAATCTTTCACAAGAAGTGTCTGCATTCGGCGGATTTGATATTCTGCTGAATGCAGACTGGCTTCCGCCTGCAGCAAAGGCACCCGATGAGGATGACATTCTCCCGGATGGATCAGTTTCTACCCGCTATTCACTCCGTTTTCAGCAACTGCAGAATTCGTCAACTCAAGGCGAGCAATCTTTTGCTGATCCTATCGCGGCAAATGAAGAAGCATTTTTAAAATGGGTGCAACAACAGACTGGATTCGGTTCAGGAGATACCATTGTTTTAACCAATCGTACCCGCAATGGAATTGATGGCGATGTCATGCATCAAAGTATTCCTGTTCAAACGGACGGCTTTTTAGAGCTTCAATGGGATGAATCCGGAAGATTGCTTCATTGCATTTTACCGATTCTCGGAACGAATAATTTTGAAGAAGGTCCTTTCGCCATGACTCTTGAAGCAATTGAGCCGCTAGTACGACAGCAGCTTACTGCAATTCGCTTGCCCATTGAAGATGAAGCCCGCTTTGCAGATTACTATGCAATTGATGAAGTGTACATCGCACAAGATGGGAAAGTCTTACCGTACTTTTCTAACGAACAGAGCGCGCACTATCCAAGAACCGTACTGCGATGGGAATCCATTTCAAATTATCAGTTCGACAGAATACACGTTCAGCCATTCAGTCGTCAATTGAGTTCTGAAGAAGCTATTGCAATTCTGAACAATCCCGAAAACATTATATCGGATGATGCTGTTGAGCACTGTATACAATCAGTGACTGCGTTTTTGTCTTCCGAGATTCCTGAAGAATCTGGCGAATGGGAAGTCTATCGCATTATGCAGCAGCCGGGAAATATAGAAGTAGTTTGCAGGAAATTAGGGGAGATTGCAGGTCCGCTGCGCAGAAAGATTTTGATCATGCTTAATAAGGATACATATGAAATCATGAATTTTATGGATTCAAATGAAATGACACTTCTATTTGAAGGGTATACACAACCTCGTGTCGAAACGGTCTCTCAGGAAGAAGCATTTGAAAAAATGGTTTCGTTTATTACACTCGATCCTAAATATGTGTTCCATCAAGAATCAGGAACCTATAAACTATGCGGATTGCTGGATTCTGAAGAATGTGTAGATGCCGTGACAGGCGAACTGAAACAACTAAACGATTTGTAAACTTTTTGGTTTGCTTGAAACGGGGTTTGAAGATGAAAGAACGTGAACAATGGACATCTAAAATTGGTTTTATATTAGCAGCCGCAGGAAGTGCGATTGGTCTGGGTGCTATTTGGAAATTCCCTTATATGGCAGGAATGAATGGCGGCAGCGTCTTTGTTCTTTTGTTTATAGTGAGCACACTGCTAATCGGATTGCCTATTTTGCTGGCTGAATTTGTTATTGGACGACGGGGACAGGCGGATGTCGTCACATCTCTCGAAAAGTTATCAATGGGTAAGAAATGGAATTGGGTTGGATGGATGGGTCTTATCGCATCGTTCATTATTTTATCGTTTTATAGTGTGGTAGGAGGCTGGATTTTATCCTATCTCATTCGTTCGATAACAGGCGGCCTATCTGGTGCTGACTTTGGCGGTTTATTCAACGACATCATTGCAGATCCGATGGAAGTACTTATTGCGCAAGCAGCTTTCCTTGCAATTACCGTGTGGATTGTCCAAAGCGGAATCAAAGGCGGAATTGAGCGTGCAAGCCGATGGATGATGCCTTTATTATTCATCTTTTTCATCTTGCTTGCTGTCAGGTCTCTTACACTTGAAGGGGCTATGGATGGGATTCGTTTCTTATTCGTTCCAGACTGGAGTTACCTGACTGGTAAAACAGTTCTCTTGGCACTCGGTCAGGCATTCTTCTCACTGAGCGTCGGTGTAACAGCAATGATGACCTACGCTTCTTATTTGCAAAAAGAAGAGCGACTCGGTCAATCTGCACTCAATGTGTCCATATTGAATATCGTCATCTCGCTGCTCGCGGGAATCGTCATTTTCCCTGCTGTGTTTGCGCTTGGCCAATCACCAACTGAAGGACCTGGTCTTATTTTTGTAGTGCTGCCTGCAATTTTCAATGAAATCCCATTCGGTGGATTTTTCTTGATTGTCTTCTTCATTCTCATGTTATTTGCGACATTGACGTCTGCGATTGCAATGCTGGAGATTGTTGTATCTACAGGAATTCGTAAAAATCATAATCGCAGAAAAAAGGCAGCTTGGATATTTGGAGGACTGATCTTTTTAGTCGGAATTCCAAGTGCATTGTCGTTTGGAATTCTAGGGGACATTAAACTATTCGGTGGATCTATTTTCGATTTCGCAGATCTCATTACAAGTAGAATTGCCATGCCTCTAGGTGCGTTAGCGGTCTCAATTTTTGCCGGTTATGTGTTAAGCCAGAACGACACAGCGGAAGAGTTAAATATGAATCCAACCATACATAGGATATGGAAAACACTTGTCCGATACATTGCTCCAGCAGCGATTGTCATCATTATTGTGACATGGGTAATTGGATTGTAAAAGAAAAGTCATGTACTAATTCAGTGCATGACTTTTTTTAGATTAAAAATACGGAAAATTGAAACTTATCCTGCAATAATACGTACATATAATTACAGGAACGATTTTACAAATGAAGAATATACTTAAACGAATAGAGGGAAGTGCGATGAATAACAGAGTCAAAAAGAAGAGTTTGGGATTACTGGCTGCAGCGATTATAGTTTGTCTGACGGCTGCAGGATGCAGTCAACAAGGGTCAGCAACTGAAAAAACCGAATCAGTTACTGCACCTAACACAGAAACAGCAACTGTATCGAATCCGGAAAAAGAAATTCAAATTATCGAGGCAGTGCTTCAAGAAGAGTTGAATGGTCCCGATGAACAATTTATACAATTGGCAGAGGAAGCAATGGGCGGCAATGAACTCGATGGTGTAAAACAAAAAGAGTATGAAATGAAATTGGATAGTTATTTGAAAGAGAAGTTTTTACCCTATTACACGGAAGAAGGCTTTAAAAGTACGCAAAGTACGAATATGATCTACCACTATCAGTATCGATTCGAACCGGATTCAAAAGGTAAGATTAAACTGATAGATTCAGAAGTGAAACAGAGCGAAATTGATACGGCAAGCAATCAGTATCACATAAAAGCTACTGTTGAGTATTCGTCACCTGATGAAGAACCTTCTTTGCATGAGTTGGAAGGAAAAGTAATATTTTCTACGAAAGAAGGTAAAATTGGGGTCTTTCAAGTAGGTCAATTCCAGACGGATTCTACTCTTTCGAAAAAGATTCAAAACTGGCAAGGGAATTAAAAGAGTTCAGAAAGTTTGAAGATAAAAGAATGGAATGCCGGGCATTTTTAAGTGCCGGCATTCCATTTTTTTATAATATGTTTTTAGCATTACTTTCCCATGTTGCAGTAATTCTCTCTATCAATTCCTATATTGGGATTGCCAAATTGTTGACTGGAATGTTAACTTGAGAAGGCATGAGGTATTGGGTGGCTTTATTCATCATTCGTTTAGATGTAATCCGTTCGATTTACAATTAGTTTAGGGTTAAAAGTATAAATTGTTAGAAAGGGCTGTCCGGATTGTTCAATTAGTTCAATACTTACGATTTCTCTCCATTTAACCAGACCTGCACCCGCGTATCTAGAATAATCCGTTATCCCTTCGCTAAAAATTATCAAAGCCGGTTAATGAATGACGGCTCTTTTGATGAAAAAGATAGAACTGAAACCACAGACCAGGAACTGAATGATTTCAATAACTCCGATATGTACGGGGGCTTGTTTGTTAAATGATAAAATTGTTAAAACGAATCCAAATACTGAAGTTATTAAGCTCATTAAGCCATATCCAAGCATTCTTCCTCTTTTCGGGTAGACGACTAGCTTTTCCATGGGTCCAACCCCTACCATTCTATTTTTAGAGTCTATCACTCCGTAAACTTGTTGTACAAAAATATCAGGGGAAACTAAACTTTCACTTACATAGTACTATTCATTTCTTTTATACTATTTGTACTGAACTGAAATGAAGTTCCTTCAGAAGTGAATAGATAGAATGCACTAATAGATTTGAAACTGGGGGTAAATCCATAACATCGGTTCAATTAAATGAACAGACGAAAAAATTTCTAGTCGAGCACAAACTATACGAAAACGATAGAATCCAACAGCTCATTGAACAGGCGGGCTTCCATATTGAAAAACAAATGACAGTGGATGCAACGTTTTTGCCGGATGCGAAATGGGAAATTGACTATGCAAATACAATCCAAAAGGAATTTGCAGTAGCTGCACCGCATTTAAAACCATTTTTATTAAGCTATTATGAGTTAATGAATGAACCTCAAGATAACGTTCTTTCACTGAACAGTTTTGTGATAACTGCGACATAACTCCGCTTCAGTCCGAATACATAATAGTTATTATGTGGTTGCTTCCTATCAGTGAAATTGTTACCTCAACCCTAAATAGGGTATAGATAGGATACAACGAGATTTGGAGGGAGTATCATTGCCTGTAAAAATTAAACGTGTGTACGAAGAGACGAAGAAAGATGATGGCTTGCGTGTCCTAGTGGATCGGATATGGCCAAGAGGCGTAAGTAAAGAAGATGCAAAAGTGGATGAATGGCCAAAAGAAGTAGGTCCAAGTAAAGAGCTTCGACAATGGTTTGACCATGATGCCAAAAAGTATGATGAATATAAAGAAAAGTATAAAAAGGAACTTAACAGGAATGATAAACAGAAAGAAGCATTGGAGCAGCTGAAGCAATGGACAAAAAAACACGACAAAGAACTAACACTTGTCTTTGCGGCTAAAGATGTAAAGCATAATCAAGCAGAAGTGTTAAAAGAGATATTAGATCACCAATAATAAATTAGAATCAAACATAATTGCAAATAGAAAAGCCGTCTCTCATGACGGCTTTCTTTATATATCTTTATGTGTGAATGGACATTTCCCTTGAATCGGTTCACTATCGTCACCAATGAAAAATTGTTTCCATTCGTTGTGTTCCGGGTCTCCAAAGTGGCTGATATCTGGATGTTTTGGCAAGTGGTCCCAAGACTCAACTCGCTCTCTTACTTTTTCACGTGACATCACTCCACCTTTTTCTGTACCTTTCAATCCTTCGAAAATTTTACGCGGCTGAAATCCTATTACCATTGCATTTCCTAAATCCCTGGTTTTCCGCTGCTTGTAAGCGGGAGTGTTTCCGAAAGCAAATATTGGCTCGCCATGGAATCTGAAATCCCATAAATAGTGATCGGGATCGCGGGGACTTTCTGCAGGCCATTCTATAGTATCCTGTTCGTGTACGTACTGGAGAATATCCCAAAACTGCTGACGATACTCCTCTAATGAGCCTTCTTTTTCAAATGGTTCAACAAATACAAAAAGACCGTGCCGTTTATGTTTTGGGTCTTCGAATAACGCTAGAAAATCTATCAAGGCTTCCGGTAGATTACTCCAGTCATCGCGAGAAATATAAGCATATCGCAATTCACCTTTCAATTCGCCGCCCATACCGAAGTAACAAGGAAATGTCTTGTCAGTCACAGTATCGTGGAAAGTTTTATATTCTTTTAATAGCCAGTCAGGTAAATCTTTTCTTGTTTGAAAATCCTCTTTAACTAAAAGGGCTTTTTTCGTCTGAATCATTCGTTTACTTCCTTTCCATTTAAACTCTTTTTTGGATATTTCCCTTTATAAAGGTTCTTAAACCGAAAAAAGTGCGTGTAAGAATTTTAATCTATGTAGGTAAATGATTGTTCATACCTCGTATAAGTGAATAGATTATCGCATATACTAGTAATCACAGAGGCGCGGCACCTCTCTGTCCCGCGATTGGGGCACTTTCGGCAGAAGGTGGAAAAGAATACGCAGCCTATTCCGACTGGGGATTACCCAGCAGTGCCGCATTTACGTAATCGGTTACCATTGCGACATGCAATATGAAAAAGCACTTTCCCTAAATTTGCACTTGGGTGAGTGTTTTTTGCCTTTCAAAAGGAATGCGGTATTCTATATGGATAACTGCATTCAAAATAATATCCCTTCTTTTCCAAAATCTCGAATACAAACAGTCACACATTCTCCTGTATACTAATAGTTACACCGAATCGAACGAACTGAGGGTAAATAAATGAAGAAAATCAAAGTTAATTGGAAGAAACTTGTGATATTAGCAGTTGTATTATTTTTCAGCATACAAATAATTGGCGGTATCTTTTTCTATGACTTAGCCATTAAGCGAGGACCAAAGGATTTTTTACAAAACAATGCAGATTTAGAAGTAGCGGACGATACCATGGATCTTTATATCAATGGGGATTGGACAAAATGGGTAGCGGAGCAGAACTTTGAAACACTTACACTGACATCCCGCGATGACATGAAATTATCCGGATATTATTTACCCGCTGATAAGCCATCAAACAAACTTGTTGTACTCACACATGGCTATCTTGGTAATGCTAAACAGATGGGCTTATTCGGTATTTTTTACTATCAAGAATTGGGGTATAACATTTTCATGCCTGATGCCAGGGGACATGGCAAAAGTGAAGGGAATTATTATGGATTCGGCTGGCCAGACCGGCTAGACTTGATCGACTGGACGGACTTACTAGTTGAGAAAATAGGAAAAGATACAGAAGTCGTCTATCACGGATTGTCCATGGGGGCAGCAACCGTCCTGATGGCAAGCGGGGAATCTGAATTACCAGAAGAAGTGAAGGCAATCGTTGCCGACAGCCCATATGGATCCGTCTATCAGCTTTTCGCCTATCAAATGAAGCGCATGTTCCATTTACCTGCTTTTCCATTGCTCGACAGCACAAGCATTGTTACGAAAGCACGTGCAGGGTATCTATTCAGGGAAGCCAGCGCTTTGAAGGAAGTGCAGCGTACGGATGTCCCAATTCTTTACATTCATGGAAAAGCGGACACCTTCGTTCCCGTAAAAAATGCAATTGAATTGTATGAAAAAACCTCAAGCAGCACAGAGCTCTTCTTAGTAGATGGTGC